>MVAA01000047.1:3100-41573 GCA_003266105.1 Methanosphaera sp. rholeuAM6
GAAGAAGATGAAGACGACTTATTCTAATATTTTAGATTTTATCGTCCATTCACCACCACAATTTATCCTTTTTTTAATAACAATAAAAAGAAAATAATGACTTAAATAAACTCTACCAACTCATCCAAACTTTTTCTATCAGTACCTCTAGGTTCAGCATCCGGATAACCAAGAGGAGTTAAAAGAACCGGTTCATAATCATCAGATAATTTTAACATTTCAATTACAGCTTCCCTATTATATGCAGCAATAAAACAAGTTCCCAAACCCAATTCTGTAGCTTCCAATATAATGTGATCCATTACGATGGTGGCATCAATATCCCCCAAATTCTTACCATCATATCTTGTCCACGCATCAGATGGCTTGGCTACAACTGCTATAATATATGGTGCTTCAGTAAACCAATCCCATTTACCTACCTTTTCCAATTCCTCAATATGCTTTTTAGTTTCAATAACATATATCTTGAAAGCCTGAGCATTAACCCCGGTAGGAGCAATTTGTGCAGCCCTTAAAACTTTGTTCAACTTTTCATCTTCAACTTCATTATCCAGATATCCTCTGACACTATACCTTTTTTCCATTATATCCAATACTGACATTATTCCACCTCATTTTGATCTATTGTTGTGAATCCCGTTTGTAATTTATCAGCTTCTTCCTGTTTTAATAATTCTTTTTGCGCATCATCATCATCAATTACACTATTGCCAAAAGGATCTTCGATAACCAACAATGTTGACAGTTCACCTATTTTAATTTTTGACAGATAATCAATAATATTCAGAGCATTTTCCCTGACTTCATAAGGTATTTCTTCACCTTCAAGTTTTATGGCTCGAATTACAGCACTTTCAAAACGATTAAGAATACCTTCCACATTAGAAACATAACCCTGTGATTTTGGTCCGGGCTCAACTTTTAATCCTAATTCCGGAATCGTAACTGTAGCAGTTTGAGATTTAGCAACCCTCGTATTGAGTTTTGAATCATCAATCGTTAATGTATATCTGACAGGATCATTATGTTCCAAAGATATGCTATCTGATGATTGATAACCACAACTTTTACAAGATACGGAAGTTTCTAAAATATCACCAAAATAAGGTATGTTATCTGTTCTGTTTGTCACTTCAAGTGTTTTTTCGCCACCACAGACAGGACAATCCGAATACATGATTTCGTTATTAAAATTTATATCTCCTTCAGTCATATTATCATTTTTCTTATTTTTTTTAATTATTAAAATAGTTTTTGTTAATTTTTGATTAAATTTTTATCTATAATCAGATTATGTTTGTCTAATTCTTGGATTATTTTATCAAGACTTTCCCTATCTGGAGCCGATATATGATGACTATGAACATTATTAGACAATTCGTATAACTTTGAAAGCGATTCTTTTTGTTTTGAGTCTGATTCAATATTTTTAATAAACTGATTAGAATGAACTTCATCATCATAACCATCAACTGTTCGTGTTAATGGTTCTTTAAATTCAGGAATATAATAAGATATATCCGTGATTTTTCCACCATACTTAGTGATAATTTCTCTTTCAAGATCTATATCATCAATGGAATGCTTTAAAAACACTTCTTCAGAAACCTCATTGATAATCTGTAAAATTTTCTTCATTGTATTATCTTTAGATGTATTGTTAATTACAGGTATTGACAAGGAATTTGCCTTTCGTATTAAATCATCATTTATAATCCTGTTTTCTTTGAAGTAATCTAACTGTGCTCCACCCCTTTTAATTGCGATTGCCCTCGATATAAAACGTTCCTGATGAGCTTCTTTATCAGCTGTCAATATAAAGAAATAGACATTTGCATCATCCTCGAATTGTTTAATATTTATTAATCCTGGAACTAAATGAACCCCTTCTATAACAATGGAATCTTTGTCTTTTACTGAACGTTTAATGACTTTTTCTATTGCAGGAATAACAAATGATGCATGTTCTTCAAAACCAGCTTCTATTAATTTTTCTTCATTTTCATAGTTTATTGAATCTCTTAATGCAATATAAGCATTATATGATGATTTATGTAATGCAGGAGCATAATCTGAGCCGATTATTCCACGCACTACTTCCCTTATAAAATCAGTTTCTATTAAATATTTTATGTTTAATTGTTTAGAAATTTCAGAAGCAATTGTTGATTTACCTATACCTGAAGCAGATCCAATTAAAATAACATATGGTTTCATAATATCACCGTTAGAAAAAGATAGTTAAAAAAAAGTTTATAAAAAAAAGTGAGTTTATTCCATTGACTGAAATAAACTCTATTGTTTGTTTAATTATACTATTTCCACATCTACTTTTTTACCTCTGATTTTAGGTAAAGTGATTGTTAATTCATTATCTTCAAATGAAGCTTTAACCTCTTTAATATCGATTTCAACAGGTAAAGGTATGATGTTTTTTGTTTTTCCAGAACATCTTTCTTTTCTTAATACTTTAACCTTTTCATCATCTTTTAAATAATCAGGGAAATCTATTTCGATTTCAATTGAGTCTGTAGACATTTTTACTGAAATATCTTCTTTTGATACACGTGGTGCATCTAATTTTATTAATATTTCTTCTTCATATTCCAATAAATCTACTGCCGGTTTATTTGCTTTATATTCTTCTAATGTTTTGTTCCATTCGGATTGTCTTGATTTTAAAGTTGAAACTACATCATTGAACATTTTTTCAGCAATGTTTTTTGTTTCTTCAACAGTTTCTTTTCCATAAACTTTGTAATCAAATTCTTCTTTTTCTTTGGTTTCTTCTTCGTCTTCAATAGTTTCTTCTGTTGATTCTTCGGTATCTTCAGCAGTGAATGTAGTTTCTTCGATATCTTCTGTTTCTTCAATTACTTCATCTTTTTTGTCATCTTTTGAATCTACGTATACGCTTTTCATTATGATCATTCCTATGTTTAAAATTACAAAAATATAATTTAATAATTATATAATTAATGATTTATTTATTTATTATTTAAATATTTCTAGAATTAGTTTTTCTTAAATTGGGGGTGAAAAAAGAAGATTAATTTTTATTATGTCTCCTTCTTAGATTATATTCTGTAAATTGATCTTCTTGAGCAAATTCTTTACCCATTTTCTGGATCAACTCTTTAATTTCATCAATTTTACCCAAATCATTTATACTTGTTTCAAAAATTGGATCTTCAATTTTTTTAGCATAATCTTCAATTACTGCCCTATCTGACAATAAATCTGTTTTGTTAAATAAACATATCATAGGAGTTTCAAAGACTTTTTTAATTTCGGAATATAATAAATACTGGTTTTCCATTAAAAATCCTGATGTCTCTGAAGGATCAAATATGTATATTACAATGTTTCCCAAGTGTTCCAATGCAGCTATTGCATTTAATTCAATTTCATTCATATCATTTATGGAACGATCCAATAATCCCGGCGTATCGATTATCTGATACTGCCTATATGACATTTCATAGTTTCCAATCTGCAAACCTTGTGTTGTAAACGGATAATTTGCCACCTTAGGACTGGCATCAGTTATGTTGTTTAATAAGGTTGACTTTCCCACATTAGGAAAACCAGCAATAACTACCCTTACAGCATTGAAGTTGATATTAGGCATGTGCTTAAGTTCTCTTTTAGCAAAATCAAGGAAATCCAATTCTTTATCAATTCTTTTAACTACAGAAACTATTCTACCATATGCTTCTTTTCTAATTGATATTGCTCGTAATGAATCAGATTTTCTTATTTTACTTGTATATTCTGCTTCAATTTGTTTTAAAACACCTAATGCCCAGAAAACTGCACCTAAAGAATGCTTATATTGATCGACCCCAACAACAATATCAATATAATCCTGGTAAAATTCAGGCATTTCCTCAATAATCGGCGTTTCTGTAACAATCCTATTGAACGTACTGTTTATTACCTCACATGCTGTTTGAACCCTAACTTCCTCTATCCTCATCCCTTTTACACGAGGATGTAATTTAGAACTTCTGACTTTTGATGCGGCCTTACTTGCCCTGTTAAAAGCTTTATCAATTATTTCATCCGGTGTTGGTATATTAGGCAATTTCATTTTTCAACCTCCCTATTTTTATTCTTCTTCAAATATCTGTGCCTGGAAACTGTATATTTTAGTATCTTCATATTTCCATGCATCGTTATTTAATCCTGCCTTGTAACATAAACCTTCTAAAAACTCATTCAAATTCCAATTCTGTTCTACGGGAACTTGTGGTAATAACAATCCCCTATGATATCCGTTTTCAATTATTAAACCATCTCTTCCAACTTTTAAAACGTTGAAATAATCATGATATGATTTAACATCCACCAACTGGGGCTTGGTTAATACGCTGATTTCAATCTTAACTTTTTCAAATTCTTCCAATGACAATGGATTAAATCTGGGATCTTCCACAGCTGCAGCTATGGAAACATCCAATAATCCATTTATAAGTTCCATATATGGTTCAGGATAACCTATACAACCACGTAAATTAGAATTAATGGACAAAGTAACGAATACCCCTAATTTTTCATTGAATATTTTAGGTAAATCTGATGAAAGAGAATATTCTCCTCCTTTTAAATATGTTGAAATATTTTCTCTGGCAATTTTAATTAGTAACTGACCTTCTTCATTACTTAGTTTTTCTTGTTTCATTATTGTACTCCACCAACAGTTGCTTTACTTACCCTAATATGAGGTCCACCATCACCTACAGGTACTGTTTGACCATCTTTTCCACAGAATCCAACGCTTAAATTAAAGTCTGAACCTACACCCGAAACATTATTTAATATATCTAAAGTTGTTCCAGACAATGAAACATCGCGTAAATGTGTTCCCAATTCACCTTTTTCGATATTATATGCTTCAACTGCATTAAATTGGAAGATTCCTTTTCCCGTGTCAACCTGACCTCCACGAGATCCTTTAAGATATATCCCATTAGGAATATCTTCCAATAATTCATCAAATGAAGAATCTCCCGGTTTAATATAAGTATTACTCATACGAACCAAAGGTTTATTACTTACGGATGAACGGGCATTTCCCGTTGATTCAGGATTACCCACCTTACTTGCTGTTTCCCGTGAACTGAGTACTGATGTAAAGACACCCTCTTTTACTAATGTTGTTTTTTCCGATTTTGTACCTTCGACATCATATGGATAATAACCAAATCCAGTTTCAATGGAAGCATCGTCTATTACTGTGATTAACTCAGAACCAATTTTTTGTCCTAATTTACCTTTTAATATTGAATCGTTTTGTAAAATAATATCTGCTTCTGAAGCATGCCCTAACGCTTCATGGATAAATACCCCTGCCAATTCAGGGTCAAGAATAACTGGAAAATCTCCTGAAGGAGGTGTTTTTGCACTTAATAAACTTATTGCTTTATTTGAAATTCCTGTTGCAAAAGATTCTAAATCAGCATCTTCTACAACTTCAAAACCGTTTACTCCTCCAAGACTTTTATGTCCTATTTGCATTACTTCACCATTTGATGCAACTGCATTCATTGATAATACTGTCCTGTTATTATCACTTAGAATGTTTGTTCCTTCAGAACTGATTATTAAGTCCGATGACTGTGATTCAGATAATGAAATGTTGGTACTTTGTATATGTTCTAATTGAGCAATTTTATGCAATTCCTTCATTGTTTCAATTTTATCTTCAATAGCTATATCTTCAATTTTAATCTTAGCCTTAGATTGTACAACATCCTCTTCTGGATTGGTAGGTGTTAATGATACATCACTTTTTAGTTGATTTGCTATGGTAGTAGCATTTTCTGCTACTTGTTCCACTTTGTCAATATCACTAGTAAATGCAGAACCCCATGCTCCATTTTGCAATACCCTTATACCTATTGCATAGTTAATTCCCGTATCAACATTATCTATTTTTCCATCTTTTAGAACTACTGCATTACTTAATGAATTTCTGACTCTTATGTCTGCGTATTCTACTTTATGTTCCAATTTTTTTATAATGCTTTGAAAGTAATCCACATCTATTCCTGTAGGCATATTGTTTTCCTCCTCATCGTTATACAACTAGTGAATAATAAGATTAAAAAGTAGTTTTTTAAAAATTTATGTTTTTACTATGTGTAGTTATGTTAAACATAGTAAATAATTGTTTATGAATTATCTTAAAATAATTATAATACTAAATGGCATTAATGTAATAAAAGTGGTGAAAAATTTGATGAACTTGTGAAATAATAAGAACAATAAAAGAAAAATTCATCAAAAAATAATTTAAAAAAAGATTAATTATGAGAAATTCATAATTCATTTTTCAAGGTTTCATATGCATCTCGAACTGTTAAAGGATATCCTTCACCATCAAAAGTACGACCATCTTTAAGATCAAAATGTTCAAAGATTTGTCCAACCCAAGGTAATCTTAAATCAGCTTGATCAATAACCTCTTTATCACTAAATACTTCACGACAGTTACCTTTCTTCAAGATTTTACCTTTTCGTAAAACATTAATGTTATCTGAATACATTGGAACTAAATCAACATCATGAGTTGAAACAATGAT
Source organism: Methanosphaera sp. rholeuAM6 (assembly GCA_003266105.1). Taxonomy (GTDB): domain Archaea; phylum Methanobacteriota; class Methanobacteria; order Methanobacteriales; family Methanobacteriaceae; genus Methanosphaera. The sequence goes on from MVAA01000047.1 coordinate 9,691, forward strand.
TGTCATACCTTCAGCATTTAAATCATATAACAATTGCATGATAGCGGAAGCACCGTTAGGATCCAATCCACTTGTAGGTTCATCTAAAACCATAACCTTTGGTCTCATTGATAAAATACCTGCAATAGCTACACGTTTTTTCTGTCCACCACTTAAATGGTGTGGTGCTTTATGTGAATATTCAGACATTCCAACAACTTCTAATGCTTCTTCTACCCTTTGTTTTACTTCTTCTTCTGGAAGACCCATATTCATTGGACCAAATGCTACATCTTCAAATACTGTTGGTGCAAATAATTGATCATCAGGATTTTGGAATACTACTCCTACTTTAGCTCTTGCTTCAAGTAAACTTTTTTTATCATATTCTAATTTTTTTCCTTCAATTATAATTTCACCTGAAGTAGGTTCAATAATACCATTAAAATGTAAGAAAAAAGTACTTTTTCCAGCACCATTAGGTCCTAAAATGGAAATCATTTGGCCTTCTTCTACAGAAAAATCTATTCCTTTAATAGCTTGAGTTCCATCAGGGTAATTATAATGTAAATCTTTTACTTCTAAAATTTTTTCTGCCATACGTTATCTCCTTAAATAATTATACTGGATATAGATTTGCAGTTCCCAAGCAATATATTGCAACAGCTATTACAACAACAAATATTATTATCAATAGCCAATCCTTTATAGACATGTCGCTTATGGAATCTCCTTCACGAATCATGTTTAATCTACCATTGTAACCTCTTGAAGCTAGTGCTTTATAAGAAATTTCTCCCTGTTCCCATGTTCTTATAAATACCATACCTGCAAGAGATGCTAAACAATTCATCCAACTCATATAGTTGTGGTAACCCAATCTAGTTCTTTGAGAATTATACATGGTTGCCGTAACATCTAAGAATAAAAATATATATCTATACATTAATATTGCTAAATCTGTTATAATTGCCGGTACATGCAGATCATGGAATACAGCGAATATACGATTCATCGGTGTTGTAAGAATTAAAAATCCTAAAGCAGCTACACCACCCAATACACGAGCAAATACAAGTAGTGCCTGATTAATTCCACCTTTTGTGAGTCCTATTCCAAAGAACCCTAAACTCCATATTTGTTCCCCAGTACCTAAAAATGCTAAAAATATTCCGGATAATACTGCAAACCCTATAGGAATTGCCATAAATGTTACATAAAACCTTAACGGAATTTTAGCTACAAATAATATCAAAAAGGAACATATCAAAAATATTATTAAAGGTACTATTGGTGAACCAGTAATTAAATTCAATAATATCGCTAAAAGTGCAAATATTAACTTTGAATAAATATTATTTTCTGTTAGCTCATTATGCATTGTATAATGATCTAATGTATCTTCAAAAATTGACATATTCACCACTCAAAAAAAAATTAAAAAAAAAAATTATGCTAAAATAAATTTAACATAATTATTCTTCTTTTTTAGCTTTACTACCACCATGCCAGTAACCAAAGACATAACCTATGATTATAGCACCGATAGCAGCTTGGAGAGCAAATAATAAACCTTCAATTTCCCCACTAGGTGGTTCCCAAATTGATGTGAACCATTCATAATCATAATCAGGGTTGTTTTCTTCAATAGCTTCTCCACCAGCATCGTCACTTCCACCGAAGTAACCGTCATCTTCACCGTGACCGGCGTACATTACTAACGGTGCAATGATTAGTATAGCAACAAGTGCTAATAATATGATATTTTTCATTTCCATTTTAATTAGCTCCTGTTTCTTGTTCTGAAATTACACCTAATCTTACAAGAATATCTGGTCTTGCACTTTCGATGTAATTATATATGACTGTTGTTAATAAACCTTCTGCAATTGCTAATGGTATTTGAGTAACTGCAAAAATACCGAAGAATGTAGCGAATGTTGCTCCCATGTCAGCTCCAGGGAATGCTAATGCTAATTCAACTGCGGTTGTTATGTAAGTCAATAAATCTGCAACAAATGCTGTGAAAAATATTGCTATTGGTGCAGAAATGTTCATTTGTCTGAGTGCTTTCCAAACTGCGTAACCACATACTGGACCTACAATACCCATTGAGAAAATGTTTGCTCCGAGTGTTGTTAATCCACCGTGTGCTAATAATATAGCTTGGAATAATAATACTATAACTGATAAAACTGCGGTTACTGCTGGACCAAAGAATACTGTACCTAAACCATTACCACATGGGTGAGAACAACTTCCACTTACAGATGGCATTTTTAATGATGATAAAATAAACATAAATGCTCCGGAGAGTGCAAGTAATGGTAATGCATCGTCATTATCTTCTGTAGCTTTTTTAATTTGCATTAAACCGTAAATTACAACTACAGCTGAAATAATAAACCATACGGCACACCAGAATGGTGGCAAGTAACCTTCCATTATGTGCATGTTTTATTTTCCTCCATATTATAAAAACTTATTAAATTAAAATATATACCGTTATCCAATGATTTTTCATCTTCTAACAAAAGTATGATTATTGTATATATATACTTTAATATTTAAATATTATGATTATTTATTAAAGTAAATATGATAATTAGTGCAGTTTATACTTTTTAGTTAACCTAAACTTTTAAATATAAACATATAATGAAAGATTTAGATATAAACAGATATCCCTCCTTATTAAGAAAATCAAATTTGTGTATAATTTGTATAAAAAAACACATTTTTTAGAAATTATTGCATGAAAATAAGTATTAAAAAAAGCATGTTAATTAGTTATACCTCCAAAAAAAATTAATAATAATTTAAAAATAATTTCAGATAACATAAATCTAATTATAATCAAAACAACCGACAAAACATTAATTAAAAAATTATTTAAAAATTATACAATGAAAAATAGCAAAAAGTATTACTCAGACACAATACTAATAAAAAATAAAAAATATAATATAATTATGAAAGTTAAAAACCAAATAATATTAGCATTGGATGTAGAAAAAAAAATTAAAGCATTTTCAATTTTAGAAAAAACAACAAAATATTTAGATACAATTAAAATAGGATATTCATTAACTTTATCTGAGGGGCCAAAGATAATTACGGAAATTAAAGAAAACTTTAACGTGAAAATAATAGCTGATTTCAAAGTAGCTGACATTGATGCTACAAACGAAAAAATCGTTAGAAATACATTAAATTATGGAGCAGATTCAATCATTGTCCATGGTTTTGTTGGAGAAGACAGTGTTACCGCATGTAAAGAAGCAGCTGAAAAATTAAATAAAGATATTTTTCTACTTACTGAAATGTCTCATCCTGGTGCCGATAAATTTTTAAAACCGATTTCATTAGATATTGCGCAAATGGGTGTTGATCTTGGAATAAAAAATTACGTAGCTCCCGCAACCAAATTAGACCGTCTTAAAAAAATTAGAGAAATTGTTGGACAAGATTCTTTCATCATTTCACCAGGTGTTGGAGTACAGGGAGGTGTTGCAAAAGAGACATTGAAGTATGCTGATGCTGCCATAATAGGCAGAAGCATATATAATTCAGAATCTCCCCAAGATACCTTGAAAAATATAATTAAATCTATCAGTTAATCCATATGAACCCATAACTTAAATCAATAGATAAAATCTTAGGAAAAAACAAAACAAATGGCATCAAGAACCATAATCAAACTTAATTAATTTTATCCAATGCCCCAGCCACAATTAATGGAAACAAAACCGTTGCATCCCCCACAACTGTAACCAAGTTTGAACCTTTTTTTGCTTTAGCCCAGGATTTGGCTTCCTCTAATGGGGCACCACTTAAACTTCCACCCTCACTTCTATCAAGAGTAATCTGTATACCTGCATCAATTCCACCCGTTAATATGTTTGATGCTAATGTATAATGCTTTGGAAGACCTCCTCCCAACATGCATGCCGTAACTTTTTTACAGTTATAAACAAAATCGGATAAAAAAGCCATATCTTCAACTGCACTGATAGTAAAATCATGATCCTGGCAATATATCCATAATTGCAGCCCAATCATACAATCAATTAACCCCGGAGCAAAAATCGGAACATTTTTTCTTGCAGCAGTGGCTATAAACGAATTTTCATCATCAATCAGCATCCCTATTTCATATATGAATTTTTGTATGGAAATCGATTCATAATTGTCATTAATTTTTTCAAAGATTTTATGAATTTCTTCTTCAAATACTTCAAAATCATCAGATTTTGTATATATATCTGCTATTCTACCCATACCATTATCTTGTAATGTTTCATCATCTTTTCCCGTACTTAAATAATGTCTTCCACCAAACGATTCTACCAAATCATGTGTTAAATTAGCTCCACTAGATATTATCAAATCAACATAACCATCATTCACAAGATCCCGAACAACCTTTCTTAATCCTCCAGGTATCATTGGACCCGCTAAACTTAAAAATATTTTAGTATCCGGATCTTCCATTGAATCTGCCAATAACTTAGTTGCATGAGATATCCTACCTGCACCCAAAACACCGGATTCCTCCAATTGTTTCATAAAATCAGAGATAGTCATATTTTTAGTAATTTCTAAATGTTTAACTTTCATAAAAATTCCTCTCAAAAAAAAGATGAGTGTGAAAATTCAACCGTATAAAAAAAAAGAGAAGTAAATCAGTTTGTAAAACTAACTAAACTACGTAATACATCAGTAAAAGTTACCATACCGGATAACTCATTATTATCATTTAATAATATTAACATTGAAACATCTTTCTGATACAATGTATTCATACTATGTATTAATGTATTTGTTTCTTTAGCTATAGCAACATTTTCATCCATGAAATCCTTTACTTTTGCATCTAAATTATTTTGTGATATCATTTTAATTACATCAGAATACTTTACAATACCTTTTACCTCATTATCAATAATTACTGGTATCCCCTTAATGTTGTTTTCGGTCATGATTTTACAAACTTCTATTAACGGAACATCATAATCAACAGAACAATCAATTGGAGTGGATAATTCCTTAATCGGTACATTAGGAATACTCAAAATACCATCAGTTTTGATAAGTAAAGCATTGTCCACATCATCCCTGCCAATTATAGTACCTATTACTGTTAAATTATTTACGGGAGTAGGGCCAATCTTAATTTGATTATCCAAATCCAACTGTTTAATATCACCCAAAACCGTAATTGTAGCTTCACATGCACCTGGCCTAAGAATATTTGTGAATTCTATCTTATTGACAGAAATATCTGAAACTAATTTGTTATTTACATGAATCGGCACATGTATTTCACAAGGATCGTTTTCAATGTTTAACGTATGATATGCTTCAAGAGTAGGTTTATAACCTCCTCTTGGACCTGGTACTCCCTGAACTAACCCCAAACTACGTAAAGATTGCATTTGATTTCTTATAGTACCAGAATTACGACCCATTAAATCCGCTATACTTTCACATTTAACAGATGTACATTTAGATTTTCTATATAAATTAATTAAACTTTGTAATATCTCTTTCTGAACTGAGGTTAACAAATCATCCACCCTCACAAAAGTAATCAATAATATTATGTGAAAATAACAATAGTCTTCTCGAAAACAATATTAATATATAATATATTTTTAATTCTGATATAATAAAAAGTTTATCAATCGTGACAAATTCAAAAGTCACAAAATATAATATCTATTAAAAAGAAAAATAGTTACATATAATATTGAATTAAAAGATATGTTAGTAATTTTGAAAAAATAAAATTAATATAATTTATCAACATAGACTAATCTTTTAATAAGGGTGTAATTGATGAGCTTTATAGAAGTAAAAAATGTTACAAAAAATTTTGATAATGAAGCCGTACTAAAGAACATTAATATAGTGATAGAAGAAGGAGAAGTTCTTGGTATTCTTGGTAGAAGTGGATCTGGTAAATCCGTACTGCTTAACATGTTAAGAGGTATACCAGAATATGAACCGGACGAAGGAGAAATTATTTATCATATTTCAGAATGTTCTGAATGCAAATATGTGGATGTACCTTCAAAAGCAGATTCTCCATGTTCTTGTGGTGGAAGATTCATAGCTAAAGACATTAATTTATGGAATAGTACGCGTGATGAATTTGCAGCGGTGAAAAAACGTATTTCCATTATGTTACAAAGGACTTTTGCATTATATGAAGAAGAAACTGTTATTGAAAATATTATGAAATCTTTTGAAGATCAAAGTGATGAAGATAATATTAACAAAGCAATTAACCTTCTTAAAATGACAAGAATGGAACACAGAACAACACACGTAGCACGTGACTTAAGTGGTGGAGAAAAACAAAGAATCGTACTTGCAAGACAATTAGCTAAAAATCCGATGTTATTCTTAGCAGATGAACCAACAGGAACATTAGATCCGAAGACTGCAAAATTATTACATGACGCTTTGTTAAACGGAGTTAAGGAAAAGAACATCACCATGATTATTAACTCACACTGGCCAGAAGTAATAGAGGACTTGTCGGACAGAGTAATCTGGTTAGAAAAAGGTGAAATTTTCGAAGAAGGGGAACCGGCAGGAATTGTTAAAAAATTCGTTGAGGAAATACCTTTACCTAAAAAACATGAAACAGTAGCCATAGGTGATCCATTAATTAAAATGGTTAACTTGAAAAAATATTACTTTTCCGTATCCCGTGGAGTTGTTAAATCCGTTGACGGAGTAACATTAACCATCAATGAAGGAGAAATTGCAAGTATTGTAGGTTTAAGTGGAGCTGGTAAAACCACATTATCTAAAGTTATTGCAGGATTAGTAGAACCAAGTGATGGTGAAATAGAAATTAGACTCGGAGATGAATGGATTGATGTTGCTAAAAAAGGTCCACAACATAGAGGTCGTGTAACACCACACATAGGTTTATTACATCAAGATTTCAGTTTATACCCATATAAAACTATATTAGGTAACTTAACTGATGCAATTAGTTTGGATTTACCTTCAGAATTTGCAAAAATGAAATCATTACACGTTCTAACTGCAGTAGGATTTAAAGAAGAAGAAGCTGCATCACTGCTCGAAAAATATCCTGATCAAATGAGTGGAGGAGAAAGACATAGAGTAGCTATTGCACAAGTACTTATTAAAGAACCTAACATTGTAATATTGGATGAACCAACAGGAACTATGGACCCTATTACTAGAAGACATGTAACTGAATCCATATTAAATGCTCGTGAAGAATTAGATCAGACATTTGTAATCATTTCACACGATATGGACTTTGTATTGGAATGTTGTGATACTGCGGCATTAATGCGTGACGGTAAGTTACTTGACCACGGAAAACCAGAAGAAATTGTTAATCAATTAACATCACAAGAAAAAACAAAAATGCTTAATAAACAAATATAAGCATTTCATCCCCCAAACTTATTTTTAAAAAATTTACTTAAACTAGTTATAACAGTTCATACTTTGTAGAACGCTCTTTTGGAATCCTACCAATATCTGTAACTATTTGCTTTATTTTTTCAACTGGCAAATATCCACCAAAACCTCCACCCGCTGCTGTAGAAATTTTATCTTCAAACATAGTTCCACCAATATCATTTGCACCACAGTTTAAAGCAACCTGAGTCATTCTTAGCCCTAATTTAACCCAGGAGACCTGAATATTTGGAATAGTTTCACCAAAAATAATCCTAGCAATTGCATGAACTTTTAAATCCTCAATTCCTGTTGCACCATTAGAAATTTTTCCCAACTCATTGTTTTCTCCTAAAAATGTCATGGGAACAAATTCTGTAAATCCATGAGTTTCTTCCTGAATCTCTTTTAAAATAAACATATGTTCAATCCTATCTTTCCATGATTCAATACTGCCGTACATTATTGTTGAAGTAGTAAGTATTCCTAACTCATGAGCTTCTTTAATAATATTAACCCATTCACTGGTTGTTAACTTATTTGGACATATCTGTTCACGTATAGAATCAACCAAAATCTCTGCTGAAGCGCCAGTCATAGTATCCATACCTGCATCATGTAATTGTTTTAAAGCATCATAAGTAGTGATGCCCGAATTCTTAGCCGTCTGAAATACTTCAGCTGGAGACAATGCATGTAAACAGATATCATAGTTATCCTTAATTTCTTTAATCAAATCACAATAGTAATTGATATCCATTTCTTTTGTTATCCCACCAAAAAGACATATTTCAGTTGCACCTTCAGATTTTGCTTCTTTTATGCTTTTAAATATGTCTTCATTTGTCATCTGATAGTTTTCACTATTTCTGAATGAACAGAATTTACATCCAATAATACAATGATCAGTAATATCTATTGCTTTATTAACAACATAAGTTACGTGTTCTCCCACAATTGTTTTCCTGAGATTATCTGAGGTATCGAACAGTTGAAACTGATTTGTTGAACGAACCAAATCTAAAGCAATTTCGGGAGTAATCTCATTATCCAATGTTTTATTATAAATATTTTCTAACATTACACATACCCTTAATAATTATGTGAATTCTAAGATTAAATTTGAATTGTATAGTTAAAATAGTTTATTAAAAATAGTTTTAATAGAAAAAGAAGTTGAAAAATAGAAATAATAATTATTCAGGTAAAGTTAATTTCCATAGGTAGTATAATTCTTCAACTTTATCTTGTTTTTTTGAACGTTTTTTAGATTTCTTTTTAAGGGTAGATTCTTCACCAGTCCATTCATCAACTACTTCATCCAAATAATTTGCAATTTCATCATCGTAATAACGTGTTCCTATTGTGTAACATTCCGGTTCATTACGAATATAGATAATTCCTGGTTTATCATCGTCACCAGCACCTTTTACATTCATAATATCGGTTATATCTCTTAATATATCATAATATTTTTCAGCTACCATGAAAATATCTCCTTAGTGTCATAAATTTATATTATATAATTATCTATTTAATATACTATATTAAATTTTTTAATTTTTTATTCACATTCATCAAATACATTTTCGTTAAAATGTGTATTTTTTATTTTTCTAATTATTTTACATGAACTATCTAAATCAAATTTTTTGTAATCCTTGATTTTGACAACTTTACAGTTTATTCCCCTTTTTTTCAAGCTTTGTTCTAGTTTATCCGGTACAAATTTTTGATCGGGACCAATTGCTATTATATCCGGTTGTTTTTCATCTACGATTTTAAAAGGATCTTCTTCATCCCCAATAACTACCTCATCTACTCCCTTAATTTTAGATATCATTTCAGCACGCTGTTCTTGAGGTATTATAGGAATACGTTTATGTTTTTCGACAGTTTTATCGGTTGCTATTACAACCAATAACTTTGCATCTGTTCCACCTAATTTCTTTGTTTCTTCCAAATAGAATGCATGTCCTGGATGAATTATATCAAATGTTCCCGTTGCCATAACTATAATAATTATCCGCCCCTATTTATTTCTGAAATTGAAGAGTATCTTCAAAATTGATTAAACCTTTATATAATGCAGAACCGATTACGACATAATCCGTATCTAATTGAGATAATATTTCCAAATCTTCCAAAGAAGTTATTCCACCAGAGTATATTATTGGGATGGAAATACCAGATAATAGTTCTTTAACTGGTTTTAAATCAATACCTTTTAATAATCCTTCCACATCCACATTGGTAAACAGAATAGAACCCGCCCCCTTTTCCTCAAATAACTTTGCATATTCCAATGGTGTTTTATCTGTAAATTCCGTCCATCCATGAGTAACTACTTTGTTATCTTTACTGTCTAACGATACACAAATTCTTTCAGAACCATATTCATCAGACAATTGAGTGATATATTCAGGATGATTTATCGCCATTGTTCCTATTATAACAGTGAAAACTCCGATATCAAGTAATCTTCTTGCATCATCCAATGTTCTTATACCGCCACCCATCTGAACAGGAACTTCAGATTTTTCGATAATATTCCTTATTATGTTTAAGTTTTCGCCACTGCCCAATGCACCATCCAAATCTACAACATGCAACCTCTTTGCACCTTTCTGTACCCATTGTATGGCGATATCCTCAGGATTATCTAAAACCACTTGTTCTGTCCCAGGTTCTCCCTGAACCAATTGTACACATTTACCATTTTTTAAATCTACAGCCGGTATAACAATCATTAAATCAACTCAATTAGAATTAGTAACTATTATAGTATTATGTTAAATTAAACTATTTTAATTTTCGGAAATAATTAATAATTAATTTAAGTATGAAATGACATATCTTACAAGTAATAGAATCTATAAGAAGGGTAACGAATGAGAAGGGTTGCATTAAAAATTGCATATATCGGAACAAAATTTCATGGATATCAACGACAACCCAATTATAGGACTGTTGAAGGGGAATTATTGAAAGCTTTCTTTGAGTCCGGCGTTATTGAAGATACGTGGAAAGCCCATTATTCTGTTGCTGGAAGAACAGATAAAGGCGTTCATTCTACTGGAAATGTTATATCATTTATTACTGATGAAGAGATTAGATTAAATTATTTGAATGGTTTGTTACCAAAAGATGTGAAAATAATCGGTGAAGCAAAAGTTCCATACGGATTTAAAGTTAGATTTCCATTATCCAGAACTTACACTTATGTTCAACCTTTCAATCCTTTTGAGGAAGTTGAATATGATTTTGAAAAAATGAAGCATGCTATGGGTTATTTCATCGGTGAACATAATTTTAGAAACTTTTCTAAAAGAAATGAAAAAAATTCCAATAGGAAAATATTGGATATTGACTTAAAAATTGATAATGATATGATGACTTTTAAGGTTGTTGGAGAAAGTTTTTTATGGAATATGGTTAGAAAAATGGTAACATCATTGTTACTTGTTGGTAAAGGAGATCTTCAAATAAGCGATATTGAAAAATTATTACAATCAACAGATTTAAGAGAAACTATTAGATTACAGCCTGCCCAAGCTAATGGGTTAATACTTAGTGATATGAATTATAAAAATATTAAATTTAAAGACTATGATTATCCTAAGAATAAACTGATTGAAGAATTACAAAAACAGTTTATGAATAACAAACAGGAAAAATATGCTGATGCTAAATTAATTGAAATGCTTAAGGGCATGTGAAATTTTTTAGATTTTGATTTTTACTTATCAATAAAATGTTAAGGGTTTATTATGAAACTTCTAGTTTTTGAGTATTCGAGTGTATGTTTAGATAACAGTTTATTCTCTGAAGGATTTAATATGTTAAAATGCGTATTGGATGATTTGGATGATTCTGCTTTTGAAGTATATTACCTGATTAATGATTCATTGGATACTTTAAATTATACTAATTCTACTGCCATACCTTTAGATACCAACTTAATGGATTGGTTAAATGAAAACTGTCAATTTTACGATTGCTGTCTTTTCATTGCTCCGGAAGATAATTTAATTCAATACAGTATTACTCGAATACTAGAAAAATCAGGCGTTACTATTTTTGGTTGCGATAGCGTATCCTCATATATCTGTGCTAGTAAAGACTTAACATACAATCATGTCTCTAATGATATTTTAAAAATTCCTTCAGTTAAATTGAACAGAAATGAATCAACCTATGATTTAATTTGCAAAAACTTTAACAAAAATGATTTTATAATCAAACCGGATAATCGTACATCATCAGATTACATATATCACATAAATGATGAAACTGAATTTGACAGTTGCATGAAAGTATACGAAAAAAATTCTATTGAATATTTCTTAGCACAAGAATACATTGAAGGAACCCCAATAAGTGCTAGTTTAATATGCAATAACAAATATGCTCGATGTATTAGTATAAACTCACAAGAAATTAGTATAGAAAATAATAAAATAAGATATGCCGGTTGTAAAAGCCCAATACACCCCCCACTAGAAAAGGAAATCACAGAATTATCAGAAAAAATAGTTCAACAAATCAAAGGATTAAACGGATATGTGGGTATAGATTATATTTTACAAGAAAAACTAATCTATTTTGTTGAAATCAATTCAAGAATAAGCACACCATACATAGTTTTACAGAAAAATTGTAATCAAAACTTAACACAAAGCATTATAGATTCAATAATAAATAAAAACGAGATACCACGTATAACATTTAAAAATACTGGAACGTTTAAGAAATAAGTGATTAAAATGAAAATTATAGGACTGGATATCGGAGGGGCAAATACTGACTGCACCATAATAAACATAAAAAACAATGAAATTAAAAGCATGAAAAACTATAGGGAATACTTCCCAATGTGGAAAGAAAAAGATAAACTAAATAGATGTTTTGAAAAGCTAACAAGAAACGATGCTGATATTGAAGTGGTATGTGTTTCAATGACTGCGGAACTGGCAGACGGATATGAAAGTAAAAAAGAAGGAGTGAAAGACATATCCCAGAAAGTTATGGAATATTTTAAAGAAAAAGAAGTGTATTTTGTTACTTTTGAAGGTTTGAAAACATATTCTGAACTGAAAAATAATTATTTAACTGCTGCTGCTGCAAATTGGATTGGAACAGCTGAAATCATCAAATACATAGAAAAAGATTGCATTTTTATGGATATTGGATCTACCACAACTGATATCATACCAATAAAAAATAAAAAAGAGATTGCGTTGGGACATACCGATTTAGAACGCTTAAGTAGTGGTGAATTAATATATACTGGAATGTTACGTACAAATTTAGCTGCCATTGTACACAATGTACCAATTAACAATAAAAATACCAGAGTAAGTAGTGAACTTTTTTCAATAACTGCAGACATTCATCGAATATTGGGTAACATAACCGAAAAGGAATACACCTGCAATACTCCTGACGGGAATAAAAAGGATCTGATTTCCTGTAAACGCAGATTGGCAAGGTTAGTCTGTGCAGATTTAGACACACTGAAAGACGAAGAAATAATCAAACTAGCAAAACATATTGAATCAGAACAGATTAAGCAAATATTTAACGGTTTAAAAGAAGTTGTTGAAAGAAGTAAAATTAATACTGTGCTAATTACATCTTTAGGAAATGGAAATCTTTGTGAAAAAGCAGCAAAAAAGTTAAAATTGAACGTTATCTCCTTAGAACAGTATATGAATAAAAAATCAACCAATGTATTGACTTCAGTTGGTGCTATACAGATGTATTTGGATAAAATTAATTCGGGAATTGTATTGATAAAAAAAGTATGATTAATACCATACATCTTTTATTTTAATTGCATATGCGAACATATTTGCACCCAGATGTAAAAAAATACTAATGAACAAAATGATTATAATCATTTCCCAACTTAAATTGACTAACAGTGAAACAAATAACAGTGCAAATACTACAAAATCCAATTGATCCAATAATGGTACCGGTTTACCACGCTCAATGTTTAATCTTCTTTTTATAAAACTACCAATGGCATCTCCAATAAGTGCACCAAAACCAAGTAGTAAACCAATCAATAGCCCTTGAATGATACTTCCTGAAACAAGAGTAATTTTGGATGCTGAAAGATTAAAATAATATGTTGCAATACCATGTTCAGATAAAAAACCTAAAATTCCTCCAACGATCATACCCAGCAATCCACCACCAATTAAACCTCGCCAAGTACAACCGTCCCCTATTAATCGTCGTCCGTCCCAAGCATATTTACCAAAATCAATAGGTGTTCCACCACCAAATACCAGAGCAGAACCATTAGCAAAATATGCAGGAATCATTAAATAAACCGAATAGACTATTATTGTTATAACATCCATCTAAATCCCTTATCTTCCAGTAGTATAATTCTAATATAATATTATTGAATGGAATTATAAATATTTTTCTTAAAAAAGTTCTAAGGTTAAAATAGAACCTAACATCGATTATTATTTACTTTAATATTCATTTAAGAAAAAAAAAATCATGGAAAGAGTATAATAATTATGTTAATTCAAAAGAAAAAAATTAATATAGTACAATAAGTAATAAAAAGTATATTATATGAAAAACAAAGATGAATATAATATAAGATTTTAAAATTATATGTTAATTTAATAAGAGTATTACATAATATTTTTTTAGGGGAGGGAATATGTCAACAATCTCTAAAACAAAAAGTTTATGTCCGGAGTGTTTAAAAATTTTGGATGCTGAAGTATATACTAAAGATAACGCCATATACATAACAAAAACATGTCCAGAACATGGAAAATTTGATAACACCTATTGGCATGACGAAGAATTATATAAGAAAGCTTTAAAATATGGTGCAGAACCACACCAGTTAACCAATTTAAATCAAAACATTGAAGGAGAATGTCCTTCAAATTGTGGTCTTTGTAAAGAACATGAAAGTCAAACCATTTTAGGATTAATTGATGTAACTAACAGATGTAACTTAAAATGCCCAATATGTTTTGCAAATGCGGCAACATCAGGAACATTATACGAACCTTCACAAGATGAAATAAGACAAATGCTTAAAAACTTGAGAAGAAATCATCCTGTTGCTACCCCTGCAATCCAATTCTCCGGTGGTGAACCTACCGTAAGAGGAGATATTGTAGAATTAATAAAAATTGCAAAAGAAGAGGGTTTCACCCATACACAAATAGCAACAAATGGTTTAGCACTGGCAAACGATGAAAGTTTAGCTAAAGAGTTAAAAGAAGCTGGATTAAACACGGTTTATCTACAATTTGATGGAATTACAGAAGAACCATACATTAAAACCCGTAATGCAAATATTTTAAATAAAAAAATAGAAGCAATCGAAAATTGTAGAAAAGCACGTTTGGGAATAGTTTTAGTTCCAACATTAGTTAAAGGAATAAATAATGATCAGATAGGGGACATTATTAAATTCGCTTTAGACAATGTCGACATCATCCGCGGAGTTAACTTCCAACCAGTATCTTTTGCAGGCAGAACCCCATCAGATAAAGTAGAAGAACAACGTATAACCATCGATGACTTCATGAAAAATGTTGAAAAACAGACTAACTTCAACATTACAACAGACGCATTCTACTCAGCATCAACAGTTGCACCAATTTCAGATTTGATATCTGCAATGAGTGGTACGGAAGCTGAAGTGGCATTGACTTGCCATGAACATTGTGGTATTGGAACATATGTATTTAAAGAAGAAGATGGAACAGTTATTCCTATAACTGATTTTATTGATGTCGATAAATTCATGAGATTAATTGAAAAAAGCATACCTGATATTCAGAAGAATTCCAGAATTTCAAAAACAAAAACTATTGCCAGAGCATTAAAAGAATTACCAAAAACAGTTGACACCAAGAAGTCACCTTCTTACATAAACATAATTGAATTACTTAAGAATATATTTGTTAAACAGGATTACGATGCCCTTGGTGATTTCCACGTTAACGCATTACTAATTTCCTGTATGCATTTTATGGATCCGTTTAACTTTGATCAAGACAGGGTAAGAAGATGTGTAATACATTATGCAACACCTGACGGTAGAATTATACCATTCTGTTCAATGAACAACATTTATAGAGAAAGTGTTGAAGAAAAATTCAATATACCATTAGATTCTGATAGGGCAAAACAAATAATGACCAACATCAGAAAAGCAAAACAGGAACATCAATAAAAAAAAAATAAAACATAAACCTCTCTTTTTCTATTTTTTCTTAAAAATCTTAAAAAAAAAGTATGATTTAATCTATTGTTTTTTATTATACTTTCAAATAATATGAAATATTTAAAAAATAAAAAACATCAAACTTTTAAATCTATTTTACTTAATAATGCGTTATTTAGATTATAATTAAAGATATTAGGTTAATTTTATACAAAAACCCCAATATATTAATAATAGGAATAATAGATATTAATTATATATTTTAATAGATGATTAAAACTTTTCTTTAAATCATTTTATTAAAAGAATTTAATTAGAGTAGATTTATAGTTAAAAAGTGATAAAAACTATTTTCTATTAACAATATCGAACATATTTATTTAATTTAAAATTTTAAAAAAGCACAAACATTGTAAAAAAAAATGTAAAAATTTTGGAGGTATTTTTATGGCAAAACTACCATTAACACCTTTAGGAAGAATAATTAAAAATGGTGGAGCTGAAAGAGTTAGTGAAAATGCTAAAGTAGCATTATCTGAATATTTAGAAGATGTTTCAGTAGATATAACAAAATATGCACTAAAAAATGCTGAAAAAGAAGGACGAAAAACTTTAAAAGCTGAAGATATTGATGTAGCATTTAGAAATTTATTCTAAATAACACTTCCCGTTAATCTTTTTTTTAATAAATCAAAATTTTCTTGTGATAAAGTTATATTTTTAAAATATGTTAACTCATTTTCTATAATTTTAAATGCCAAAACTTCATAATCGATATTGAAAAAGAGATCATCAAACGTGGATAACTTTAATGAAACAATAGGAAATAATACCCTATTTTCGATTTTTATTGCATCCAATATGAAAATTTTTTTTCCATTCATTTTAATGACCTTATTCTCTTATAAAATTAACGATTTTTCTTAATTTTCCTGTTTTTAAAATCATATAAGTTATTTTAAGTAAATTAAATAATTTTATGTCAAATTTAATGTTAATATCTGATTTAAATGTGAGTTGATTAATCTCGGGAGTCAATAATAATTTAAAACCCAATGGATACAATGGTGCGGTTAATGACCACAACAATGTACAAAATTTAATCGTCAGATTATTATCAGATAACCCTAAATTAATTATTGCATATGAGTCGGTAAATGTAATCATTTTAGTGATTAATACTATTATATGCATTAATTCATCTTTAGCATCCACCAATAATGGATATAAATGAATCAATTTAGAAAAAGTATTTGATTTTTCCACATCTTCGTTTACTTGCTCCGTATCCAAGTCATCTTTTGATCTTTTTTTATTTAAATCGATTTTTATTATATTAATAGTTTTTGAAAATAATGATAATTGTATTTTAAGCACTTTAGAATCTTTTATTAACTCAAATATGATTTTAACAATTAAAAATTTTATGTTAATTATGAAATCATAAACTAAATCATCATTTTTTAATGTTATATGTAGATGCCATGATTTCAAAAATAGTAAAAATAAAAGAACTATAATAATAATTAATAATAGAAATAATATTTCAACCAACATGACCATTCATTCTCATATATTTAATCGTGACTTTAATTATTATTATAGAATAATTTTTTCAATTTACTCGGACTTATTTACTTGATTTAATTTTTGTTTTGATTTTATCAACACTACCCCCCACATTAGCTTCGGAAGCAGGTTCAACTTTAGAATTATTCAATAAATTAAAAGCCATTTGTCCTATACTAGACAATAAATCCTCCAATGGAGTACCATTCTTATCAACGGGAACCAACGTTATACCATTAGGTCCTGGAATATCCTTATAAACAACCAATAATGCTACAGGGTCAACAGAACCTCCACCTCCAGCACCACCTACTTCAGTAGCACTATTTCCAGAATTATTGGCCACACCTATTCCAAAACCTAATGCTGTTTTAGAAATAGGTATAATAACTTTATCTTTAGCATCAATTGGATTTCCAATAATACTATTCGTATTCATTACTTTCTGTATCTCATCCAAAGTTTTTTCAATTGAACTATCAAAATCCATAGTAAATCCTCAATTATAATTATTATGTATAATATTTCTATTTTATTTTTAAATAATTTATCGAAAGAAATATCGAAGAAAAAATTTTGTAAAAAATAATAAGTGTTTTAAAAAAGGTTATGCCGTGAGCCGGACTTGAACCAGCGACATCCAGATCTTCAGTCTGGCGTTCTCCCATCTGAACTATCACGGCTTAAAAAAATAATAATTATGGGCCGAACGAGATTCGAACTCGCGATCCCCTCCACGTCAAGGAGGTATCATACCTCTAGACCACCGGCCCAGAAATATCTTTTTCTTTAAAGACTAATAATATGTTTTTAACTTATTATTTATATAGTTTATGGTGGTATAGACCCAATAATTATGACCCAAAACGTCTAAGTAACTTATGAATAATAAATTCACCAATTATTCCACCAATTCCCGACAATAAACTACAAATTACAACAGATATTAATACTGCAACAATATCTTTGGAAGCAAGAAGAGTAACTAAACCAACAATCAAGCCAATTGTTGAAGATGTTTCTAAAGAATCCCTATAACTCATTTGGGGAACAATCATTACCGACATCATACCTGCTAAAATTAAAGAAACGACAATTACTGCAGTTAACTGATACATATTCTGAGTTGCAAAAGCCATCAAATCAGAGGGCAACTCAGAATTTCCTAATATTAACTGAATTCCAAGTAATGCGAAAAAGAAAAAATCCACTAATCCAATGAGCAATGAAAATAATCTGAAAAGTATGCTGTTCTTTGGAGAAAATCCTGTTCCTGCCCTAATAATAATAGTTCTAGTATTTATTTGTTCTCCCGGATTAACATATTCAACATTTGACTGTTCTCGAATATTTTCCATATCATATTGTAAATGTAAATTTGTAGAACCACAAGACAAACAAGCACCGGTTTCTCTTGGATTAAGTGCATTACATGAAGCACATATTTTTTGATACGAAATTTCAGGAATGATTACATCATTTAACACCATATTAAGCTCAGTATCATTACTGGCAAATTCCAATGTATGCCCACAATTATCACACTTATCAAAGTTTAAAGGCTGCCTTTCATCAACCTTAACAAATTTTTTACATTTTCGACATACTATAAAACTCATAATCATCAATTCTTCATTAACTTTTATTATATATTTTTCATTTCATTTATAAAATTTTTTATAACTTTTCAGACTTTAAATAAGTTCGTTTTCCCTCAATAATTTTCACGTCAACAAAAGAACCTATTTCCACATCATTTACTATAACATTTTTATACGAATCAGTATAACCAACATATCCACCAGAAGCACCTGTTCCTGTAATTAAAACTCTTTGAATAGTTCCCTCATATTTTTTATTATTCTCCAACATTATTTCTGTTTTTGCCTTGTTAATTCTATGTGAACGTTCTTTCATAACTTTATGATCTATTTCTTCCAATGAATTGGACTTTGCACCAGGCCTATGCATATATTTTGAAATATGAATAATATCCGGTTTAATTTCATACAGCAAATCTATCGTCTTTTGGAAATCCTCTTCATTTTCGGTAGGATACCCTATAATAATGTCCGTGGCAATAGATAACTCCGGAATTTCCCCTCTAAACTTCGTAATCATATATTTGTACTCATCCAATGTATGTAATCTGTTCATTTCTTTTAATACTTTAGGACTTCCTGTTTGAACTGGAATATGAACAAAATTATAAATCTTTTCATTATTCTTAAATGCTGAAATCACTTCATCCAATTGGCCTTTAAGGCTTTTTGGATGCATCATGCCAACCCGAATACGAAAATCACCTTCAATGGAACCCAACTTGTCCAATAAATTTGCAAATGATTCACCTGAATCAGAACCGTAACATGCAGAATCCTGGGCTGTGACCTGCAATTCCTTACAACCATTTTCAACTGCTTTTTTTGCTTCATCAATTATTATATCAGTAGGATAACTAATTAAAAATCCTCTGGCTAACTTTGTACAGCAGAAAGTGCAAGAACCATCACATCCTTCACAAATTTGAAGAATATGTGTTAATGAATCAAAACTTTTATTAGAAGTACCTGCTTTAATCATTGAAGTTTTACCATATTCCTGTACAACTTCACCAGCTACGGCCCTGTTTACAATTTCATTAATTTTATCAATTTTATGAGGACCAATCCAACAGGAATCACCAGCAAACTTATTTAAACGTATAGAATCTACTTCAACCATACATCCTGCAATAATTAATTTTTTTTCAGGAAAAGCTGTTTTATATTTGTTAATCTTTGTTATCATTTTTTGCTCGGTTGGTAATTTCACGTAACAAGTGTTTAAAATAATAACATCACTATCTTCGATATTATCGGTTAATTCATGTTCTTCTTCAAGTAATGAAGCCATAATCTGTCCATCAGCCTGATTGAATGTACATCCATGCGTTTCCAAATAAACTTTCATTATACCACATTAATTATAACGTTTTTCTTTTGATGTTGTTTTAACAACATATTCCGATAAATCATATTTTACCTTGGATTTGTCTTTTGAGGACAATAATTTTCCATAAATTCTTTTTATAACTTTAGCGTAAGCAAAACCTTTTTTCATATTCCTTTCCAATGTTTTAATTCCATAAACTCGGAATTTTAAACCGTTGACTTCACCTACATCTCCAATAGAAACAATAAATTCCCTTTCAACTTCGATTTTATGGGAAATAACATTCCCCTGATTATCAATAGAAAGGCCAATTCTTGCCAAAGTATCCAATGATTTTGCCCATATAGTCTTAATGTCCACTACTGGACACTCAAAAACCCTATTTCCAGAACTGTTTTCAATAGAAGTAACTTCAACATCCTTATCATCAATATACAGTAATGTTCCAGTTTCAAGATATTCATCCGAATAAAGAGTTACATCCGTTTTCCATGAATGTTCAAATTCACTAATAATAACACGAACTGTTATTTCATATGCTTCTTCAGGAGCTGTTTCATGGTATACATGACCACATTCTTCACATTTAACTAATAATTCCCGGTTATTTTTACCCTTAGATTTAATTAATTCATATCCATAAAAACCACATGCCGGACAAACCATAATTATTCCTCCTTTTTATTTTTTAAATACTGTTTAACCAATCCACCATTTTCAAGAATATCCAACATCGTTGAATCGAAAGGTTTAATGTTAACTGATATTCCTTTTGTAATATTTGTGATAATCCCTGATTCAACATTTACTTCTACAATATCTCCCTCATCAACATCAATATCTGCAGTTATTACAGGTAATCCTACATTAATTGCGTTTCTAAAAAAGATTCTTGCAAAGGATTTGGCAATGACAACCGATACACCTGCTGTTTTAATAGCTACAGGAGCCTGTTCTCTTGAAGAACCACAACCGAAATTCCATCCCGCGACGATAATGTCACCTTCATTAACTTTCTGTGAAAATTCAGGATCTTCCGCTTCCATTACGTGAGCCGCTAAATCTTCAGGATTAAAAGTTCTCAAATATCTTCCAGCTATGATTACATCCGTATCAATACTGTCCCTAAATTTCCATACTTTTCCTTTTATTTTATCCATATTACCACCTATCTTAGTATTGACCCGTGATTTTTACCATTTGTTCTGATTATTTGGGTATCATTCTCTGTTATATTATACAGTTCCTTAATTATTTTTTTGGTGTTGGAATCTGTGATACCAAAACATGTTGGACCAAAAGAACTCATTCCTACACATGGAATTCCTAATTCTTTCATATTATCCAACAAATTGTTAATTCTTGCATCCTGTAATTGTTTTTCTACCTTTTTAAAACCCAATTCCTGAATTTTGTTAACCGAATCCCCAAAATTTTCCAAATCCTCTTCAACAATTGCCGGCATCAATTTCATCAATGTCAAATATGAAATTCGTTCGACATCATTAATTTTTATTGGAGAATATTTTTGGAATATGTTTACCTCTTTTTTTCCTGATGCCCCTTGAGGGATGTTTGGTGTAGCCAGTATTATATTCCAATCTTTTGGAAAATTATATCGGGCAATTAATGGTGGGGGAGCTACTTTTGAAGCGGATGACGGAAGATAATCCTTCTTAATAGATTTGTTATGTCCTCCGTCAATTAATAATCCACCCCTATCAAAAGAATAAACACCAATCCCACTCGTTCCTCCTCTTTGAATTATTTTGGCCAAATCTATAACATTTAACTCAACATTATTGGAGCAGGCTATTAATTTTGCTATGCTTAATGCTAATTGAGTACCTAAACCCAAACCCTGATGAATTGGATATATTTCATTTATTTTAAATGAATAATTGGTATCAATTTTTAGGTATTCTTTCATCTTGTTTGATGCATCAATTATTTTAGATTCGTATAGCTCCCTGTTTTGAACATTAACATTGTCATCATATATAATCCTGGTATCATCCCATGATTCAGAACATTCTATTGTTAATGAAGGTTTTTCTAGGGTTATGCCTATTCCCCCATCCAATCTACCTTCCAATCCGTTAAGATCAATTAATGACAAATGTAATCTTGCAGAAGTTTCAATTTCCAAAATAATACAACCTAAAAACTGATGTAAAAATTCATAAACTATATTTATGTATGTGAATGATTATTAATACTATTTTTTATTTGATTAAAAAAAGGATAAGCAATTATATGAATTTAGACATATAAGAACCATCTTTATGATAACCTAATTTTCTATAATAATCCCTCACACCTATACCACTTATAATAAGCATTTTATCCTTATTAAATTCTTCTTTAGCAACTTTTTCTGCAGCATTTAATAATTTAGCACCATAACCTCTGTGTTGCCATAGTAAATTATCATTTTTACCTATTTCCTGCATTTGTCCATAAACGTGCAATTCCCGTATTAAAGCACTTGTGCTTGTAATTTCTGATCTGAAAATATCCTTTGATGGAATTCTTAATCGTGTGAAACCAATTAATATATCATTATTTTGATCTTCTATAGATAAGAAAATTTCTTTTCCACCGGTGACTTCATAGTCTGTTCTTAATAGTTCAATATTATCATAATCAGGCTCAATTCCATGAGCTTTCTTATGACCTACTTCCCTACAACGAATACATTGACACTGAACATTTTCTTCTTCCAACCTATTATATACCAATTCTCCAAGATTTGATTTTTTAACTCCTGCATCAATTAATGTTGCAGGAATATCCCTTTGAATTCTCATTGTACGAACCCATTTTGGCAGTATTTTTTTTATTTCAACTATTAAATCCACTGCTTCTTCTGAAGTATATGGAACATATTCTCCTCTTTGCCACATTTCATAAAATTCCGAACCCTCTGTTACTAAGCAGGGATATATTTTCAGCATGTCAGGAGAAAACAATGGCTCTGAAAAAAGCCTTTTGAACATATTCAAATCGCTTTCAAAAGTTGAAAATAAACCGGGCATCATATGCATTGCTACCTTGATTCCAGAATCACGAAGCAATTGGTTTGCTCTTCTAACATCTTGTATGGTGTGACCCCTATCAACACGTTTATACCTGTAATTATACAATGTTTGAACACCTAATTCAACCCTTGTTACTCCATAACTTAACATTCTGTTTATCTCTTCGATTTTTGAATAATCGGGTCTTGTTTCGAAGGTTAAGCCAATACATCTCACTTTACTGTGTTCATTAATTTTCTGAACATCTTTTAAATAGACAAAATCGGCCGGTGGTGTTATTTCAATTTCTCGCTGATTTTTAGGAATTTGTGAATTAACTTTATCAAAATCATTCATAGCTCTTAAACATTGCGTTACAAACCATTCCTGATAATCCAATGTTCTGGAAGCAAATGTACCACCCATTATTATTAGTTCTACCTTATCAATAGAATGTCCTATATTATTTAATTGATATAATCTATTGAATGTCTGCACATATGGATGAAATTCAAACATTCTAGCCCTTAATGCTGCCGGTTCTTCCCCAGTATAACTTGGTGGAGCAACACTGCTTTCCGGACAATATTTGCAACGGCCGTGTGGACATTTATGAGGACTGCACATTACTGCAACAATAGCAACACCAGAAATCGTACGTGAAGGCTTTTTCATTAATATTGGACGCAATATCTCCACTTCTTCCGGTTTTGCATATTTTAATATTTCCGAATTTCCCATGAATCCAGGTAAATTTAAATCTCTACATGTTTGAATTTTTAATTTTTCCAATTCTTTTTTAGTAGATATGTTGTTATCAATTGCTTTGCTAATAATTAATCTACAGGCTTCTTCCATAGTATTCAAACACTCCTAAAAAAAATATAATCGAATTTCATCTAAGAAAAAATTATTACTTATATTAACATAAATAATTATTATTAAATTGTTATAAGGTGACTTTCATGAAAACTTCCAAAATAATAGGTAAAAAGGTTTTAGATTGTAATGCAAATGACGTGGGAAAAGTCCATGATATTGACCTAGACATCAAATCTAACACCATAAACAAAGTTATTATTAATTCAGGTGAACTTAGTCTAAGAAAAGCTAATTATGAAGTTACTCCTGATATGATTTCACAAGTAGGTGATTATTTACTTTTAAATATACCTAAATCAGAAATATCCTCCGATAAAAAAGAAGATATTCCTGATGTAGAAATTGTTAATCCTAGTGAATTAGAAGAAAAAAGTAAATCTAAACAATAGTACTTATTCTTCTTTTCTTTCTTTTAATAATTTTATTGCTTTAGGAAATTCTTCTTTGAATTTCATTGCTTCTTCTGTTGGAATTGAAAAACTGATTCTGATATATTTGTCTCCAAACATTTTACTGGTATAATTTCCTTCACGAACAAAAATATTTTTTTCCTTCAATAAATAATCTGATATTTCTTCAGGCGTAAGTCCTGTTTGAGAAACATCAATTGTCATCATGTTAGCATCCACAGGATATAATGGCATGAATGTTCCAGGAGTATTGTCAATTGCCTCTTTTATTAATTCCTGATTTTTGAAACAAATATTTTTAACTTCATTAATCCATTCATTTTTACTTTCTAATCCGGCAATTCCTGCTTCCTGAGCTAAAGAATTTGTTCCCAAATCATTGATTACACTAGCCCTCATTTTACGTATTAATTCGGGAGAACTTATTACTGCACCAATTCTTAATCCTGCCATACCGAATATTTTGGAAAAACTATAAATTGTTATAGTATGTTCCGGAGCGTAATGTCCTACTAGATGATGTTCTTTAGCGAAGTCTTTGTATGTTATATCATGCAATACATATATGTTGTTTTCTTTTGCAATTTCTGCAATTTCCTTGATTTCATCTTCGGTATAAGTGTAACCCATTGGATTCATTGGATCGATAAGTATTATCATCTTGGTTTGTAAATCTATATTTTCACGTATCAGTTCTGGCGTTAACTTATATCCACATTCTTTGTTGTAAATTGGAATTTCCTTAACGTGATGTCCAAATCTGTTACAGAAATTGTTAATTATTAAATAGCCCGGATCTGATGCAATTGTGTTTGTCGTGTGATGAAGCGTCGTGCTTATTGCCAGATATAATGCTTCAGTAGCACTGGCTGTTATTTGTATATCATATTCCTCTGAATCAAAATCCAAATCTTTAAGAATCAATTTCTTTAATTCTGGAAAACCTTCAGGTGGAGGGTACTTACAATAGTTTCTTTTTCTTGCTGCTTCTATTAATGCACTTTCAATGTGTTTATCTTTTTGTAAGTGATTGGTGTTTTGTCCCATCCATATTAAATCTTCTTTTTTATATAAATAGTCAAAAAATTCATTAACCGAATTAAATCCTTTCGGAACCTTTTTCTCTTTCTTTTTGAATACCATTACGTTAACTCCTTAAATTGGTTTATGAAATACCTCTATCTGTTATCTCAAACGTTACAGTTTGACCTGGTGATTTAGTTTTATGCCTTTGAAGCGTGGCGGTTCTTGTTAAAGAACCTATGTTTCTTTCTATTTCAACAATAATCTTACTCCAATATTTCAACACTGTACCCCCAATAGGCTCAACAATAAAATCATCCGAATCAAATGGAGAATAAATTTGATTAGTAATTACAATAGCAACATCAAATTCTCTGCTTAGAGTTAATAATTTGGCCATCAATTTACTTAATTTTTTATTTATTTCTGATGGATCCCCATCTTCTACCCTATATAACGCAACAATGGAATCTATAATTAAAATATCAATAGAATCATCTTCCTTCAACAAATCTTCTATATTCTGAACATCAAGCTGCTGTTCATCAAAAGATTTTGGTTCTAATAAAAAAATATTATTAGCAATTAAATCAAAATCAGATGCTGCAATCTGTTGAATTCGTTCTAGAGATAATCCACCTTCAGTATCCATAAAAATAGCTTTTGAACCATTTTTAGTAGATTCGTATAAAATTTTTAAAACAATGTTAGTCTTTCCACAACCAGGCGGTCCATAAAATTGTGTAATAGCACCTTTTTCTATACCACCACCCAATAGTTCATCCAATGATGAAGATGTGGGAATAAGAACAGATTGTCTTAAATCTGAAAGTGTTTTCAATTAAATTTCTCCATTATATTTATAGACATAATTCTAATTATCTATTTATTTATTATGATATAAAAATATGTGAGATATTTAAATTTTGAGAAGTTTTATTTAAAAAAAATGGAAAAAATGAGGGGTTTAGGTGTTAGTATCATTTGTCACAGGAGTTGCATTTGTAGCAGCTGAATTAGGATATTCATATACACTCCATACACTTATACCTGGTTCTGAATGTGCAAAACTAAATCTGTTTGCATCATAACCACTTTCCAAGTATAGTTTTGTGAATACTGCTTCTTCTAAGTATGAATCAAATAATACTGTGAAATATGAACCATCAGATTGATGGAAAGCCATTATAGACATGTTACTATTATTGTTTACAATTCTTTCTGATAACTGATTGTTATCCACTATGATTAATTTGTGTGGTTTAAGTAACTCATTACCTGTACCTTCACTTAATTCATTAGCTAAACGTTCTTTATCTTCTGTTGTGAACATGTCAATAGTTTTATTTAATTTTGACTGATCTATGTAAGCAAAGTTCATACCAGTGCCGTTGGTTTCATTACTAGTTCCTGATACACCTACAACTCCATTGTCAGTACCTAAAGTGAACTGTCTTCCAGCAATGTTTTCAGTACTGCTTTGTGCTGCATAGTATGAGTAGTGGTATGATGTTTGATTTTCAAAGTTCCATGAACCGAAGTATGACCACCAAGCTGCTTTTGAAAGCATGTCCGAACTTAATATCAAGTATACTGGTTTTGTATCAGCAGGATGTGTTAAATCCAGTACTGAGTTTGCTTGCTGCTGGTCTAAACCATATGTTCCCGTTAAAGCAGTGTTAGCTTGAGTTCTGTCCATTGGTAATATTTCATTTAATATTTTTACTGTTTTTCCAGTATCGTTGGTGTATAAATCCAATACATTGGATGCTTCTTCACCACTATTTGCTAACATCCTTAGGATACCTGCAGATAAGTCTTCGTTCGATGTCGCCAACGAGTTACCAATCCAATAAGCTCTCATGTTGTTCTGTGAACCTCCATCGAATACCACTTGTCTATCAGCCACTGCTGTGAACAAGTGCCCGAAGTCCCACCAAGATGCGAGTACTGAATTTTCTGGCGTGTTTGCTTTAATCCAAGTCAAAGTGTTATACATATCATCGTTAGTACTTCCAACTGCTTGGGATGAGGTTAAATGATCTGCATAAACCGGACTGACTACTGCAAGCAATACAAGAACCAATGCAATAAATGAAACATATGTTTTCTGTTCAACCTTTAAGTCTATGTATTTGATGAATATACCTACAGAGATACCTGCCATAAGAGCTATTGGTACCTCAAACTGTTCAATAAACCTTGTACCCTGAGTTAACATTACTGCTATACCTAATGTCCATAATGCTAATAGTACAAACAGGAATAAATTGTTGTATTTTTCGGTTTGTGTCCATTCAAATTTACCTGGTATAAACTTGTGTTCATGAGTATGTGCAATTTCTTCTGCTTTTTTAGTTTTTGGTTTATACCTTCTTGTTCTAAGTTTTTTATCTTCTTGTTGTTCTGTTTTTTCTTCAACTACTGTTTCTTCGGGTTTTGCTTTCTTTCTTAAACCATAGAACATTAATACAAATCCAATTAATGCAAATAATATAGGGAATAATCCTCCACTATTATTGATTATATCAATTACTTGAGGAATTTGCATTTCACCTACAGATACGTATACGTTAGGATATGCTGAACCTGCAGTTGCACTCTGTAAGCTTGTAGACATTCCTACAACGCTCATTGTAGTTTCTACAAATGATGAACCAACAGTTAAGAATAGTACTATTACAGCTACTACTGCAAAGACTACAAACGTTATTGTTGCCTGATTATTCATCAGCCATTCTTTCTTGTTGGACAAATCTTTTCCATCCAATCTGTCTACTATATAAGATATTGGGAAATATAAAATCAAAGCACCAAATGTTAAGAGTACCATATATGCGTACCCACTCCATGATAATGAGAACAATCCCAAGAACAATGCTGAACAAACAGCAAAGAGGGCTTTAAATACTGGTTTTTTAGCATAAAAGCTCTCAGTTAAGAAAAGAACTATCATCAATGGGAAAAGTACGTTGAACATATCTGTATCGAAGAAACCACCGTATGTGTGTGCGAAATATGCTGGTGCTGCCCCAGCTATAACTCCCGCTACGATTGCTCCCCAAGTACTTCCTGTTGCTCGTTTAACTATGAAAAAGGCAGGTAACACAGCTAATGAACCAACTATTGGACCAATCCAAAATGCCACTTGGGTTAATGATACTGTTCCAAACATGTTGACGAAATTGTAAACCCATGCTGCTAACACAATAATGACCGGTTCATAATTCGCTTCCCTTCCATTCGGCGANNTCGGTTAAACGGAAGTTATAATATGAGTCTAACTCAGTAAAGTAAGGCATTCCACTATCGTCTTGATAAAGTGCTTTCATATCCGGATCGGATATTCCACCTAGATTAATTGTTTCTGCACGAACAGCAAAAACAACAAGCACTAATAATAACGCTATGACTATCGGCGCTATCTTTGTTAATAAATTCTTATTGACCATGCATGATTCTCCTTTGACCTCCAATTATTAGAAAATATGAGTATATCATCTAATATGCGTCTATGATTAAATTATTGTAAATTATAAACTTTAACAATCGCGAATATATTATTTTAATATAAACTATAAATATCGTTTAATTGTTATTTAATAAATATCCTTATTAAGATTTAAGTTTAAAGATATATTTAAATTATTAGAATTTTAAGTAAAATAAAATTAAATATTAATTTTTTAATAAAATGCTAAGAAGATGCATTTACAAAGTATTTTCATAAAAGGACAAATAATAAAAAAAATCAGAATCAGATAATATATAAGAAATGATTATTTGATGAAAATTAATTAATCTGAGAATTATACAAAAGTTAAGGTAGTACCCATATGGTAGAAGATATTTTAGATTATTTCCAAAATAAAAAATGGTTCAGGGACAGAATAGAGCATATTGAACAAATCCCTGCCAGAAGAGCAAGGTACACTCAAGAAAAGGTAGAATTGCCTGCACCATTACACGATTATCTGGAAAAACAAGATATTAAACTATACACTCACCAGTACAAAACATTAGATGAAGTTAGAAAGGGAAACAACGTAATAATTACAACACCTACCGCAAGTGGTAAAACACTATCCTTTTCATTACCGGTTATTGAAGATTTGACAAATAATAAAAATGATACTGCACTCTACATATACCCTACCAAAGCCTTAGCGAATGATCAGTTAAAAAGCCTGTTGAATATTGACAAGGAATGTGAACTTGGAATATACCCCGAAAAATATGATGGAGACACTCCGAAATCAAAAAGGCCCGAAATAAAAGGAAAATCCAGGTTAGTTATTACCAATCCATATGAATTACATTTGATACTACCATGGCACGAACAGTGGCAGAGATTTTTTGAAAACATCAAATACGTAATAATTGATGAAGCACACCAGTATCGTGGAGTATTCGGTTCAAATATGGCTTTTTTAATTAGAAGACTAAAAAGAATATGCAAATATTACGGTTCAGAACCTCAATTTATCATATCAACAGCAACATTAGCAAATCCTGAAGAATTCGGTGAAAAACTAACAGGACTTAAATCAAAAATCATTACCGAAAACGGTTCACCTTCAGGTAAAAAATATTTCATATTATTTAATCCATACGCTATTGAATCTAAAAATCCGTCAACACATTCAGATACGTTAGAATTATTTAATACTTTTGTACAAAACAATTTTCAAACCATATGTTTTGAAATTTCAAGAAAAATGGCAGAAGTTACTGCATTGAATTCTAAAAAACAATTCGAAAAAAATAATCCCGAATTATGTGATAAAATTACGGCATATCGTGCAGGATATACTGTGGATGAACGTAAAAAGATTGAAGATGATTTGAAAGACGGTAAACTTCAGGGAATAGTAACAACAAACGCATTGGAATTGGGTATTAACATTGGTTCATTGGATAGTGTAATCATATCAGGATATCCTGGAACATTAATATCCACATGGCAACAAGCCGGACGGGCAGGACGTAAAAATCAACAAGCTATAATTACAATGGTTGCATTTCAAAATCCGTTAGACCAATACTTTATGAAACATCCTGAAGTATTTTTCAATAAAACACATGAACATGCAATAATCGATCTTAACAATCAACAGATTCTTAAAGGCCATTTAAAATGTGCCGCTTATGAAATACCATTAAAGTTACACGAGATTGAAAGCTTTGGTTTTGATGATGAAGGAATTGTAATAGATGAAATTGACGAACTGGAAAATGACGGAATAATAAAATACAAAAATGGACAATGGCATTTTAATGATATTGAACTATTAAAAAAAGATAAAAGTCCAAACTTCGAAGTGAATCTGAGCGATGCAATACTAGAACCATACAAAGTATTTAATGGCAACCACTTCTTGGAAGAAATGAACGAAAAACAAGCTTTCAGGGAAGCTCATGAAAATGCCGTGTTAATACATAATGGAGAAACTTACTTGGTTCGTGAAATGGACATCAAAGAAAAAAGAATATACGTCAAAAAGCAAAAATTAAATTACTATACTCAAGCATTGAAAGAAGTTGACGTTAAAAATCTTAAAAAAGAGAAAGAGAAAAGTATTGGAGATATAAAACTTTGTTATGGAAAACTATCCGTTACAGAAAAATACGATAAATACAACATAGTAAAATTTAGCAAAATTACGACGACTAAAAAACTAAATCTGCCCCCATTAGAGTTTAAAACAAAAGGATTATGGTTTACAATACCTTACAATGTTACAAAAACCATAGAAGAAACATTGGTTAGTGATGCAAAATTCAAGAACGTTTTGAAGGGGTGTTTACAGGGTGTTGAAAACGTACTGATCTCCGTTGCTCCGTTCCACGTGATGTGTGATACGTATGACTTGGGTGGAGTATCAAAAAATTTCCATGAAGACACATTAAATGCAACTATCTTCATATATGATGGATTTGAAGGAGGAATAGGACTTACAAATAAAGCATATAAATTATTTGAAAGCATTATTAAAATGGGATATGAATTAGTCCGAGATTGTGATTGTGAATCAGGCTGTCCTGCATGTATTTATTCATCACAAAATCAGACCGATGATAAACATTTAAACAAAAAAGGAACATTGATTATTTTAAAAGAGTTATATGAAAGCATTTCAAAAGAAAAAAATAAAGATTAAAAATAATTTAATTACTTTCCTTTTTTTGAGATGCTTCATAATCTGCAATGGATGATGTGAATCTGCACTTAGGAAAACCTGTACAACCTATGAATTCCCCAAATCTACCCATACGTTTAATTAAATCTTCTCCACAATCAGGACATTTACCGACTATTTCATTAGTTGATTTTTTTCCACCATTAGCACATTCAAAGTCTAAACAAGCTCTTTGTCTAGGTTTTCCGTA
>MVAA01000047.1:41593-41928 GCA_003266105.1 Methanosphaera sp. rholeuAM6
CCACCTTTTGGTGATGAGATAATAATCAGGTTTCCACCACAATCACATGTACCTACTATACGACTTTGCTCGTATGCTTCAAACAATTCTTTTCCAATGTTTTCCTTATTTTTATCTATTGAATCCAATATTCCATCGAGTTCTGTTTTTGCTTCATCCAATACGTTCATTTCAGATATCTTTTGGTCTTTAATTTCCGATAAATCGTTTTCAAATTCACGGGTCATTTGTTCACTAGTTATTCTCTCGGAATATTTTGTTAACGTGTCAATCATTCGTTCGCCCAATTCATTGACAGTGATTTTATTGCCTTCAACAAATTTTCTGGTGTACAA
>MVAA01000047.1:42045-56595 GCA_003266105.1 Methanosphaera sp. rholeuAM6
CCAATATCCAATTCCACTTTAATTGACTCCATTTCGGCCACTTCACCAAACAGGCTAATGAAACGATAAGTAATTAAATCATATATTTTCTGATAGTCTTCAGATATGTCTTTTGGTAAAGTTCCGGTTGGATGTATAGCCGGGTGTGCTTCATCTGTCTTACTACCTTCATTAGGTTTTAATGGTTCTTTGAGCTGTTTAATCTTTTCTTTATATTTTGGATTTTTAGATAAATCATTTAATATATCGGACAATCCTAATGATTCCGGTAATTTTTGTGATGAAGTTCTTGGATAGGATGTGTATCCTTCAACATAAAGGTTTTGTGCAATTTGTTGAGTTTTTCTAGGTGTGAAACCAAACTGTGCATATGCTTCTGATTGTAAAGTTCCCAATTCAAACGGATATGGTAATTCCTTTTTAGTTTTTCTATTTGTTATCTTGGTTATTACAGCATCTTTACCCTTACAGTTTGCAAGTATCTTATCTACTTCTTTTTTATCAAATATTTTACCTTTAGTATGATCGGCTATTATTCCATCCTGAAGCTTGGCTTTGATTAGCCAGTAAGGTTCCGGTACAAATTTTTTAATTTCCTTTTCACGTTCTGTCAAAATGGCTAATGTAGGTGTTTGTACTCTTCCAGCAGATAATTGAACATACCTGTTTGTAACTTTCAATACGGAATCCGTCATTGATTTTGAAATATTGACACCAAAAAGATAATCTAAAATGTGACGTGCTTCTCCACTATCCACCCAACTTTGATCATCCTTTAATGGATATGCTTCAGAGTATGATTTAATTAAATCTTTCTTGGTTAAGGCAGAAAATTTCATCCTAAATCCATTGTCGATAGCTTTTTCTCCACAGATATATTTTAAAGCGTTGTATCCTATTAATGTCCCTTCAGTATCATAATCACATGCATGTATAAATCTATCCACACCTTTAGAAAATTTCTTAATTGTTTCTATGTAATTTTTAACATATTTTTTTGACTTATCTGTTTCATATAATGGAACCCATTCCAAATCATACAATCGTTTTTCTTTCTTATTTATTGCCTGTAATGAAAATAAATGACCAACAGCAGATAATACTGTGGTTTTTTCACCATTATCTTTTTCTATCTCATAATAAGGAACTCTTTTATATGATTGTTTTACTGGTGAATCAGATAAAGCTTTAGCAACCTTTTCAGCTACTTTTGGTTTTTCGCATATTATTAATTCACTCATTACTCATTCTCCCATTTGTTCATCAATTTAGTTATTATTATTAAGTTATCTTTTATTAAAATAATTAATACTTGAAGATAATAAAATAATCTTTCTTCCTATAAAATGATATTTTAACATATAATATAAATAATAATCTAATATTGATAAAACATATAGATTGTTTAAAATAGATAAATATGTAATAATGATGATAAAAAATTTTTAAGAGTGATGTTATTAATGTTAATAGGAATTATTTCTGATACACATATCCCCATCCGTACAGATTCGATACCCGAGAAAGTATTTGAAGTTTTTAAAGATGTTGACATGATATTGCATTGTGGAGACATTGAAGTAAGAAGTGTTATTGAACAACTGGAAACTATTGCACCTGTTGTTGCAGTACACGGAAACTGTGACCCTTATATCGGATATAACACCCATGAAATTATTGAAGTGGAAGATGTTAAAATAGGTTTGACCCATGGTGTTGTATATCCAAAAGGAGATACCCAACAGTTGTATTATCTTGCAAGAGAGTTAAATGTGGATATTCTGGTTAGTGGACATACACATAAGCCAATGATTCAACAAGAGGGTGAAATCTTACTATTAAATCCGGGAAGCCCAACACTGCCAAGACTCAGTGAACCAAGCGTAATGTTACTGGAAATAAATGGCAAAAAAGTTGATGCAGAAGTAGTTAAAATTGGTAAACCTACCTGTAAAGCATTGGATTTTTCACAATTTAAAAAATAGGTGTGAGTATTATGAGCAGATGGAAAGCAAAACACGATAAAGAGCATTATTATAAACTTGCAAAAAAACAGAATTACAGATCCCGTGCCTCTTATAAACTAAAACAACTGGATAAGAAATATGGAATATTAAAACCGGATTACAAAGTTGTTGATTTGGGTGCAGCCCCTGGAGGATGGAGTCAAGTTGTTGCTGAAACAATTGGTGAAGAAGGAACCGGACAAATCATCAGTGTGGATTTGGAATACATTAAACCAATAGATCATGAAGCATATACAGGAGTTAAAGGCGATTTTACAACAGAAGAAATGCAGAATACGATTATAGAATTAATTGAAGGCAAAGCAGACGTAATCTTATCTGATGCATCCCCCAAACTAACTGGTATAAAGGATATTGATAATTTCAGAGCATACGATTTAGCAGTGGCCGTTCTGAACATATCTGATAATATTCTTAAAAACAATGGAAATCTCATCATGAAAGCATTCCAAGGGGAAGCCTACCAGGATTTAGTCAAAGAACTTAAAAATAAGTTTAGAAATGTAAAAACCACCAAACCTAACTCATCTAGAAAAAGAAGTTCGGAAATGTATGTGATTGCTCGTGGATTCAGAGCACCAAAAGAAAAATAAGTAGAAGATAATTGTTATTTACTCACAATCTGATTATAAATCTCATTAGCTTCTTTAATTTGACTTTCCGTTTTATTCATTTTAGGCTGGATAACCGAATCGGGTTCTCCATTACTAATATCATTTTGTAACGAAGATAATGACTGACTAATTTCAGATAATTTTACCTTACCGACATTATACGTTGTTTTAACATCAGGGTTAGGATTTGTACCTAATTTTTTTCCTAATTCTGTAAATTTATTATTGATATCATTATATTCAGTTTTTAGTTGATCTAACTGATCATAAGCTGAACCACTACTAACTGTTGTAGATACCGAATCGCTTAGTCCTGAAACTACCACATAACCTATAACACCAATTGTTAATAATATTAAAATTACTCCAATCAAAGAAATAGTTAAAGAAGTAGTTTTAAATAACTTTAATCTTGACCTTTTCATTTGAAACCTCTAAAACTGTATATCGTTAAATCGTTAATCGACTAACAATAATTTATTATAAATATCTCTCTATTTTTCAAAGTATTAAAAAGTAAGGTTTTTTTTTAAAATAATTGCACATTTACATAAATTTAAAAATCATAAAAACTAAAAAGTATATCATATGAATACAACAACAACAGACAAAAATATTAGATCTCCTGCGGCATCAATACTGAAACTTGAAGAATTTTTCAGTGAAATATGTAAAGATGAAATATTCGCAGTTTTAGATGTTTATCCAGAAGAAAAATCTGTCATAATAGATTATAATAGGTTAGAAGTTTTTGATCCTGATTTAGCAGATTTACTTTTAGAAAAACCTGATGAAATATTAGAAGCCGCAACAAAATCCATTACAAATATTGATCCNNGTGCCATTAAGAAACTTACGCAGTGAATACATTGGTAAATTTATTGCAGTGGATGGTATTGTTAGAAAAACCGATGAAATTCATCCAAGGATACTGACTGCAGTTTTTGAATGTAGAAGTTGTATGAGACTCTATGAAGTAGAACAGAAATCAAACATCATACATGAACCTGCAGTATGCCAGGAATGTGGTGGAAGATCTTTTAAATTACGACAGGAAGAATCCCGTTACATGGATACACAGACAGTTAAACTACAGGAACCACTGGAAAATCTATCAGGTGGAGATCAGCCAAGACAAATAAACATCATCTTGGAGGATGATCTGGTTGACACCTTAACTCCAGGAGATAAAATCAGAGTTACGGGAATTCTTAAAACGGTACGTGACGAAAGAACAAAACGATTCAATAATTTCATCTATGGTAATTTCTTTGAACCTTTAGAACAAGAATTTGAAGAGTTGGAAATCAGCGAAGAGGATGAAGAAGAAATCAAAAAACTTGCCAGTTCACCAGATATTTATGAAAAAATTATCGATTCCACAGCACCTTCAATTCAAGGATACTACGAAGTTAAAGAAGCTATTGCATTCCAATTATTTGGAGGCAGTGCTAAAATCCTAGAAGATAAGACACACATGAGAGGAGATATGCATATTCTCATAGTTGGAGATCCGGGTATTGGTAAATCACAGATATTGAAATACGTTTCAAAGCTAGCACCACGTGGTATTTATACTAGTGGTAAAGGAACAAGTGGTGTAGGACTTACCGCCGCAGCTGTTCGTGATGACCTAGGTGGATGGAGTTTGGAAGCAGGTGCATTAGTGCTCGGAGATAAAGGTAACGTATGCGTAGACGAACTTGATAAAATGCGGGAAGAAGACCGTAGTGCTATTCACGAAGCATTAGAACAACAAACAATATCAATTGCCAAAGCCGGAATTATGGCAACACTCAACAGTCGTTGTAGTGTACTTGCAGCAGCAAACCCAAAATTCGGAAGGTTTGACAGATATAAATCCATAGCAGAACAAATAGATCTTCCATCACCTATATTATCACGTTTTGATTTAATATTCATTATTGAAGATAAACCTAATGCAGAAAGAGACCATGATCTTGCAGGACACATTCTTAAAATACATCAAGACCAAAACATCAAATATGTAATTGATCCTGAGTTGATGCGTAAATACATAGCATATGCCAGAAAAACTGTTCATCCAGTTTTATCCAAGGAAGCTGCCAAAGTTTTACAGGATTTCTATGTAACTATGCGTAGTGGAGCTATAGATGAAGAATCACCAGTTCCTATTACTGCCCGTCAACTTGAAGCTCTTGTTCGTTTGTCAGAAGCAAGTGCAAAAATCCGATTAAGTCCTGAAGTATGTAAGGAAGATGCTGAACGTGCCATTAAATTACAAGAGGACTGTATGAAACAGGTGGGATATGACCCAGATACTGGTAAAGTTGATATTGACAAAGTTGAAGGTAGAACTTCCAAATCTGAAAGAGATAAAATAAACATTATTATTGATGAAATAAAAGAAATTTCGGAAGAATATGGTGGAAGTGCCCCTAAAAATGTTATTTACGGCAATTTAGCAGATAAATTTAACATTTCAGAAAACAAAGTAGATAATATCATAAATATGCTCACAAGCAAGGGTGTTATTTATTCCCCAACACCAGACCATTACAAAATGGCCTAGAAAAAATTAAGTAATAAGCAGAATAAATAGTAAATTATAATGAATAATTTATGAGAAATATTATTTTATACTATTAATCATTAATAACGATAATTGTTAAAGAAAAAGATGGAGGTTAATTAATGGCAAAAACTGATAAAGAATTTGAAGAGTATGAAGCTTTATTAGATAAAGCATATGAACAATTACCTGACAGAGTATTTGAATCAATCAGATTTAAAATTCCTAAGGGATATTCGGTTATTCAAGGGAATCGTACAATTATTAAAAACTTTGGTGATGTATCAAGTACATTAAACAGAGACCCTCAACACGTATTGAAATATTTGCTTAGAGAATTGGGTACATCCGGAAATGTTGAAGGAAACCGGGCAATACTTCAAGGTAAATTCACACATTACGTAATAAACGACCGTATAAAAGAATATGTAGACAACTTTGTAATATGTCATGAATGCAACAGGCCAGATACAGTCATTATACGTGAAGACCGTATTGATATGTTAAAATGTAGTGCTTGTGGGGCAAGAGCACCACTTAAATCATTATAATAGTAAGAAAAACTATTATAATATTTTTTTAAGCTCCAATAAAAAACTCTTTTTACGATGAAAAAAAATTATAATCTAATTCTTTAAATATAGAGAGGATATAATGTTTTGTTTACTATGCAACAGCGAAGAAAAGTTATTTGATGGATTATGTAAAAATTGTTATGTCAAAGAATTTGAACTTATCCAAGTGCCGGAATATGTGACCTTTATGGTATGTTCCCATTGTGGAGCTACATTAAAACATGATAAATGGATTCAGACAGCATATTATGATGATGAAATAATTAATGACGCCATACAAAAGGACATTACGGTCAATGAAAAGTTAAAGGACGCTGAAATAACAACGGAAATACTTACAAACAGGGGTACAATGTATGATTGTATTATCCATGCAAATGGACAAGTCCTTGAAGAGTTTATTGAAAAAGAGTATCCGATAGAAGTTAAGGTTGAAAAAGGGGTTTGTCCGGACTGCAGTAAATTTTATTCCGGATATTATGAAGCGGTTATACAGTTAAGGGCTGATAACAGAAAACTTGAAGATGAAGAAATCAAAAATGCAGACAAATTCATTTCAAGCGAAATACAAAGATTGTGCAAAACAAACAAGTTGGCTTACGTGACTGAGAGAATAGTCCTGAAAGAAGGTATTGACTATCAGGTGGGTTCCCATAATGCAGCCCATAAAATAGCCGAGAACATGCAAAAACAATTCGGTGGAATAATTACAGAATCCCGAAAAATAGTAGGTCATGACAAATCAAAAAGCAAGGACTTGTATCGTTCGTGGATTTCCGTACGATTACCGTCTTTTCATAAAAACGATTTCATTGAATATAAAGACAATATATTAATGATAGAAAAAATTGGCAGTCATAAATTTGTCGGACGGAATCTGGACAGATATGAATCAGAATCAATCAGTTGGAAAGAATATGATAAAATTAAAAAGGTTGGAAATACTGAAGATGTTAAAGTGACAACTGTAACCAATGTAACGCCGACAGAAATTCAGGTATTGGATCCCGACAATTACAGTACGGTTGATTTAAAAAAGAATGATAACCTGGAAAACATTAATATTGGTCAGGAGATTAATGTTATTAAGTTTAAAAACAAGATATACATATTAATATAAATTAAAGAAGAATGGAGGAGAAAATATGGATAATGACACAGCAATAGAAAAGATTTCAAGAGATACTTCTGAAATTATAGAATTAAGTGAATTAAAGGAACTGTTAAACAGGGATGAAAAGGTAGCATACGTGGGATTTGAACCTTCAGGTAAAGTTCATTTAGGTCACGCATTAACTATTAAGAAAATGAAAGCATTGCAGGAAGCCGGTTTTAAAATTAAAATATTCATAGCAAACCTGCACGCATACCTAAACGGTAAAGGAACACTGGCAGAGATAAATGAAACAGCAGCTTATAACATTAAATGTTTCAAAGCATTAGGTCTTGATGAAAAAGATACCGATTTTATTCTCGGTTCTGATCGTATGTCTAAGGAATATATGGTAAGAGTATTCCGTGCAGCCACATTAATTACCATTCAAAGAGCTCAAAGAAGTATGGCACAAGTATCCCGTGATGAAACACACAATGTTGCTGAAGCAATATATCCAGTCATGCAAGCATTGGATATTGATGATTTAAACGTTAACGTGGCTGTTGGAGGTATGGAACAAAGAAAAATTCACATGTTGGCCAGAGAAATTCTGCCAAAATTAGGTGTGGAACCACCAGTATGTATTCACATCCCATTAATTCATGGAACTGACGGATCAGATAAGATGAGCAGCAGCAAAGGTAACTTCATTGCTATTGATGACTCTCCAAAGGAAATTAAAAACAAGATAAATAAAAGTTTCTGTCCTACAGGTGTTGTCGAAGACAATCCTGTTATTGAAATGGCACATTACTACATATTTGATGAACATGAAAAAATGTTAATTGAAAGACCTGAAAAATTTGGCGGAAACCTTGAACTAACAGAAGAGGAACTGATTGACATTTTCTCAAAAGAAGAATTACATCCTATGGATTTAAAAAATACTGTCAGCAAATACTTAATTGACCGTTTTGCTTCTGCACGGGAATACATGGAAACACATTAAAAAAAAGGTGAAATAATATGGTTAAACATACAATGCGCGTATTATCAGGACTACAACCTAAGCAAGTAGACCAAATGATTAACGAATATCATTTAAACATGCTTCAAAATGAAAGAGGCATCATACTCTTCGAAGGAGAACTTGAAGATTTAAGACGTGCAAGCAAACATGTCGTTGACGTTACTTTACCGCCTGGCCCTACAGTTTCAGATATAAAGGCAGCTGTTGACAACTTTGATGTTCAACTAAAACAGTCAGATTCAGGTCCGCAACTACATGGTACCTATGAAGAAATAAACAATGCCGTTAACTTTATTGTAGACATTATGACTAAAAGATTAGAGATTTAATCTTTTCTAATCATTTCCAATTTTTCCTTAACCACTTTTCTTATATTTTCCTGAACTTCTTCGATTGTTTTGTCTGCATCAATAACAACAATATTCTCTTCAACATCCAATAATGCCAAATAGTTCTTCCTTGTTTTTTCTAAAAAGCTTATGCTTTCAAACACTTCCTCCCTGTCACAACGATTTATGGCTTCTTTTTCGTTTAAGTCAAGAAGTATTGTTAAATCCGGCCGTGGCGTATGAAGATTTACTTCATAAATCCACTTAGGATCTATTGATGAATTGTTCTGATAACATATGCTTGAATAGAAAGATCTGTCACTTATAAGTATTAAATCGGCAGACCCTTTTGCATCAAGTATCTCTTGCTTTAATGTTAACCTATCCGCCGCAAAAAGTAACGTTAGCTTTTGTTGATTGATATCATTTGTTGATTCAGGATTTAAAAGTTCTTTTCTTATCAACTGTCCTATATCCGATTTCGTTGGTTCAACTATTATCTTTGTTTTGTAATCGTTTTCTTTTAACCAAATATCAAGTAATTCCGTTTGTGATGATTTTCCTGCACCATCTATTCCTTCAAGTACTATGTACATCTTTTCACCAAAAAAATAAATATTTATTATTTTATATTATGTTAATCAATATTTTAATAGAATACTATGATATAGTGGGGTTGTTGAAAAGTGACTTATGAAAATTGTAAAATTCTTTCACCTGTGGGTTCTATGGACGTTTTAAAGTCTGCTGTTTTTAGTGGTGCCGATTGTGTCTATCTATCCGGCAAAAACTATGGTGCCAGGGATTACGCTGAAAATTTTGATTATGATGAACTAAAAGAAGCTGTAACTTTCTGTCATAAGTATAACGTTCAAGTTTTCGTTACAGTGAATATTTCCATTTTGGAAAGGGAAATCCCCAAGGTGATAGATTACGTGTACTATCTGTATTGTCAGGGCGTGGATGCCATTATTGTTCAGGATATTGGTCTTTTCAGCATTATCAGGGAATTGATTCCCGATTTAAATATTCATGCTTCAACCCAGATGACTGTTTATGATTATTCCTTTGTTAAATGGTTATGTGAAAATGGTATTTCTAGCGTGAATCTGTCACGTGAAGTTCCTTTAAGTAGAATTAGAGATATTTCCCGTAAATTACGAGAGTTTGACTGTGACGTTAATCTGGAAGTTTTTGTTCATGGAGCTTTATGCTACTGTTATTCGGGTCAATGTCTTATGTCATCATTTTTAGGTGGTCGCAGCGGTAACAGGGGATTATGTGCCCAACCTTGTCGTATGCGTTATGCTTTAAAAGACGATTACAATACGTTGCTGGAGGATGAAAACTATCTGTTAAGCACCAGGGATTTGTGTACTTATCATAACGTCAAGGATTTCATTGAAGCTGGAGTGAATTGTTTAAAGATTGAAGGCAGAATGAAATCATCACAATACGTTTCAAGCACGACTTTTGCCTATAGAAATGCGGTAGATGATAATTTTAATAAGGAAGATTATTTGTTGTTAAATCTTGCATTCAATAGAGGCTTTACTGAAGGTTACATTTCGGGCAAAAATCCATGTGATGTTGTAGGAAGAAATCGTGCAGGAAACCAAGGTTATCCTATTGGCAGGGTAATTAAATCAAATGATAGGGAGATTACTATTAAATTTACCAATAAACGTTTTCCGACAAAAATCGTTAATGGTGATGGTTTGAAATTTGAGTTTGAAGGTGAAAGCTGTGGAATGTACGTTAGTAAAATTATTTCCCAAACAA
Organism: Methanosphaera sp. rholeuAM6; assembly: GCA_003266105.1. GTDB lineage: Archaea > Methanobacteriota > Methanobacteria > Methanobacteriales > Methanobacteriaceae > Methanosphaera. The sequence continues at coordinate 52,053 of MVAA01000047.1, forward strand.
GAAATAAAATTACTGTAAGAGCAAAAAAGGGAATGTTTATAGAAAAAGATTCAATGGTGTATATCACATATTCAAAATATCTTAAAGATAAAACAAAAATGATAATAAATGAAAAGAACATTCATAAAATAGACATTAACTTGGCAATTACTATAAATAATCAACAGGAAATGCAAGTAAAAGCAAGTAGTGATTTGTTGGAAAAATCGGTTATGTACACCAGCAAAGAAAAATTTCAAAAAGCAAAAAACAAACCCTTAACAAAAGAAAACCTAAACCAACAGCTCCAAAAAACAAAAGACACCCCTTACAACATAAAAAACATAAGCTATACCAACTTCAAAAACGACCTTTTCATGCCAATCTCCACCATAAACAAAATAAGAAGAGAACTAATTCAAAAAATAGACAAACAAATAACACGAAAACAAAACCCAACAAAAGAAGAAAAGGAAAGCATAAAAAAAGCAATAAACACATTTAAAAACAAACACTATATTGAAAACAAAACATCCACAGAAGAAAAATGGAACGTATACATAAACGATCCGCAACAAACTGAAATACTAAAAAAGTACCCATACATAACAAGCATCTACTATGATGCCAGCTACAACTATAAAAACATTGCCGAATACACAGAAAACATAACAGAACAACTAATACAAATCAATAAAACAAACCCCGATAAAGAATTAATATGGATTTTACCGCAGATACTGCTTGACAAAGACCTGCCACAGATAACAGAAAACATAACAAAACTGCAAAACAATGGAATAAACATAAAAATACAGACAGACAACATAGGAATTGCAGTTAACCTAGAGGTTGAAAAATATGGAAATAATCTTAACATATACAATAATTACACAATAAAAAAACTGGCACAAAATCCGGGATTCAAAAAACTGACAGTATCCAATGAGATTTCATACAACGATTTGAAACTTCTGAACAATACCTATTGTGAACTAGAATACATAATATTTGGACACATACAACTAATGATAACAAAGGATAACTTTGAAGACCTTATCGAAGAAGAAATAACGAATACATACTACCTGATAGACAAAAGAAACAACAGATACCCGATGAAAAAAGACTGCTACCAAAACAGCCACATCTTCGATTACAGAATACTGAACCTGGAAAATCACATGGAAAGACTAAGAAAAACAAACATAAACAACTTCACTATAGACTGCAGATTCTTCAACAAGACAGATACGGAAAAAATACTCGAACACTTCCAGAAAATAAAGAACAATCAATATGAAAAACTAGAATTAACAAAAAACAACAAATTCTTCATGGGAAACATAGAAATGGGAGTGTACAAAAAATAATTGAAAGCTACACCACCCCAACCATTTTCAATCCGATATAAAGAACCAACAAAATATGAACTATTTTTAACTTCCTTGAATCAACATTTTTAGAAACATCGGCAGCAAATCCTGCAACAAGGGAACTAGCCAATGTAAGAAATATGAACTGAACAATATTAATATAGCCCAACGAATATGCGGGAAGACCAGCAACGTTCCATCCTAAAATGACATATGCAATCATTCCACCAAGACTGGTTGCAATAATAGAAGCACTGCTGGTACCAATAGCCTTATGTGTAGGATACCTTAAGACAATGGTTAAAACAGGTATCATGATAATACCACCACCCACACCAAGAAGACCACAAAGTAAACCGCCGATAAGACCCAGAATACAATGTCCCAACTTACTTTGGCTGATATTGTCATCATTATCAGGATACCTAATCAAAATCATGTTGATGACCGCAAAAAAGCACATCAATCCGAAAGCATACCTGAGAAATGAAACATCAACATGTGTAGAAATAAAAGCGCCTGCAATGGCTCCAACAAAACCTAAACACATAATATAAGCTAAAAAATCCGTGACTACAAAACCGTTTTCATAATGTTTTTTAGTGCCTCTAAGCATGGTAACAAAAATTACGGCAAGACTTGTGGCAAAAGAGGTAGTCATGGCCATACCAGGTTCAACACCATAAGCTAACAGAAGATAATATTGAATGGGAGTTAAAACAATGCCTCCACCAACACCCAGAAGACCGGACATCAATCCTCCAAAACAACCTCCAAGCAAGAGTAAAATAATATACACAAAAAAATCCATTAAGTCCTCTCCTAAAAAACAAAAAGATTAAATAAATTTATGTTCATTCTACAATTAATATTAACCTATTGAAATAACAAGAAAAATTAAAAGAGTAAGTTAAAATAAAAATAATAGATAGGAATAAACCCATAATAAAATAGATGGGGGTGACAATTATTTATGAAATAGAGGAAATCAAAGGAGTAGGAAATAAACTGGTGAAAAAAATCATTAAGGAATACGGCAGTTATGAAGAATTCGTAAAATCTGTGGAAAACTATGAAATAGACCAACTAATGAATATACAAGGAATAAGTCAAAAGCTGGCATTGGAAATTATACGTAAAGTTCATAACCATGAAAACAGTTCGTTTTTAAAAACGGAACAGTCAAAGAAAATATATGATGAAATAATAAACAAATTATTGAACTTCGCAAATACGAACTATGCCAGAACAAGAATACTTCTGATGAATCCGACAACAGATTACCTGAAAATAAAAGAAACACAACAAACAATACAAAACACGATAAAACAGACAGAAAACCTTGACTACACTCACATTAGAAAACTTTATGAAAAAATAACACCCCTATCCGATAACATACGTCCCCGATTTGATGACGAATATGCAATAATATGTGAAGACTACGAAGACTACCTGACATTGATAAGGAAAGGATATGACAAATACTGCAACATATTTGCCATAGAGGAACAGGTAAACCTTGAAGAATTTGAATTCATCATATACCTGTACAACAACTACACAATAGATCCGGGAGATGCAAATAACATACTTGCAATAAGCAATGAAAGTTCCGACTATGAAATACAGCCAAACATAATACTGGAATACTATAAACAAAACAGGACGACACTGGAAAACATATACCTTCTAAGAAAATATCTGGGACTAAAAAGTTGCATAGGAGAAGCACTAGAAGCATTGGAAAGCATTAACACGAAAACAGAAAACAAAATATCAATAAATGAAATAATAAACGAAACGACAGAAAAAATAAATGAAACACTAAAAAAAGAAATAAAAAAAGTTGCATTGGAAGGAGATGAAATATTACAATTACTAAACGATGACGACCTGCCACCAAAATTAATGAGCATCTACGACAATGTGCTGGATGAAGCCAGAAAAGAACTTTCAAATAAAACAGGACAACTTTTTGACCCGTTCATAATAAAATACCCCATAGAAATTGATCAAAACGAAGTAAAAAGAGTACAGGAAAACATATCCACGAACATCCACCTAAAAAAATACGAAGAAGAAGTAAAAGCATGTACACTACTCAAACAATACGAAGACAAAATAAAACAGGAAACAAAAGAGCTGATAGAATACGACTACCGCTTTTCACTGGCAAACTTCACAAAATACTATGACCTTCACATGCCAAAAATCGAAGACACATACAAACTAAAAGGAAGTTTACATTTAAATCTAAAACAAGAAGAAAAAACAAACAAAACACAAATGCAAAAAATAGACTACAACCTGGATAATGAAAACAACATAATACTGCTTACCGGAGCAAACAGTGGAGGAAAAACAACACTGCTGGAAACAATAGGACAACACTGTATAATGACACATATGGGGCTTGGAGTATGCTCAGAAGAATCAACAATTCCACAAACAGATGAAATATACTACTTCACAAAAAAACATTCCTTAAATGCTGGAGCATTCGAAACATTCCTGACATCATTCATCCCGGCCACAATAGGAAAAGAAAGGAAATTAGTGCTTATAGATGAACTTGAATCCATAACCGAACTAGAAGCAGCAATAAAAATAATAATAGGATTTATAGAACACATACAAAATGACAAATCATATGCAATAATTGTAACACACATGGCTCCAGAAATACTTAAAAGAACAAACAACGTTAAAATCAGAACAGATGGAATAGAAGCAAAAGGACTGGATGAAAAGTACAATCTAATCGTAGACAGAACACCAAAAATAAACTATTTGGCAAACAGTACACCTGAACTAATACTTAAGAAAATTTATGAAAAATCAGAAGAACCGCTGAAAAGCGTTTATAAAGACATACTAGAAAAATTCTAGAATCCCCACCAAACTATTTTTAAAATCAATAATTAAAGAATATTGCCTGTTTACTAACTCTCCAGATCACAGGTAGATTACCAACATTCCTCCCCGAGCAACCCTCGTACCAGGCAATTAACAAAATGTTAATAAAAATAATTATATCAAAACTAGTATTTAGGAATTTTGATTGAAAATGATTGAAAAAATAGAAGCATAAATTTACTACAAAAATCAGGAAAAACAACATAATAAATTTCAAATAAAACAGTTCAAAAATAGTTAAAATATTATTAAAGGCCGGCAACTTTCCG
>MVAA01000097.1 GCA_003266105.1 Methanosphaera sp. rholeuAM6
AGTTTTTTTTTCATTGACTCTTGTTCAATGAATAACGGGAAAGGGACTTATTTTAAGTCCTGTTTTATTTTTTTTTCAGTTTTACTCGGAGATTTATTTAAAAACAGCTTTTTTTATCATAAATTATTGGAATAGTAAAAGGAGATTAAAAGGAGAATTAAATTAATTTTGCAAGGAAATTCTTGGATACTTCTTCTATCTTATCCAAATGAGCCTGTGTTTTGCCCTCAGCAGTTATGCGAACATAAGGCTCCGTACCTGACGGTCTTATTAAAACCCAACTGCCGTCAACAAATGAAATTCTAACACCATCAATGCTAAGAACCTCTTCAACATCATCAAACTCATCAACAAAGGAAGCTTCAACAGATTCCATAACGGATTCCTTCCTATCATTGGAACAGGTAACCTTTTCTCTTATGGTGGGATAACTGTCAATACTGGCCAATTGCTTGGACAATGCACCATGATCCTGCACACATTTGACAATACGAAGACCTGAAAGTAAACCGTCAGGACACATACAGAAATCAGGATGTAACCACGTACCTGAAGGCTCTCCACCAAAAGTGGCATTGTTTTCATTGATTGATTCTGCTACATGCACGTCACCAACAGGCGTTCTAAGAACATTGCCGCCAAGCTTTTTCATTTCCGTATCAAGACAGGCGGAGGCATCCACAGTAGTAACAACAGTACCGCCAAATTCTCTTGCAATAACTGTTAATAACTTGTCAAAATCAGACAAATTACCCTCCTCATCAACGGCAATCATACGATCGGCATCACCGTCATGTGCAAGACCAATATCAGCACCAATGACTTTCACAGTTTTCATAAGTTCCTGTAAATTAGCACTGTTGGGTTCAGGATTACGTCCTGGGAAAAAACCATCAGGCTGAGCATTAAGTGTGATGACATTCATTCCCGCACGACGCAAAGCTTCCGGTGACAATTCACTGCCTGCACCACTGGCACAGTCAACAACAACTTTCAAAGGTTTTTCAGGGTCAATTCCGGAGATTTTAATAATATCATCAACATACTCATCCTTAAAAGAGCTTATGTCATACTCTTTACCAATTTCATCCCAGCCTACCTTTTCAAAGTCCTTTTCATAGACGATTCTTTCGATTTCACGTTCCTGATCCTGCTTATATGCCAATCCATCAGCATTCCATAACTTAATACCATTGTATTTTGAAGGATTATGTGAAGCAGTAATCATAATGGCAGCATCAGCACCCTTTTTCAGTGAAGCATACCCTACCGTTGGTGTAGGAACCATTCCAAGTAACAGAACGTTACATCCACATTCCTGCAGTCCTGCCGACATGATGTTTTCAAACAGTTTACCGGTGGTTCTGGTGTCACGACCGATAACCACAGTTTTTCCTTTTCCACCGATATACTTGGCAAGTGCCCTTGCAACATCCAATGCCAATTCCGGTGTTACTTCCTTCTGGTATTCTCCTCTAATACCTGATGTTCCGAATAATCTTGGTATATTCTCTGTCATCTAAGTTCATTCTCCTGTTTCTAAAGACATTTTTCCATTGAAAATTTGATAAGAAAAAAATAATAACTTTTTTACATCTTTAATGATAATAAAATGGAGATTAAGGGGGAACATTAAATTTTATGCTCCAAATTTGGTGATTACATTCATAAGGTCTCTGATAATGTACATTACATCAGTACCTCTTATACGGCACAGACCACCTTTTGCTGCCTGTCTTTCACCATATTCAGTAATGTCATCCACACGTAATCCGTCTGCCTTGATAAATACAGGTACAGGATCTCCTGAATGATCCATCACACCTACCGGTGTTGAATGGTCTGCAGTAACAAACAATACTATGTCATCAATGTCGTAGAGCTCTTTCATGATAAGTGCATCTATCTTTTCTATGAATTCTTTCTTGTCGTTTGCTGCTCCATCGTGACCGCATTCATCAGCACCATCAACGTTAACAAGCATGAAATCATAACTGTTATCCTTAGCGTATTTAACTATGTAATCGCGTACGCTTTCAAGGTCTGTGTTAATTCCACCTGTTGCACCTGGAATGTCAACGATGTCCATTCCCGCAATTTTTGCAATACCTTTGATAATACCGGTTTCTGCTACACATACTCCTTTAAGACCATATTTGTCCTCAAATGCTTCGACACATGGCACTTCTCCTCCACCTCTAGGAAGAACTATGTTTGCAGGATTTTCACCATCTTCAATTCTTTTAAGATTTACCGGATGTTCCTTAAGCATGTCATATGATTTTTCAACAAACTTGTTAACCAGGCAAGCGGTATATTTTGCTTCCTTGGAATCATCCAATGCTTTAACACATTTTGGCTTGTTGCCTTCATGTTTAGGGTCGGCATCAGTAATCTGATCAGATAAACCTTCTCCTCTAAGAACAAGAACTGCTCTGTGTGCATCTGATTCCTTGAATATGACTTCAACACCATCGTCAAGTTCCATATTGTTAATGGTTTGGGCAATTTTGTCGGTACCACAGCTAATTCTTCCGGCTCTTCTGTCAACAACAGTCAAATCATCTTCGGCCGTTGCAAAGTTACATCTGAATGCAATGTCTCCAGGTTCCACTTCCACATGGATTCCTGCTGCTTCAAAAGGTCCTCTTCCGGTGTATACCTCGTATGGATTGTAACCCAGCAGCGTCAAATGTGCCGTGTCACTGCCCGGTCTTACGCCAGGTCTTATGGTGTCCATGATACCGGTAATACCTTCTTCAACCATTTTATCCATGTAAGGGGTGTATGCTGCTTCCAATGGTGTTTTATCACCTAATTCTTTAACTGGGCGATCACCCATTCCATCAATTACAAATATAATTCCTTTCATTTTTTTCATGCTCCGATACTTATTATAATGATACCAACTAATGCTCCAATTATTGTGGCAGATAAATTAACATGCTCATTATTGAAAAGCCCACTTCTTTCTAATGTTGCACCAAGAACACTATCGGCAAAACAGCCGACCATTCCTGCAATCAGGGATATGTAGATGCTTGGTGACAGATATGGAGATACGTTTAAAAAGTAGGCCGTTATTCCTATTGTTAAGGCTCCAATTATTCCCGCAGCAGTTCCAAGTATTGACACGCCTCCATCAGTTCCTGGCTTTACAGGTTCTCTGCTGGTAATTAGTATGGGGTCTGTGAGCACTCCAATTTCACTTGCCATTGTATCGGCAGTTGCAGTAGCTATAGCCCCTATAAAACCTGCATAATTACCAAATAATGCCATTAATACGGGAACTATTCCATTTGAGACGACATTTTTCACTGTACGTTTTTCATGTCTTAATCCTATACGTTTCTTGTAATCGGATTTGAATTTAGTGAAAACGGAACCCAAAAATAGAAATAGCAATAATACTATTAACCAATTAAATCCTCTTGTGATGACTATAACCATCCCAATAATTGTAACAAAAGATGAGCCTAGTAAATCAAGTGCACCTGTAAGGTATACTATGATTCCGAATATCACACAAATTACGAGGAATATTAATTGTATCATAATATTAATTTTTGTGTTTTATTACTATAAAATATTGTGTTAAAAAATAAAGAAAAGTGGAAGGAGGTCAAGAAATATTTAATTTAAGTCCCGTTTGTTGAAAAACTTATTTGTTCAATACTTTTGTTTTTATTGTTTCAACTTTTTTAAGCGGATAGATTTTTTTGGCTTCGTGGTAAATGTTTGAAGCAAACTTACCTGAAATGATTTCTTTTACAAGTTCTTCTAAATCTTTTTCTGCCGCATTTTCAATGATCATTCTTGTCATCGTTTCTCTGATGAGTTTTTGTTGTGATGATTTTGCTCTTTTTACTGTTATTGCTAACATGTGTACGTTTAGTTTTTTACCGTCTTTTGTTGTTGCATCAGTAATTGAGTCGATACGGCTGGTTCCTCTTCTGATCATACTGCGGGTGTAGTCTGTTGTAACTTTGTGGCCTGTGAATTTTGTGTAGGCTTTTTCTCCGCTTACATGGTCTATTTCAAAGAATAGTTTAACGTATTGTCTGCTGAAATCTCCTGTAATTTCACGCATTGATGTTTCAATTTTACGTCCTACTAACATTTCAGGTTCTTTAGCAGGGCTTGTTCCTAAACTTGCTTCGTCAAAGTCTGCCGGTGCTAATACTTCATACCATACTTTTTCTCTCCAGGTGTCACGTACTCGTCTTCTTGCTTTTGCCATTATATCACTTTCTCCTTTTATTTTTATAATGAATGTATATTAGTTTAATTGAAAAATTTTTACAGCAAATCCTCTTATCTTATGCTATTTCACTGTAAATATGAGTTGGGTTTTGTTGAATTAGTACCCCTACTAATTATTGTTTGAATATTATTAAAATCTATTAAATTTGAAAAGAATCCGTCAGGTTTTATGGTAAATAAAACAAGGTTTGCTTTTTATAAAAAAATTTAGATACTCATGACAGTTTACNNTTTAATATTTATTTCTACTATAATAAATACTTAGCTATTATTTGACAATCTATATATTTAAGATTGATTAAAGTATTACCATCAAATAATGGAGGAGAGACTTTATGGCAAATCCGATTCTTGCAGCTATACTATCATTCTTCATACCTGGATTAGGACAATTCTATGCAGGAAGTCTTCAGAAAGGTATAGTAATGTTTCTTTTAGCAGCAATAATTGCCGTTCTTGTTTCAATAGTATTCAGAGAATGGGTCTATTATCTAGTTAACCTATTATACAGTATTTATGTTGCCTATGATGCATACATGATGGCTCAAGAGTAAATCTTTTCTTTTTTCTTATTTTTTTCAATTAAATAAACGCTATTTTTAATCAGATATTTAATTTAAGGTCAATTTTTTCTAAAAAAAGTAATAAATGTAATCACTATCTTGAGTGATTAAATCAAATAAATTCTTGAAAGGTTTTGGGGGTGGTATTTAATTGATTTTTTCCCATATTTCATTAAAATTAAATTTTATGGTTTTAGTATTATCAATTTCATCATCTATGTCTTTAATGAATTGTTCTAATTCTTTTGATTTTTCAATTGGACTTAAATGACTTTCGTCCAGGAATTTTTCCTGACTGTTGGACATGACATGTTCATAGTCGAAGTCCGGATGGAATAATTGTGTGTACAGTCTGGAGTTACTGTTTTGTGTACCAGGTAATGGTACCAGTTGTGCAAACGGTTCAATATTTTCATAGAGTAACGTTGGAATATCTAATTTTTGTTTTAATAATGCAGGAATGTTGTAATATGTTAAACTGGGATTGTTTAATGCTATTTCATCGGTATAGTAGTATAGTAGACATTCATCAAAACCATTGAACATCATGGTTCCTTTGATATTGAAGTGTGTTTTAAAGAAGTTATACACTTTATTACAGTCTTGTACAATATTTTTATTGCATCCGAGATTGATTGATCTGCGTATAAACATAAATTTTTCTATGTCATCTAAGTATGAAGTTTCTTCTTGGATGATATCCGTGTTTTGTTTAAATCTAAATAGCAGGCAGTTTTTATTTGCATATTTTTCATATTGTTCTAAGTCGATTGCGTTCCATCGACTGAGTTTGTCTTCTGTTTTATAACTGTATAAACTTATGTAGAATTCGTTTTGTGGAAATCCTTCTTCAACGTAGGGTCGTATTTCATCCAACTTTCTTATATCGTAATTGGTGTATCCGATATCTGCTGTTCCAACAGTAAGTAATCTATTGAACTTTTTTCCATATAATTTTTCAAATAGTTTGTACCATTTTTCATCTATCTGCATAATAGATTCCCCTTCAAGAATTATTGTTAAATTTTTAGCATTTATTTTTATGCTGATTCATTGATTGATAATTAATATTTGATATTTAGGTTATTATAAATAATATTTGACCATTATTTGTTAAATTTCAATTTATTTTTTTTCAACAAATATTGATTTACAGTGTTTAAAAACAGAACTATTCAAAAAAAGTTTAAATTTGGAGATTATTATTAAAATTTTATTTTTTCTTTTCTTTTTTGAACATTAATGAAATCATCAAGAGCTTCCTCGACAAGACCTTCCGATTCTATTACTTTAATACCCCTACGTTCAACTTCAGCCTTTGCAACCACACCAATCTTTTCACATATGACTATATCACAGTCCTTTATGGAATCGGCAGATTTTTCCCACTCTTCACTGTCAGGTCTGTGATCCTTTAATGAAAATATTATGTTATCATATTGAATGTTATGATTCTTCTCATTGTATTTATAAACGATAAAATATTCACTTATACCAAAATGTTCCAATCGTTTTCCGTTTTCTTTAACAGCAACTCCAATCCTTTTCATTATGTTCCACCCATAATAATAATCTACTTATAATATTTGTTCTAACTATTATTAATTTATTAGTTTAAATGATTAAACATATTACTATGAGAAACGCAACTAAAGTACACGTAATATACTGTCATCCAAGCATAACATCAGTAACGCATGATATCAAGGAAGCTTACCTAAAAGGATTGAATGAAAAAGACATCCAGTATACAATAACTGATTTGTATGAATCAAAATTTAATACCGATATTTCAGAAAAGGAATATTTAAGAGAAAACAACAATATTCACTGTGAATTATCAAAGGACGTACAGTCAGAACAGGAAAAAATCAACAACGCCGACATTTTAACATTCATATTTCCACTCTTCTGGATGGATGCACCCTCAAAACTGGTAGGATACTTTACAAGAGTCTTCACAAAAGGTTTCAGATATGACCATGACGATGGAAGAAAGGCCGCCATGAAAAAGATGAAACAAACGAATTTCATGATAAGTGCAGGAAGCGGCTATGAAGACCTTGAGAGGGACGGAAAAATCAAGGCATTGGAAACAGTATTCGTGAAGGACAGAATGTCTCAAAAAACAGAAAAATGTAAGATGTACTTCTTCTGTGAAACAACATACAACAAGGAAATCCTATTGAATAATAGAAGAAAGTATTCAAAAATAGCATATGAAATAGGAAAGAATACTATTTAATGAAGTCTTCTTTACTGTATTGGGTAGGTGGCTGTGTAACATTAATAAGTTCAATAACTTCATCCACATCAACAAGTGTATTAATGCATCCATCCCGTAACAGGTACACTCCCTGAGGACAGTAACTGTCCAGTGACATCATTGCAAGATTCAGGTCAATAGGACATGCCACACCAATAACACCCTTAAACGGTCTTTTCTTCAAAACATTTTTAATAAAAGTAGAACCGGGAACAATATACATATCAATACCCTTCATGTCACTGATGCACTTAATCGTTCCGATACAGCAGCCGCCACATTCAACACATTCCAATCCGGATTCACCAAGTTTGGCAGGACAGCTGGTTGACCTAAGACAATGCGGCAAAACCATTATAACCTCCTTCGCATCAAGTTTGCTAAATTTTTCACGATTGATTCTGTTTCTAAGGTCAATGCTGATTTCATCAATGAGTAAATCATTAAGCTGGAACCATTTGAATAAATTCTTAAGGGTAGGATACGTTAAATTAAGAGCAAACAGCAATAATCCTGGAAAAATGAGTTTCTTGTTTTTAATGAGGTAGAACCCCAGAATCAAGGTTATGCAAATCAGTATAAGCAATATGGCAAGAAGTACAACAACGATTTCACCAAGTAACGTAAAGAAATTCAAATCCATTTTTTTTAACTCTCATTCTGATATAATATTGTTATTTGTATTTTCCTATTAATAATCTGACATATATTGAAAAAGTTCAAATAGAAATCTTTTTATTATTTGGAATAGATATATAATAATTACTATTCTAATAATTCATATTATTCTTTAGGTAGTACGGAGTAATATATTAAATAGAATTATTTTATTCAAAAAAATTATTATTAAAGTTTAATATGACAAAAATTGTAATTTATCATTCAAGAGAATGTGATCCCAAAAGATGCACTTCTGTAAAACTTCAAAAACAGGATAAGGTTTTTATAACACATAATATGCGTAAAATACCATATAATGCTATTGTTTTGGATGCAGAAGCAAGCAAAGCAGTGTCTGTAGAGGATAAAGAAAAGATTACAAAATATGGACTATCAGCATTGGATTGTTCTTGGAAGAAGTTGAAAAGTTCTTCTTTTAATTTCAAGTCTAAGAAAAATCATAGGTTACTTCCATTTCTGGTGGCGGCAAATCCAGTAAATTATGGAAAACCATGTATATTATCAACTGCTGAAGCATTAAGTGCTACATTATATATTGTAGGTTATAAGGATGAAGCCCGTGATTTAATGAATTCATTTAAATGGGGTCCACATTTCATCACACTTAATGAACATTTATTAGAAGCCTATAGCCAGGCAAGTGACAGTACTGAAATCGTAAAAGTACAAAATGAATTCTTAGGAGGAAACTAACATGGCAAAATTTGAAGAAGCTNNGAGGATAGATTAATTGTACTTTTTTCTTTAGTACATTAATTTTTTTTCTTCAAAAATTTTTCTAATCGCCCCATACAAACAACTATTTCTAATCAATTAAATACTAATACTTTTTAAGATAAACTAATTATCATAAGATGATATTTTCAAACATTTAATAATAAGAGTGGATGATGATGGACGTCGAGAATTATATTAATGAAACACTTAAAAATCACAAGTTACATTTTACTTTAATAGATCCTGATGAACAGTCACCGGAAGAAGCTGCACAGATGGCAGAAGCTGCACAAAAGGCAAATTCGGATGGAATACTTGTTGGTGGTTCAATTACTGATCAGGATGATTTAAACCTTACAGTTAAAGCAATAAAGGAAAGCACTGATTTGCCGGTTGTTCTTTTTCCGGGTAACATTAGTGGCGTAAGCAAGTATGCCGATGCCATATTATTCATGAGTTTGCTCAACTCAACAAATCCTTACTGGATAACAGGTGCACAGGCATTATCTGCTCCTTCAATTAAAAAGATGGGTATTGAAACAATTCCTATGGCATATATCATTATAGAGCCGGGAGGAACTGTCGGATGGGTGGGGGATGCAAAACCAATTCCGCGCAACAAATCCGATCTGGCACTCGCATATTCCATGGCCGCCGAGTTTTTAGGAATGAGAGTTGTATATCTGGAGGCAGGTTCCGGTGCAGATTCACATATTCCACTTGATTTTATTATGAAGGTTAAGAAATTAACTGATTTGACAGTTATTGTCGGCGGTGGAATAAGAACCGCTAAGGATGCACAGGAAGTTAGTCAGGCAGGTGCTGACATAGTCATTACAGGTACAGTTGTCGAAGAGACTGAAGATGCCTATAATAAGATTAAGGAATTGACTGATGCAATTCATTAAGTTTCCTTTAATTATTTTCAACCAGACTATTATTAATTTACCTTCACATATTAATACTATTAGATGTAACATATATAATGTAAGTAATAATTTTTAGGGAGAAATATTCAATGTTTTCTAACAAACAAGAAGATTACGAAATGATATCACAAAAATTGCAGGCAATGTTTGAACTAGACAAAAGTCCTGTTTCAGTAAAATTATACGAATATGAAGATGAAGCAAGTGGTATTCTATCAAAACGTGAAGGAAAGGAAAGACATTGTGGTATGGTATATGAAGCGGCAACAAAAAAATCAGTATTTTATGCAACATACGATGAAATGTCATGCCCAAACGGGGCAATAGCATTAGGATTGCTGGATGCAAAACTAATTGAAGGAGTGCCAAAAGTAGATCCAATCATGGTTGCTGTAGGATATGCACCACTAGAAAAAAGTCCATTCGTACCTGATTCAGTAGTATTGTACTGTAATCCGATACAAATAATGAAAATATCACAAATACTAAGACAATCATCCGGTAAACGTTTAAAAGGTGACTTTGGTGGAATTGCATCATTGTGTGCAGATGTAGTGTCAAAACCATACCTTACAAACGAATCAAATGTAAGTTTTGCATGTAACGGTTCCAGAGGATTCACCGACATAGACGATGGAGAACTGGTAATAGGATTGACAATGGAAGACGTTTTGAACTTAGTAAACTACTAATACTTTTCCATCTCTTTTTTTATTTCAAGATAATCAGAATAATGATTAATATTTAACAATTCCAAACTGTTAGCTTCTTTTAACGCATAAAAATCCACACCATCATTAATCATCTTGCGTAAAATGGGATTAAGATTATCATCCTCACAATTGATGTAATCATACAATAACCTGCCATAACAACAGAAAGGCATACCCAATCCCAAAGCAGTATCTAATTTTCCAACTTTTCTGCGTCTTAAAATACTGATTGTATTTTGAGGATTAGGACTGTTTTTCAGAACATGAATCATACGATTGATGGTGTCCGTTGTTAATGTCGGCTGATCGGCAGCTGCAAACAGGTAATAATTATCCGTATTGTCTGCTAATGCATTGGCAATTGTTTTGGACAATCCCACATTTGGATTCGCATTTAAAGTAACATTCAATTTATCAACCAGGGAATACTCCTCCAGAATACAGTATATTTCATCACTGAAATGACCTAGACAAACTGTTACATTATCAATATCGGATTTCATAACCTGTTCAATGGTATGTACCAACAGTGGTTTGCCATTTATTTCTAATTTCAATTTATGAACGGGTGTCTTGCCCATTTTTATAAAGTCATCAATCATTCTTGAATTCTTGCCGGCAGCCGTTATAATAGCATCCATAACTCATCAACTCAAAGTATTTAAAAAAAAGAACATAATAAGGGGGGTTATTATTAGGATGTGGAATTGGAAGTGGAATTTACATCTGTTCCATTATCTCTAATTTCATAAACATTAGTGTAAATTCTGGTAGCTCCACCTTCCCCTTCAGTCCACATTTCAATTTTAATTGGATAATCACCAGTATTTTTAACCAATACATCAATTGTTGGCCTGTATTCATAAAGAATTGCTTCATCACCACTGGACATACCGGTAGGTAACGGATTACCTAAAGCAAGCAGTGCTGCTCTTAAAGATCTTCCAGGTGGACATACACCGTGTGTAGCACTACCTGAAGCTGCTTCAGATTCGGCAATGGCCGTGAAGCTGACTTTTTCTTTTCCATGGGCAGTACCATGTGCAGGTACAAAGGTGCCGTTCCACCCTCTTGCAAATTCTCTTGCATTGGCTGCACGTATTGCTGTAGGATAACCGGCCAAGCTTTCAACATAACTTAATCCACTGCTTACTTTAACTTCGGAAGCGTTGTGTTCATAGGCCAGAACAGGACAGCCCGGTGTGTACTCACACATGTAATCGTAGACGTCTTCACCAAAGAGGTGTATGATGTTTTCTTTTCCATGAACGCTTGCCCTTCCGTCACTAAAGTTACCAAGATAGTAATCAACAGTAATGTTGGCACCTTCTTTTGCAGTTTCAGTCCATGTTTTTAATCCGCTAGCTGAAACGTAATCAATCGGAACAGTATCGTTATTAATATCATTAATAGCAACTGTTTTAATGGTTTTATTGTCACGTACAAGGTTAACGGAATCTCCGGATTTAACCGCGTAGGTATCTGACAATTTGTATCCCCATAGAAGTTCATCAGTCTCTTCAACTTCAATTTTACCGTTAGAATCCATGTTGACTTTACCGATGCCATTTAACTGGCTGGAAATATGACCGTCAGAGGTGATGTAATTGCTCTTTTTAATCACGTCTTTTGGTGCGGCACCCGTTAATACTGAAGTAACAAGTGTCATATAGTTTCCATTAATCAAAGGTCTTAGAATATTCATTGGATTTGAAGCCAAAGGTTCTTTACGAATATTAGAATTATCAATAAGTAAATCTCCAGACACGACAGTTGTACCATTAACTGCATTAATACTTTCTGTAGCATTAAGTGAACCTGTATATGCATGGCACAATACACCTGAAGCAAGTACGGTTATGAATAATATTCCAATTAATAAATAAGGATTGGTTAGTTTTGCCATTTAAGTATTAACCTCTCTAATTTCGTTATATAATTAAATTAATCACTATAAATAAAAGTTTTTCAAAAATGTTTTATAACTATGTTCTATATTATATTGATAATTATTAATATTATTTTTGCAATTTGTTATTATATTATGCAATGAGGACTTGACAAAATTATTT
>MVAA01000083.1:0-6422 GCA_003266105.1 Methanosphaera sp. rholeuAM6
GGTATTGAAAGAATCATGGAAGGATTACCAGTAGAAAAAGCAAATGCTTTAACAGAAAAAGTATGTGGAATCTGCTCAAACGGACACCTATTCAATTCATGTCGTACCGGTGAAGGTGCACTTGGTATAGAAATACCTGAAAGAGCAAGATATTTAAGAGTTCTAGCTCAGGAACTTGAAAGACTTCACAGTCACATGCTTTACTTAGGACACGGTTCTGAGGTATTAAACCATGAAACATTTGCTATGAGAATATTCTACATCAGGGAATCTGTAATGGAATTATTATACATGATGGGTGGAAACAGAGTACAATATGGTATATCTGTACTCGGTGGAGTAAGACCTAGAGCAGACTTAAACCTAAAAGAACAACAAAGAATTCTTGATGTAATGGACTACATTGATGAAAAGGTAGCAGGATTTGCTGAAAGGTTTGTTTCAGACCCAATGGTAATGCACCGTATTGTTGGTACAGGTCAATTATCACAAAGACAAGCTTTAGACTTACACGTAACAGGCCCAACATTAAGAGCAACAGGTTATGAGTTCGATCAGAGAACAAAAATGCCTGAATATGAAGGTATTGAGTTTGATGTAATTACTCAGGATGGTGGAGATGTAGCAGCTAACATATTAATGAGAGCTACAGAAATCTTTGAAGCAACAAAAATCATCAGACAAGTAATTAGGGATTTACCTAAAGGTCCTGTTGTAAACAGAGATTGGGAAATGGTTGATTCACCAGTATACAAAAGTTACATAGAAGTACCTCGTGGAGTATGTTACCATTCATATGGTGTAGAAGATGGAAAAGTAAGACACAGTATCATAAGAACACCATCAATGTCAAACATTGGTGCAATGCAGGAATCATGTATTGGTCATCCATTACAGGATGCTCAACTTGCAATCGTTTCTTGTGATCCATGTTTCACTTGTACTGATAGGGCTATACAAATAATCAAATTATAGGAGATATGACAATGGATTTATTAACAGCAATTATTTACATAGTCGTTACCTTCATAATTGGAGGTTTTGTAGCTTTATGGTTACCGGGTATAGAAAAGAAATCTGAAGCTAGAGTACAACAGAGACTTGGTCCACAATTAACCAGTCCTGGTATCTACACTACATTAAAGTTTTTCTATAAAAAAGCTTTAAAACCAAATGCAGTTATGCCGGGTTTATACAATGCATTACCTGTAATTACTCTGATTGTTGTAGCAGCATTATTCTTAATATTAATGCCACCAGTAATGGTAGCATGGGGTCCATTTGCTAGTATCGTAGCAGTTGTAGGTTTATTAAAAGTGGAAGAGGTATTATACCTGTTCATGAGTTCATTTTCACAATCACTCATGTCTAAAACAATGCCTTTCCCTGACCAGTCAAAAGGTGGAAAACATTTAGATGCTAAACAATCATTCTTGGAAACAATAAGTGCAAGCAGATCATTAAAACTTATCTCATACGGTAGTTTACCATTCTATATTGCATTATTCATACCTGTTATAATGGCAGGAAGCATTGACTTAGTGGAAATCGTTAAATTCCAACAAGTTAATGGTGCTTTCTTATTCACATTACCGGGTATAATTGGTTCAATTGTATTCTTCATAGGATTATTAATTATCTTAAATGCAAACCCATTTGCATACTTAAAAGGTCCTTCTGATGTAATTCAAGGTCCAATTATGGAATACATGTCAAAATCAAGAGCAGTTTACACAATGGCACACGCATCCTTAATATTTGTTGGAGCATGTATTTATTCAACATTATTCTTAGGTATGCCACCATTCTTTAGCTTAGCACCTTTGAATTTGTCAATAGTAATACCTATTATTTGTTCAATAATTATAACAATGGCAATTGCCGTAACAAGCGCATTTGCACCTTTATTCACTAACCGTGAATTCTATCCAACAGTTATTGCAACAAGTATGATTGCAGTTGTAGGAGTTATAACTGCCTGTTTAACAACTATTATATTATAATTGGGTGATAACATGAAAATTGTATTACGTGAACATCACATAATAGGTTTAGGTGGATACATTGTGGAACTCAGAACTACCTTCAGAAACTTAATTGTAGTAAATCATACCGATGAACCAATTAAACTAGAGGTTCCTGTTCTCAATGACGATTGGATTGAAGAACATGAAGCTTTAGGTTTAGAAGTTATTCCAGTAATGGATGATTCTGATTATTTGGTAACGTTCCAAATGGCTAAACATAGATTAGATGAAGAAAGAAAACAATTAGCAGGTAATTAATTTTACCTCTATTTTTTCAATTTTTTTTGATTATTTAATAAATTTTACTTTTTTTTATTTCGCTTAATTTTTCTTTAATTATGAATTTTCGTTAACCAAAACTTTATATACTATAATGAACTTAGGTATACCTAAATAGTAAAAAAAAATTATGCATTAAAAAATATTTAAGTAAAGCATAATTAGAAACGTTAAATATTGTTTTTTTGAATAAAAAATTTTATATAAACTTATATTATTCATAGGAGGGATAAGACATGGTTAAAACACTAGACGATTTAACACCAGGTGAAACTGGAATAGTTAAAACTCACAGAGTTAAAGGAACTCTTGGGAAACATCTTAGAGAAATGGGTCTTATTAATGGAATTCCTATAAAATTAGAACGGAAAGCACCATTAGGTTATCCTATAGAAATCAGAATCCAAGGTTTTTCTTTAGCTTTAAGAAAAGAAGAAGCTCAAGCAATTGAATTAGAATAAATCTAATTGATTGTATCTTTTTTATATTTATTTATTAAATTTATAATAGACTTTTTTACAAAATTATTTATTATTTTGTAATAATTACTTACAATATGGTTTAGGTGAACCTAAATTCATTTATTTAAGAGGTATGATATGGAGAAATTAAAATTCTTACTGGCCGGAAATCCTAACGTGGGAAAAAGTACAGTATTCAACCAACTGACAGGTATGAAACAACATGTAGGAAACTGGCCAGGAAAAACAGTAGAATTAAAATCGGGTAGTTTCACATTTGAAGATTACGAAGTTGAAGTAATAGATCTACCAGGAAATTACAGTTTAACCCCATACTCAGTAGAAGAACAAGTTTCAAGAGATGCAATTATACATGAAGACAATGATGCGGTAATAAACGTAATCGATGCGGAAAACATTCAGAGAAACTTGTATTTAACATTACAAATTATGGAAACAGGAGCAAACACGGTTCTAGCATTAAACATGTTAAATTATGCTGAAGAAGCAGGGTTTAAAATTGATGTAAAAAAATTGGAAAAAACATTGGGAATACCAGTAATCGTGGTTGATGCAAGAGAAGGAACAGGATTGGATGAATTAATAAAAACATCAATCAAAGCAGCAAAAAATCCAACAGACAATTCTGGAAAACTGACATATGGTTTTGAATTGGATGACCATATGAATCAAGTTAAAAGATTATTCCCAAATCTAAAAATAGGAACTGCACCAGACAGTTGGGTGGCAGTAAAATTGTTGGAAGGTGATGATGAAGTATTGGACTTGGCCGAAAATTCACCGGACAAAGAAAATCTACGTAAAGTTACCCAAATGAGAAAACATTTGGAAGGAATATTCAATGATAATGTCGATAATGCGTTCATAGATGCAAGATACGGCGAAATTGAAACTATAATGAAAGAATGTGTTCAAAGACCTTCCGGTCACAAAGAATCAATTACGGATAAAATAGATAGAATTGTAACAAACAAATACTTAGGACTCCCTATATTTTTCATTGTAATCTTTTTAATCTTCCAAATCACATATACAATCGGAGGACCATTACAGGATTTGATTGATGAAGGATGGGGGATTTTAAGTGCATGGCTACTTGAGATGCTTGGTGAAGGATTAGTTTCATCGTTATTAGTTGATGGTGTAATTGGTGGAGTAGGTAGTGTACTCACATTTGTTCCGATTATATTCATTCTGTTCTTCTTACTAAGTCTAGTTGAAGACATAGGTTACTTGGCAAGAGCAGCATTTGTAATAGACAGAGTAATGTATAAATTAATGGGATTATCTGGAAAAGCATTTATACCAATGATTCTAGGATTTGGATGTGGTGTTACAGGAATTATGGCAACCAGAACATTATCAAATGAAAGTGACAGAATATCAACAATGCTGGCAGTTCCTTTCATATCCTGTAGTGCAAGAGTACCAATATATGCCTTATTCACAGCAGCATTCTTTACAGATCCTTTAACACAAACAGAAGTAACCTTTGGTTTGTACATCCTTGGTATGATTATAGCAGTTATAGTGGCTAAAGTACTTAAAAGTTCAGTATTTGCAGATGAATCCACACCATTTATAATGGAACTTCCACCATACAGGATACCAACACTAAAAAGTGCAGTATTGCACATGTGGGAAAGAGGATTCTTGTTCATTAAAAAAGCAGGAACAATCATTTTAGGGACCTGTGTACTGGTATGGATATTAGCAAACTTACCACCTGGAGTAGAATACGGTTCAATTAACAGTATAATTGGTATGTTTGGTAACTTAATAGCACCAATATTTGCACCGTTAGGATTTGGATTCTGGCAAGCAGCAGTTGCTTTGGTCTTCGGATTAATGGCAAAAGAAATTGTTGTATCAACATTCGGTACATTGTTCTCACTTGAAGCGGATGATGAAGAAGGTATTTCTGGTGTTTTATCAGATATGTTTACACCATTGTCAGCAATTTCATTCATGGTATTCACATTATTGTATCCTGCATGTTTTGCAGCGCTAGCAGCAATAAAAGAAGAATCAAACTCTTGGAAGTGGATGTTCGTATCAGTCGGCGTATGTCTGGCAATAGCATATGTACTGGCACTATTAGTTTACCAGGGAGGATTATTCTTAGGATTCACGTAGAATGTATCTTCAATACATTCTTTAAATTATTTTTTTTTAGGAGGTGACATTTATGATTGTTGGCGTAAATACCAAGAAATATCCCGGAAAAAACAAAAAATAATCATTAAGGAGGTAATAATTCATGTTACAATGTATGATTTGTGGCAACAAATTTGATGAAACAAAAGTTGATAGAACAAGAGTATGTAACTGTGGATTTGACTGTCATGGGGCCAATGTACCCTGTCCAAACTGTGGATTTGATGTATTTGTTCCAAAGGAATTACGCAAGGATGTGGATTACTTTGATAAAGAATCATTCTTGTCAAAACTTAAAAATACATTCAAATAAACCAGTTCTAACTTCCCTTTATCATTTATACTATTTTTAATATAACAATTACTGATGATTGAAATAACAAATTAGGAGATTGAATCATGTTACGATGTAAATTATGTAACCATAAGTTTGATGAAACAAAAGAGGAATTATTGGATTGTACCTGTGGCTGTGGTGGGGATAAGGTTCTCTGTCCAAACTGTGGGTACGAGGTACGATTACCTAATGATGCAAGACCTAGAAAAGTCAAAAAACAGGAAGAAATGGGTTTTCTGGGTAAAATAATTCAAAAACTTAGAATGGACAGTTATTAACTAAAGTCCATAACATAACCTTTACTATTTTTAATATTATAAACAGTTTTTAACAAATACTACTTTTTATACTGTTTAATGCAAGTTTATTTTAAAAAAAGAAATATTGATCGATGGGATGTGTATTAGGATATTGTCATTCCCAAGGGTTTATCAAAATGGTGAATTATATTTGTTTGAATAAATAATGTGGTTTTTATAAAATCTTATTCTTATTATCTTCTTATAAGACAATATCCCTTCTTGAAAATATTTATCAGTACGTGGGGTTTTCCCACACTATTAATATATTTCCCCATACTATATAAAGATTACTTTATTTTTTTTAAAACATTTTTTATTTAAGGTCGTGTTTTAAAAATCCATTGTTTTCAATAATCATTATAAATGTATTAAAACATAATAATAATTAGAGATAAATACTTATAATTAATTTTACTTCTTATTTTCGTCGTGATATAATGATAAATGCAATAAATATAAAAACAATAGATAAACCGGGTGTTTTAAGAAAGATAACAGATTTTCTTGCTAAAAAGAACATAAACATTGTATATACTCATATGTCTATGGATGCTAAAGGGGGTGCACACACTTATATTGAATTGGAGGATGTTGATGATTTTGATTCAGTAATAAGTGAAATGAATAATTTTGAAGAAGTATTGGAAGTTAATAAAGCTCCTTCAATGGATCAGGTTTGGGGAAAACGTATCATTATTATTGGTGGAGGTGCACAGGTTTCACAGGTAGCATTGGGTGCAATTACCGAGGCCGACCGTCATAATATTCGGGGTGAACGTATAAGTGTGGATACAATACCTCTTGTGGGGGAACAGAAATTGGCTGAAGCCGTAAGGGC
>MVAA01000083.1:6548-7167 GCA_003266105.1 Methanosphaera sp. rholeuAM6
ATGATGTTGTCATATTTTCCAATCTTGTTCTTGCATATTTTTCAATTTTTTTTCATTCACATTTAATGCAAAATTCCAATCATTATTTTATATGATTTTAACATAACTATCCTTTTAATAATGTGAAATTTTTATTATTATAGTGTTATGATACATTTAATTTAATATTCGAACATGACATGTACATTATCCATAATTATTTTTAACAAAACATAAAAAAACATGCTTCTCAATTATAATTATTAATCCAGAAATACAGAGTAGTATATATAGTGATAATATGCAGTACTTAAAATGGAAAGATGGAAATGAATATGATGGAAGCCAAATAAATCCGTCATGGGCATTCAGGCAATTCAATGTGAAAGACTCAACGATAGTCTCCTGGATAGGACCGATGAACATACTGTCAAATAACTTGATAGACTATGAGGATGTGGGTCTGGACATCAAGGGAGACAAAATGCTACATTTCATTGTTGAACACTTTGATGAACAGCCGGGAAATCTAAAACTGGCTTACCACAGACAAAGAATACTGGTTATGATAACAAGAGACAAACTGTTGGACTATGGAATAAGAACAACACAGGATGGCGATGACATATTCATTGATAAT
>MVAA01000083.1:7269-20342 GCA_003266105.1 Methanosphaera sp. rholeuAM6
AAAACTAAAGTATTTTAGGAGTACAATAATATGAGAGTTAATTTAGATGGAATACACACAAACCTTAGA
The DNA here is from genome assembly GCA_003266105.1 of Methanosphaera sp. rholeuAM6. GTDB lineage: Archaea > Methanobacteriota > Methanobacteria > Methanobacteriales > Methanobacteriaceae > Methanosphaera. The sequence continues at coordinate 7,339 of MVAA01000083.1, forward strand.
TTTTCAGCAGCTCACATGGTAATTGGACATGAATCATGTGGAAAAATACATGGACACAGTTACATAGTTGACGTTGAAGTAGACGGGGAAAGAAGCGGACAGTTTGGTTTTGTAATAGATTTTAAAATACTTAAAAACATAACAAGAAACATTTGCAAATCATTGGATCACAGGGTATTAATACCGGTGGACAGTCCTGATTTAACGGTAACATATGAGGATGACAATACAGTGGAATTCAGTGTTCTTGACTGTCTGGAGTATAAACTACCAATACAGGATGTTGTACTATTACCGATACCTTCAACAACAGCCGAATCATTATCCGTTTACATTACAGATAAAATCGTTGAAGAAATTAAGGACTTAGACACATTGAATTATATTGACGTACAGGTTAATGAGGGTATTGGTCAGGGAGCATCCAACCGTTACTATTTTAACGAATGAACGGAGGCATACTGATTAACTCTAAAATTATTGAAATATTCTCCAGTATTCAGGGAGAAGGTTTACTAATAGGTAAACGTCAGATATTCATACGTTTTGCCGGTTGTAATATTGATTGTAAGTACTGCGATACAGAAAACAGTAAATCGGCTGATATTGGACAGTGTTATTCATTTGAAGAATTGGATGCTAAAATTCAGTCTCTTTTAACCAGTGATTTTCATTCATTGGAGATAACTGGGGGCGAACCGTTACTTCATGCAGACTACATTAGGGAATTTTTGTTGAAGTATGATTACAGGGTAATGCTTGAGACAAATGCCTCGTTACCGGATGAACTTGAAAAACTGGTTGGTCTTGTTGACATTGTTTCTATGGACATTAAACTGCCTGAACATTTCAACACAAGAACGGAATGGCTGGATGTATATGAAAATGAACTGGAATCCATTCGAGTAATGGAAGATAACAATATGAAATATTACATTAAAATCGTGGTATCTCCAACAACAACATCAGAAATTATTGGAGCTATCTTGAAAGATTTGGCAGGTATTGTTTCAAGCAACGTGGAGTTTATTGTTCAGCCGGTAAGTCCAATGTCCCAATGGAACAGTAAGGAGAATCTGTTTACAGTATCACAAACGATAGGCAGATATTTTAACGTGGCAATAATCCCCCAAATACACAAATACATGGAAATCGAATAGGGTTCTTTTTTCCATATAACATTCTTTTTTTTTTAATAAATTTTTTAATCCACCATCCGAAAAAGTTCGCATGTTTTATAATAAAATTATCTTTTTATGACGCACAAAATATTAAAAAAGTTACTATATGAAAAGAGACATAATACTAATTATGTTATTATAAATTTTTTAATAACTGGAGTAGTGATAAACATGGAATTAGAAATAGAAAACGACTTTAGTATTAAAGATGCTGTTACATATGAAGTTATAACGGCCGGTAGCGATACAGTTATAACAGATATTGCAGACATAATGACTAAAAACGATATTAGTTCCGTGGTTATAGAAGATGAAAAAGTTGAAGGAATAGTTACAACCAACAGTATCATATCTAAGGTTGTATCTAAAAACATTTCACCACAGGACATAACTGCTGGAATGGTAATGGATAAATACGTTGGAATAAATTCAGACGCCACATTATATGAAGCTTCTTCTTTAATGATTAAAAATAAATGCAAGGTATTGCTTGTATTTGAAGAGGATGAATTTAAGGGAATCCTTACATTAACAGATATTGTCCGCGTATCTCCCGAATTAATAGAAATCTTTGTAGAACAGAAAGCAATAGATGATCAAAACTATCAGGATGATGCAAACTATAAAACAAACTATGATGAAAATCTTGATGAAGGAATATGTGAAAGTTGTGGTGTATATGGTCAACTTGAAGAAATAAATGGACAATACCTCTGTTTAGAATGTCTTGATGACTCTAATGATTAAAAAAAGAACTAAAATTCAATTATAATTCATAAATAACAAAAAAGGAGACAACATATGAGAAACAAATTAATTAAAAAATTAAAAAACTATGACAACTTAAACTTACAAACAAAAAAAGCAGAAAACGATGGAGACATAATGAAATTAGCATCTAAAGATGTTATTACAGCTTCACAAAGTGCAACTATAATTGAAATAGCAAATTTAATGAGTGAAAAAGACATTCGAAGAGTGCCTATAACCGACCCGGGAACAGGCAAATTATTGGGAATTGTTACAACAATGGACATATTGGATTTCTTCGGCGGAGGAAAAAAATACAATCTGATAACAGAAAAACACAGTGGAAACTTCCTATCAGCAATTAACTCCCCAATCAAAGAAATAATGACCATGGGCGTCAAAACAATCACAAACAAAGACACCATAGTTGATGCAGTAACTCTCATGTTGGAAGAGGACATTGGAGGATTCCCTGTAGTAAATTCCGAAAACAAAATTGTAGGAATGGTAACAGAAGGAGACATTGTTAAAAAATTACAAAAACTTCTAGGCAACAATGAAGTGCAGAACATAATGGCAACAAATCTAATAACAACCACACCCGGAACTAAAATAGAAGCAATAACCAAAATAATGGTAAGAAACTCTTTAAGAAGAATACCAATAGTTGGAGAAGACGTAAATTCAAATTCCAAAGAAGAAAAACTCTTAGGATTTGTAACAGCATCCGACATTCTTAAATACATCGGAGAACACAAACTCTTTGCAAAACTTTTCTCAAATGAGGGTGAAGATGTTGTAAACATACCAGTTTCCGAATTAATGGTTAAGGAGGTTATTTCAGTATCAAAATATGATAAACTACGTGATGTTGCAGATTTAATGTTTGAAAAAAATATCAGAGGTTTAACTGTAGTGGACGATGATACAGGAAAACTGATTGGTATAATCACGATAAGAGATTTACTAAAAGCCGTAGTATAAAATTGAAAAATAATACTTCTTTTAAAGTATTATTAATAGGGAAATAATATTTATACCTAAACGAGTATAATAATTAATGTAACATTTAAAAAATTTATGGAGTTGAAAAGAAATGACAATAGAAAATGTAATGGCTAAAGGGGTTATAACAGTACGCAAAGATCAAACAGTATCTGACGCATTAAAACTAATGAATAAACACAAAATATCCAGATTACCTGTCATCTCTCCAAAAACAGATGAACTTGTCGGAATAGTAACGGAAAAGGACATGGCAATAAAAATAGCATCTTCAAAATATGAGGAGGTACCGTTATCACATATGAGAATTTCTACAATCATGACTGCTAACGTTATCACGGCCGATATTTCCGAATCCAAAGTTCAAGTACTTAAAAAAATGGTTGAAAAACATATTGGTGGTATTCCAATATTGGATGGTGATAAGCTCGTGGGAATGGTTACAAAAACAGATTTCCTTAAGGAAGCAGATTTGGAACCATTTGCAAATACGCATATTAGGGATATCATGACAAAACGTGTAATAACCGTAGGTCCTGATGAAAGATTGGTGCATGCCAGAAGATTAATGATTGATAACGATATTGCAAGATTGGTTGTTGTTAATGTAGGGGTAATTATGGGAATTATCACGGCAAAGGATGTTGCAAAAACAGTTATTGATTTCAAAAAACGAGTACCTGAAAAGTATCAGCATAATCAAATAAGAAACTTATTTGTACAGGAGGTTATGTCACAGACAATTGTAACAACTACTGAAGATGCTACAATTCCTGAAGTGGCAAAAATCATGGTCGAACAAGAATTTAGTGGAATGCCTGTTTCTGATGAAAAGAACAAGGTACATGGTATTGTTTCCAAAACTGACCTTCTTAAACACATTTATGATTTCAACAGAAAAAGAGGAAACTACTAAACGTATTTTTCTCTTTAATTAATCTTTTTTTATAATAATTTTTATTAATATTTTTCATGAAAAAATCCCATTTTTTCCAAAAACATTAACTAACTTAGATAAACATAGTAATATATAATGAAGGGAAATAAACAAGTGGGTTACCTTGGACCTGAAGGTACCTTTTCTCATGAAGCTGTGCTAGCTATTGTAAAGGACGATTCAACAATAATTCCTCATGATAATATTATTCACATTTTTGAATCTTTGGAAAATGATGAAATTGATGAAGCGGTAGTGCCTATTGAAAACTCAACCGAGGGTTCAGTACAGGTTACTCTTGATGCATTAACATATTTTGATTTAAATATTAACATGGAATTGGAATTACCTATTAAACACAATCTTCTAGTACAGAAAGGTACTTCCATTGATGATGTAACAGAAATATGTTCACATCAGCAGGCATTAGCACAATGTCGACATTATATTCATAGCCTTAACAAAAAAGCACATGCAATGCCAAGTACGGCTAGTGCTGCCCGTTACGTTACTGAATTTTCAAATGCGGCCGCTATTGGAAATAAGATGTTGTCTGATAAGTATGCATTGGAAATATTGGAACATGATATTCAGGATTATGAAAATAATGTAACGCGATTTGTAGTAATTTCCAAGAAATCCCAGGAAAATATTACCGGTCATGATAAAACATCCATAGTGATATCCCTGAATGGTGATAAACCTGGTGGATTATATGAAATATTACGTGTTTTTGCCGAGGAGAATATTAATCTTACAAAAATAGACTCCAGGCCATTAAAAACAGGTATTGGTAATTACTTGTTCTTTATTGATATGGAGGGACATAAGAACGAACCTCATATAAATAAAGCATTATCCATAATCGAATCCAAAGTATGCATCTTTAAGGTTTTGGGTTCATATTCCCGTATAACTGTTGGGGGGAATTAATATAGTAAGAGAAAGCTCTCGACACAACATAGAAAAAAAATTAAAAGAATTGGAATCACAGAAAGATCAAGGAAACATAACTCTTGAAGAGTATGATACTCTCAGAATACGTTATGAAAGAAAGTTGGGAAATAAGGAAACCGTATCCAAATTACAGGAGTCCAAAGGTTTCAAACCATCAGCAATAAAAGAGAAAAAGGCAAAAAAACAGGAATTGTATGATGATTTTGTTGACAAATACTCTGTCAGTGAAGGCAAGGACTATGGTCAAATACAACGTTCAAACATGTTCAACAAGTCAACCACAAGAGCAATTGTCATATTGTTCATATTACTGGCATTCGGTATTGGAATAATTGCAGGCATATCCGCAATCAACAACAACAGTCAGGATGATACAAGCAACATAACCATTACCGACACAGCATTCAGTGCAAAAGAAACAGTTACCAATAATTCAAATATTTCAGCAGATACTTCAAACGTAACATACAAAACCAAAAAGAAAACAACTAAAAAATCAAGTTATAACTCAACAAAAAAATCAAGTTCCAGTAATTCCACAAGTTCAAGCAGTTCGTCGGATAAATCATCAAAGAGTAAATATAAAAGTAGTTCAAGTAGTTCAAGCAGTTCAGGCAGTTCAAGTAAGTCCAGCAAGTCCAGNNGATTTGGATGATTAAAATAAGGAAGTGGATATTTATGAAAATAAATAAGACATTAATAATAGTTCCAATAATAATGATATTGGTAGTTTCATTGTCCGGATGCATAACCGACAGCATGTTTAAATCTGGAGAAACATATGCACAAAATGGAATAACATTCCAATATCCTAAAGATTGGCATGTAGTAAACAGTGTAGCTGAAGGATCAGTAGCTGCTGTTGCCTCAAAGAATAATCCTAAAATATCAACGGTAATTCAACAGGTTCCTACAGAAATGGGAACGGATATTCAGACTGCCTGCAGTAACAATAACAAGAACCTCGTACTTTCACCAAATTACATTAATCTTCAGGAGGTTCAGTCAACAGTAAATGGTCAAACAGTTATATTGCACAGATATATCGTAAATGAAGATGACGGTTCACAAAAAGAGCATGTTGCAACATGGATACAGATGAGCAATGGACAGTTATACGTGCTTCTATTCAACACACCATTGGAAGAATATGATTCACAAAGATATGCTTATGACTTGATTGTTGGATCATTTGCATTGGAAGATCAATCCAACAGTAATTCCGATTCATTTCTGGATGCAGTATTTGACAGGATAAACATGTTCTTTTCAACTTAAGGCGATAAAATGAAAATAATATTATGTATAACAGGTAGTATAGCAGCTACAGAGGATTTAAAATTGGTTCATGAACTGAAACGACACGGCTATGATGTCGAATGTTTCATGACCGAAGCGGCTTGTGAAATAATCACACCGTTATCAATGGAATTTGCCACTAAAAAACCACCTGTTACAAAGATTACAGGTTATGTGGAGCATGTAACCAATGCACAAGCGGATTTAATCCTTGTTGCTCCCGCAACAGCCAACACCATCAGTAAGTTTGCACATAAAATCGCAGATACCACAGTAACAACATTGCTGTTAACAGCATCAGGTTATGATACTCCAATCCTTTTTGTTCCATCAATGCATATTTCAATGTATGAAGCAATAAGTGATAACATAAGGAAAATAAAGAATGATAATAAAAACGTTTACTTCATGGAACCTAATGAAGCGGAACGCAAGGCAAAATTCCCTTCCAAAGATGACATAGTCCTTGAAGTAGAACGTTTAACATCCCAACAAAGATTGGCAGGTAAAAATGTATTGATATCTGCCGGAGCTACCTTTGAACGTATAGATGCAATGCGTGGAATAACAAATCGCAGTTCCGGTAAGATGGGTGTGGAAATAGCAAAGGAAGCTTACCGTCAAGGGGCTAACGTAACCATGCTCTGTGGCACTGTAAATGTTACAGTACCTAAGGCTTTTGAAAGAATAGATGTTGAATCAACAGTTGAAATGATGGATGTTCTTAAGGAAAAGATGGCTGATATGGATATTTATATTTCTGCAGCTGCCATATCTGACTTTAGGGTTAAGGATGTTAACGACGGCAAAATCTCATCGGATGAAGACATCACTATCGAACTAATCAGATTGCCTAAGTTATTGAAAGAAATTAAGGTTATAAATCCCAACACGATAGTTGTTGCATTTAAAGCCGAAGCAGGGGTAAGTGAAGAAGTTCTTATCAAAAAATCCAGAGATCGTATGAAAAGGTATGAAGCCGATTTGATGGTTGCCAATGATATATTGGTGGATAAGTCCGGACCGGGTTCAGATAACAATGAGGTTTATCTGATTGATTCTGATTCTTATGAAAAAATAGTTCTGGATACCAAAAGTAATATTTCTAAAAAAATAGTTGAAAAGATATGTTCAATTGTTTAATGTTGAACATAATACATTCCTTTTTTTTTCTTAAAATGATTTTTCGCAAACAAATGCAATGTGGTCCTTCTCATATGGGTCGAGTTTTATTTCTTCAATAACTTTAAGGCCGCCCTCTTTCAAATTCTTTTTTTCCTGTTTAAAAACATCACTTGGTTTCATTGTCACATCAATGCTTCTAGCTTTAATCATTAATATTCCAGTAGTATCTTCCTTGGAAAACAGTCTGAAATTATCAAGGAACAACTTAGTCTGGGTAGTCTGAGCAACATCACTGTAAATGACATCAACCTTCTCCACAAGGTGCTGATAATTGAGGGGGCGGGTGGCATCATCAAGAATCGGAAGAAGATTTTCACGTCTGGAAGACACATCCAGAAAGTCACGCATCATTGTAGGACTAAACTCAACACAATACACCCTGCCTTCGGTACAGATATCGGATATGTGGGATGGAGTGGTACCTGCACTGGCACCAAGATACAGTACCTTCGAGTCACGCTTGAAAGGGAAAGTATGTAATCCCTTAATGATGCTGGCAGCCAGTTTTGAACGTCTAGGATTCCATAGGCGCAGTTGCTTGTCCTCATATTCCAACAGTTTTTCCTGATAAACCTGAATGCCGGGAGTATAATTAACAGTAGCAATATTATTATCCACCTGATAAACGTTTTCACCAATTTCATTAATCTGCATAATCATCTACTCCTAGTAAACATATTCTCCCTTACGTAATTTCTTCTTGTTACGTTTTCTTTTCTTTCCATGTTCCTTCTTACCTTTTTTACCCCTTTTACCTTTCTTGGAATCATCATTGTTCCTGTTTTTCTTACGTTCAGGGAAAGGATGAGCCTTTTTGATTTCTTCAATTCGCATGTCAAGCTCAACTTTCAAGTCAGGATCATACTCGTTACCGAATGCATCCTTTCTTGATGCAATGGTAATCTTGTTTGCCACAGCACGGGCCAACTTTCCCCTGACCCACCAGTTGGAACCGCGAATACTTGGATGTTGGAAAATTAATCCATGCTTAGGAGGATTTTCACCAGTCTTCAAATGCCTGAAGATAGCTTTTTCGGCACCAATTATTTGAACTGTACTGCTGGGAAGTTTAGCTAAGTTTTCAAGACCGTTGGTGTGGGCAATTAGTTTGGCACTGAGGTTTGCACCAGCCACATCATACATGTTCGGTGCAACCTCCTTAATTTTAACGTCAATGTATTCTTCCAAAGTCTTTCTTGTCTCATACAGACTGTGAAGACTGGATGCGAATGCCTTAATAATTTCCAAGTCAGAATCCCCAATATCGACATCATAATTTTCTGATAAAACAACATTGGTATTGTCAAGAACACCGGATTCGGCAATGTTTTCTCTACTGGTATTTTCAGAAATGATACGTGCATACGTCTCATGATTGCTTAACTTTTCAAGTTCGGGCAAATAAGGTGTACACCATTCACGTAAACGCTCAATAAGCTTACCAGTAGTTTCTTCAATCTCCTCTAAAGAGTTGATGCTTTCAACAATCATCACATCATTGCTCTTTACAGATTCCCTGATTTTTTCTTTGGTAATTTCATTATAGGCAATATTCAATGATTCAGTTATGTTAACCTCACACAGATTACTGATTATTTCATCAAAATGTTCGCGAACATAACTTCCGTGAATGGTGTTTTTTTCAACGATAATCTTGTCGACAAAGTCATTGCCAAGAAAATTCTTCTGAGGTGCTGTTGTTTCAATAACAATTTCATCAAAACGTTTGGCAAGTCTGGCTATTAATTCAACTTCCTCATCAGGTATCATCTTTTGTCTGATATTCTCTAACATTTCGGCCTGTTTTTTGTCAAACAAGAATTTATCTACAATACTGAATTTTTCATCCGTAGCAATAAATCCAAAACTGGTTGTTGTAATAAAGGCTTTCATGTATAATATTTTTAGCATTATTGATTAATATTAATTAACATTAAAAAACAAAAATTATACATAGTAAAGATTTCAGTGTATTAATACAAAAAATAGGGAAATATGTTATCATGTTAAAATCGGATATTCTTGGAATGAAACTAAAAAATCCATTATTCTTGGCTGCAGGAATCCTGGGAACAACTGCCAGCAGCATGAAAATGGTTGCAAATGCAGGGGCTGGAGGAATAGTTACAAAATCATTCAGTCTGGAAGCAAATGACGGTTATGAAAATCCAACAATAGTAAAAATTGAAGGTGGAGTTATAAACTCTGTAGGTCTGGCAAGTCCGGGAGTTGAAGCAAAAAAAGAAGAATTAAAGGAATTACAGGACATCAGGGATGAAACTCCAGTAATAGCATCAATATATGGTGATTCTGAAGAAGTGTTCTGTGAAGTTGCGCAGCGTACGCGTAATTATGTGGACGCATTTGAATTAAATGTTTCCTGTCCTCATGCAAAATGTGGCTTTGGTTCAAATATTGGTGAAGATCCGGAAATGACATATAATATTGTAAGCAGTGTTAAAGATGCTATTAAAGATGTGCCGATAATTGTTAAGCTCACGCCAAATGTAACGGATATAACTGCAATAGCTAAAGCTTCAGAAGAAGCTGGAGCAGATGCATTAACACTTATAAATAGTGTGGGTCCGGGGTTACGAATAGATTATCAAACAGCAAAACCGATACTAAACAATGTGCTTGGAGGAATAGCCGGACCAATGATAAAGCCAATAGCACTAAAATGTGTGTACAACACGTATAAAACAGTTGATATTCCAATCTTTGGAGTGGGTGGAATAAAGGATTACAGGGACGTTCTTGAATTCATGTATGCTGGAGCAAGCCTGTTGCAGATAGGAACGTCAATCATGTATTCCGGGCCGGAAATATTCGGGGAAATATCTGATGACTTAAGCAGGTTCCTAGAAGAGAATGGATACGATAATGTTACGCAGATAATAGGTTTATCACATGAAATGTAATTTGGGGGAAATAGTATGATTCAAAATGTTTATGATGATGAAGTGCCACAAGTTGTGACAATAAAGGAAACGGTAATTGAAACGCCTACGGTGAAAACATTTCTATTTCCCTTTGACATTACGGATGATATTCATCCTGGACAATTTGTAATGGTTTGGGACTTAAACAATGAAAAGCCAATGACAATATCAATTATTGATAGAGAAAATAATCTTATGGGAATAACAGTAAGAAAAGCAGGACCGTTTACTAATAATATGTATGATAACATTGATGTCGGCGATAAAATTGGAATTCGTGGACCGTATGGTCATGGCTATGAGTTGTCCTCGTATAATAATGTGTTAGCAGTCGGTGGAGGTTCAGGTATTGCGTCTTTAGCCCCGTTATTGTCATTTTATGATAATGTGGAACTTATTTCCGCAGCAAGTACTGAAGATGAGTTGGTGTTTGTTGAAAGATTTAAAAAAGATGGAATTGCCGTACATGAATGTACTGATGATGGAACAAGAGGATTTAAGGGATTCAGTACTCAGCTTGCCGAGGAAATGTTGATTAATGGGGATTATGATATTATTGTGGGTTGTGGACCAGAGATAATGTCATACAAGTTATTGGAATTAAGCCAAAAATATGATGTTGACTGTCAGTTGGCGTTGGATCGTTATATGAAATGTGGACTTGGCATATGTGGGCAGTGTTGTATTGATGATACAGGTTACAGGGTATGTGTTGAAGGTCCAGTATTTGATAAGAAACAGTTGGAAGAGCTTTCCGAGTTTGGAAAGTACAGAAGGGATGCTGCAGGCAGTATTGTTGAATATTAATTCTTTTATTTTTTTTTAACTTATTCACTTATAAGTTATAATTAATAACTTGGTTACTTAAACCAGTTTTGTTTGTTTTGTTCCACCAGTAATTTCCTCAAAATCAAGGCCTTTACTAAAAGCAAGGTCTGTATTTACACGATAGTTATTGCTGCGCGTAACATGCAAGTCTTCCAGTTTGATGAATCTCCACGGTTGACGAATAAACTTTGCACCCACATATGGTGTAGCACCAAATATCTTTGAAAATTCTATTAAATTGGTTATCTTTTCATTATCAATGTAGATATGATCTTGGCGTGTAGACTTTACTTCAATTGCAAGGTATAACTTACCATTACCTGCAAGTACGTCCGGCAATGGTCTTTTTGTAGCTCCACCACTGGCAGGAGCTCTCATAGCAGCAAATCCTGCATCCCATAATTTGTTAACTAAATCTCTTTCTTCAACGGAACCTGTCTTACTCATATTAAAAAATCCTAATAAATTATACTATTATTTATGGTTTAGGAAATATAATTAGTTTAAAATTTTCATATGTTTTTCAACTGTACTCTTTAGTATATGTTATTCACTTAATAGTTTTAAGTTATAATTTATACACTTTTTATCAAATTATTTTTTCCATTTATTACTCATTTAAATCTATTACAAAATTCTAAAAATAATATTTTATCATTTGAAGTTTACTTTGAACTATTTTACTTAAACATTTAACTTTGGAGGATTATTATTTAATTTAAACTTTTTTACTGTTTTTATTGAATTTAATTATAATTTATAAACTTATATGTTATAACTTATTATTAACTAACTAATAATTCACGAAGAAAACGATAAAATAAAATCACGTTACATACTTTATCAAAAGAGTGTTTAAAATCAGATGTAATTATGGCGGTTAAAAAAAAAGAATGTAAAGAAGGGAATCTATACGATTCCTTGTCCTTGCATTGCTTCAGCAACTTTTTCAAATCCGGCTATGTTTGCACCTGCAACATAATCGTTACCTTGTTCATATTTGGTACAACTGTCTTGGATTTGTTTGAAGATGTTTTTCATGATATTTGCAAGTCTGTTATCTACTTCTTCAAATGTCCATGATAATCTTTCTGAGTTTTGACTCATTTCAAGTGCTGATACTGCTACTCCACCAGCGTTTGCTGCTTTTGCCGGACCGAATAGTATTCCGTTGTCCTGTAGGTATTTTGTTGCTTCAAGTGTTGTTGGCATGTTTGCTCCTTCAACTAATGCAATGTAGTTGTTGGATACAATGTTTTTGGCATCGTCTATGTCTACTTCGTTTTGTGTTGCACATGGTAATGCTACATCTGCTTCAATTGTCCATACACCTTTACCTTCATGGTATTCTGCGGATGGTCTTTCTGCTGCGTAGTCACTCATTCTTAGTCTTCTAACTTCTTTAATGTCTTTGAGTAATGCTACGTCAATTCCTTCTGGGTCGTATACCCATCCGGTTGAGTCGGATGCTGTTACTACATTTGCTCCTAATTGCTGTGCTTTTTCAATTGCGTATGTTGCTACGTTTCCTGAACCTGATACTACGGCTGTTTTTCCTTCTAATGATTCGCCGTTTGCTTTTAATACTTCATTTGTGAAGTATAATAATCCGTATCCTGTTGCTTCTGTTCTTGCAAGTGATCCACCAAAGGTTAATCCTTTACCTGTTAATACTCCTTCGTATTGTTTGGTTAATCTTTTGTATTGTCCGTATAGGTATCCTACTTCACGGCCACCTACACCGATATCTCCTGCAGGTACGTCCTGGTCTTGTCCGATGTGTCTGTATAATTCGTTCATGAAACTTTGACAGAATGCCATTACTTCACGGTCTGATTTTCCTTTTGGATCAAAGTTGGATCCACCTTTTCCTCCACCTATTGGAAGTCCGGTTAATGAGTTTTTGAAGATTTGTTCAAA
>MVAA01000132.1:0-15234 GCA_003266105.1 Methanosphaera sp. rholeuAM6
AAGAGGGAGGGGTATTCATTTTAGGATAAAAGGATAAGTATTTAATTTACTTATCTTTAATTTTTTAGTACTAAACTCCATAAATACGTGTTTTATGGGATAATTCCTTAAACAGAGATATATACTTATTTTTATTAATGTGTAAATTTTTCTAATAAGCTTCTATTCGTAAATATTAATCATTTTATAATAATTCTATTTTTCATCCATGATACACGGGTATTGCTACCTAAAAAATTAGGTAAGAATATGCTTATAGTCGTAATATTGAATAGTACTCTAAATCATTCAATTATTAAATCATTTTTTTTCCAAGACAACACCTTTATCCGTTTTATTCCCCCATTAAACACATCATTCTCTTTTAACTATTCCAAAATGGAATTGATGTTAATATGATTTCAAAAACAAAATTTAATCTAAATATCATAATGTAAAAATAATTATTTGACAGTATTTTAGTGATTAAACAATTATAAATTGGTTAATGAGCCCAATCCCATTTCCGAAAAACATAGTATGATAGGTTAACTTTAATAATAATGAAAAAGAAATAGAACTCCATATTAGTAAGGTTTTTTTTAGTTAAATAAAGTAAAATTGATTATTTAATCAAAAAAAACATTATTAATAAAGTTTCAAGGAGGTGAAATGTTCATTTTACTAGGTAATAAGAAAGCGATACTTATCCTATTTACAATAATAATGCTTACAACAATTACATGTGTATCAGCACAAAACAACGACACGATAAATCAGACAGACACACACACAATTACAAAAGATACCACACAAAGCACAGTTAAAACAGAAAGTACCCCTGACGATACAATATACATAACACAAGCAAATAAGAAGAATTACAAGGATTACGATTATCCGGAAAACACAAACATTATCGTTAATGAATCACTGGATAACTTTGAATTCTATATTTGCAACAAAAACATTACCATAACAGGAAAGAATGATGCTGTACTTAGCAACAGCCACATTGAAGTATACGACTATGGAACTGTTCACATATCCAACCTAACATTTAAAACAAACGACACCAGTAAATCAGCCCAAGTAATATACCTAGAAACAGACAATAACACCCTGGAAAACCTGACATTCATAGAAAACAGAAATGCTTTAAAAGAAAAAGACTTCTATTGTTCCATCAACCTATACGGAGACAACAATAGTATAGTAAACTGTTCATTTGACATAACACAACCGTCAAAAACCATTAACTGGGATACATTTTCCGCAGAATGTAACTGTGAGAGCATCAGAATACACGGAGACCATAACCTTATAAAAGACAACTACATGACAATAACCGAAAATACTAACAAAGAATATCCATTCGGAACAATATTTGGAATCTCAGTAAGAGGAAGCTACAACAACATAGACAACAATACAGTTCTCATGGAAGGAACATTATACCTCTACGGTATAAGAATTTACTATTCAAGCAACAATGTAACAAACAACTACATTGAAGTACATTCCATAAGATATGCAAATGGAATAGCAATAGAAAGTCCTCAAAGTGGTTCAACCAGTGACAACTATGTAAAAAACAATACTGTGATAGTGACAACTTCAAATGACACAATACCTGGCGAACCTGAAGATATGCAGGGAAAACCCGTTGCAGATGCGGCATACGGTATAATGATTACAGAATACAGGTATGTAGGTGGAGGAACATATACTGGTGAACGCTCAAACACTGCAGGTAACATTATAGAAGATAACAATATCATGGGATACTCAACCCATATGTATGCTATCGAACTGTTCGGAGGATCAAACACTACCATAAATAAAAACAAAATATATGCCGAAGGATATTCTGCACTGGGAATTGCAGGAGGAGCAGCAGGAACAAAAATAACAAACAATGAAATGGTTGTTATAGGACAGACAAATGCAACGCTACCATCAGCAGACTATTACAGACCACAAACCAGCGGAGTCTACCTCCAATATGGTACAGGCACAGAAATAAGTGGAAACACCATAACAACAGACTTTGGTCCGGCAGTAAAAACCAATGGAGAAGTTGGAACACTAATTACCAACAACACAATGGAAGTAACACATAATGAAGTTGCAGTAAACGTAGATAAAGGAACTGCTGACATCATTGGAAATGCCATCAAAGACTTTTATAATCACATTATAAATGGTGGAAAAAGTGAAGGTAACTATGATCCTGGAGATATTCAGGGTGATGATCCACAATCAGGTAACAATAATGGAAGTAGTGACAACCCAACTGAGGAAAACGGTAACGGAACCAATACATCTGATGATAACGGTACTGACACACCAAGTGGTAATGGTACAGACACCCCAAGTGGTAATGGTACAGACACACCAGACACAAACGGTACCGAAACTCCGGATACAAATGGTACAGACACACCAGAAGGTAACGGAACCGAAATCCCAGAAAACAACACAGAGACACCAGAACCACAACCACCAGAAAACAACACAGAGACACCAAAAAATCAAACCACATATAACAATACAGATACAAACAAAACAAACAATAATACCCGTAAAAACAATACGGTAACTCCTGATGTGCCAATCAGTAACAATACTGTTATTCCAATTAATCAAAGTACACAACCTTCACAGGGTGAACTTATAAATGATACTATTGTGAATAACACAAATGAATATACCAATGAAACTAGTAGTGCTGGTGATGAACCGGATAAGGATAATAAAAAGAAGGATCCTGAGCCAATTGATGAACCAAAACCATCAGAAAATAAACCAGAACCTCAAAGCAATGATGAACCTTCAGAGGATACTATTGATAGTGCTGGTTTAGATCCAGCTGTGAATAAAAAATCAGAAAGTGATTCTAGTGACAAAAACAGTAAATCAAAACTAGAAGTTACAGCAACAGTGAATCCTAAGGTTTATGAAGTTACTCAGAAACTACCTGATGATTTGGTTCCTGAACATCCGGAAGTAATTGTTGGTATGTTGATAATACTTTGTATTGCTTTCACATTCGGTTACGTTAGAAAAAGAAAATAGTTTAAATAAAAAGTGAAATTTTTATACTTTAATTATTCCTTTTTTAACAACAAAGAGTTGATAAAACTCTTAAAATTACTTTTTTTATCAAATTTTTATTTTATTTTTAGATTAATGATGTGTAATTACATATTTAATAAACTGAAGTATTAAAAAAACTCTTTTTACATTATTATCGATTAAAACAAAGCATAACTTCTTTTATAACTGTGTAATATAAAAAAACAGTACTTATTTTATCGCATGCCCTAGAACATAACATTACACTAAATCGTGAAAACCACTATGAAAACGAAGTAAACAAGGTAACTTCACAATCACAAGAATGCTTATAGCAAATGGAAATGTTTACATATTAGAAAACAGTGAAAGTCAATGAAACATCAACGGCAAGACAATATACATTAAAACAGACCCTCACGGAACATACACCAACAGTAAACCCCCATTAACAGTCGTTTATTTTTGTTTAAGATCATACCCACAATTTTTATTAACATTTTTTTAGGTTTTGTATCACATACCCAATATAACTAAATAAATTAGTAATAAGTTATAAACAATATATTATATTCAAAATTATTTTATTGATGCTAAACATAATTTTAAAAATAAAGGAATAACGATTCAGATTTGAGGGGAATTGATTAAAATGAATATATTAAAAGGAATGTTCATCATTTCAGTACTGATAACAGTCATTATATGCGTATCATCTGTTTCAGCAGCAAATGACACAATAGATAACTCCAATAATATTTTAACGGATGCCGGCCAAGATTATTGCCATGAAGCAACCTGTGAAGAAAAAATTGCAGATGACAATGCCAAAGATATTGAAAAGCTTGAAAAATCAAATGATACAATTAAAGAAGCAGCAAATAACGTGGTTGTCACAAACACCAACTATAACCAGTATTTTAAAACAAACAATGTTTCATTCATACCTGAAAGCACTACGTCAATCCATAATGGTGACACAGTATATTTAAGGGGTGTCTTTGAAAATGTTGATTTTGTTGTCGACAAATGCATAACACTTACACGCTATGACAACAACACACTATTAAACAACTGTACAGTATATGTCAACGGACAAAACTCACAGGGTTCCACCATATCTCATTTAACAATAAGAAACATCCTAAAAGAAGATACGCCCGGAATTTTTGTAAACTATTCCAGCAACCTACTGATAGAAAACAATCATGTGGTGGTGGATGACTGTGACTTTTCCTTTGCATTTGCAGGTAGCCTAAACAACAGTATCCTACGTAACAACTACTTTGAAACTGCAAGTACCACCCATAGCCGTACACACACATCCTGTGTAATGGGAAAATCATTCAACAACCTCATAACAAACAACACCGTAAAATCTGATGAAGCTGATGGAATATACTTCAGCAGTTATGGAAGCGGAAGATTTATCATGGCTGGTCCATGTTCATACAATAATGTAACATACAATAACCTGGTTGGTGGCGATGGTATGTGGGTAAACCTCATACAAACCAATGCCCCAAACAATCTAATCGCATACAACAACATAACAGGAGGGTTTGAATGTATACGTGACCTTAGTGAAGGAAGCACCATCATTAACAACACCATAAACGGTGGAAAAAACATGGCCATAGGATGCGGATCCGATGGACTGGTGGCAAACAACACCATCAACACAACAGGAGTGGGAATAACAATATACGGAGCAAACACCCTCGTTACACAAAACAGGATAACAACCCAATATAATGCAATAGAAACATACGGCAATGACATATACCTCCAAGAAAACAATATTACCTCAACAAATGGATACGGATTCTATGCATACTACTCAGCAGGAACAGAAAAAAATGTCAACATATTCAACAACAATTTCACAACAAAACGTGAAGGAATACTCTTAAAACAGGCAAGCATAACAAAGAAAATAAACAACGTACTGATAGACAACAACAGCATCATTTCAGAAGCAGAATATGCAGTAAATCTCCGGGAAGCTGGAAGCAATAATGCAAACAATGTAAACGTGACTGTAACTACAAACAACAATTTAATCTCAAAACGTGGAAGCGGATACAGGTACGCATACCTTCCCCCAACAAATCAGAGAAAAAGTATTTCACTGGCATTAACCCCTGTGACATGCAACTATGGTGAAAAAATCAACATAACTGTAAGATTCAATACAACAGACAATGAATATGACGACGGATTCATATTAAATGAAGGCAGTGTCACATTTGATGACAATTATTCCAACACACTCGGAACTGTCAGCATAATTGATAATCAAGCAACACTCTCCACAAGAATCACAGATCTTACTGTAACCGAAATTAGTGCAACATTCAGCGGAACAGGATTCTATCAGCCAAGTTCAAATACGACAAGCGCCACGGTAAATCCAATCAGCCTTGACTATGCTTACGAAATAATAAGACAAATGAATGAAGAAAACAAAGAATTGAACAATAACCTTACAACACAGGAGAACACAATTAATGAGCAAGCACAAACAATAGATGAACTTAACAATACCATACAGGAACAACTTGTAACAATTGAAGAACTTTTGAATACTAATTACACGCAGGTAATAAACCAGTTAAACAATCAAATACAACAACAGAACACCACAATAAATGAATTAAATCAATTGGTTGAACAGCAGGATGCCACCATAACCTCATTAAACAGAAACATTGAACAAAAGGACAATACCATATCATTACTGACCGGAACAATTGAAAATCAGAGCCGGACAATACAGGAACTGGAAGGCATGATAAACCAGCTAGAGGAAAATCTGGAAAGTATGGAAAACGAATTGAATGAAGCAAACATTCAGATAAGTGACTTAAACAACACAGTATCAGAACAGGAAGAACATATTTCTAACTTGGAAAACAACATTACAGAAGCAAACAACAAGATAAACGAACTAAACACTACAATACAGGAACAGACAGAGACAATCAACACACTGAATCAAACAATACTGGAACAACAGGAAAACATTACAAACCTGGAAAACAATCTGACAGAAGCAAACAACAAGATAAACGAACTAAACACTACAATACAGGAACTAAACAATACGCTCCAAGAAAAAACGGAAATTATAAACACACTCAACCAGACCATAGAAGAGAAAAACATAATAATCGAACAGCAAAACAATACGATACAAGAGCAGATGATTGAAATTAACAATCTTAACGAATTAATAGAAAACCTAAACAGTACCAACTATACGGAAACTATTCAAAATATGCAAAATACGATTTATGAACTAAACATGAACATCCTACAACTAAACCAGACAATACAAAACCTGGAAAACAACAATGAAATACTAAACAACACAATACAACAGCAAACAACACAAATAAACAACCTAAACAACACAGTAAACACACAAACACAAACAATACAACAACAAAACCAGACAATCACACAACTAGAACAGAACATAACAACACAGGAAAACACAATAAATAAACAAGCACAAACAATAGAAGAACAAAACAACACCATACAAACACTACAACAAACAATACAAAACCTGGAAAACAACAACAATGAACTAAACACCACCATACAAGAACAGCAGCAAACGATCAATACTCAAAACAAGACAATAGAAGAATTAACAGACACCACTCAAAAACAGGAAGAAATAATTAATACATTGAATGCTACACTACAAGAAAACAACAAGGAGTGTATCATTGTAATAGACAGTATGGATGATACTAAATTTAATGATGACATTACACTCAAGGGTAAATTACTTAACAATAAAGGAAATGCGATTACAAACACAAAAGTTACACTTAATTTTAACGGAAACAACACTACTCTTACAACTGATGATAATGGAATATGGTCATTGAAAACAAAAGCTAGAACAATTGGTACCAACAATGTAACTGCAAGTTATACCGGATCTAACTACAATCCATCCACAAGCAATACAACATTCAACGTCCAACAAACACAAGCCATTGTAACAATAGACAAGATTGTGACAACACAGTTCAGGGACAACGTAACAATCACCGGAACCTTCAAAAACAGTAATGGCAAGGCAATAGCAAACAGTAAAGTCAAAGTAACTGTAAACGGATACAGCACATACGTAACAACAGACCATGACGGAGGATGGACACTTACATTAAGAACCAACAAGACAGGAGTAAACAATGTCACGGCATCCTTCAGCGGAAACGCAAACTATGCAAAATATACTGCAAACACAACGTTCAACGTTACCAAGCAGGATCTTATAATTACAACGGAAGTAAAATTCAGCAAGGGCAATTTCACAATCACAGGAACATTCGTTGACAAAAACAGCAACAAACTGGCAAACAGTAAGGTCAGAGTTAACATAAACAGCAAGGCGGTATATGTGAAAACGGATTCCAACGGAACATACACATACAGTGAACTTATAACGGCAAAAACTGTCAAGTACAATGTGTACTATGGTGGAAGCGGCAACTACAACTCATACACCAGCAGTAAAACCACGATTACTGTAGCATAGCTTGGATGATTCTCCTGTAAACATCCGTTTACTACTAGTGGATTTAATATAATTTTATCCACATCTTCTTTTTTTAAAAAATTTTTAACGCAGATATCATTCTAAATAGTTTTATCACAATTTATATTTATTGGAATAATCATAAAGTTATATTAGAAACTAGGAAGAATATATGAAAAAAAAATCAATATTAATTACTATTAATCCAACTTGGTGATTAGAATATGAGATATTATAAAGAGTTATTTTTATTGTGCATCATTTCATTATTGTTTTGTTTGGCAAGCGTTTCTGCAAGTGATGTTCAAGCAAATGATACAAACATGTTATCCACCAGTGTACATGAGGATAGTGCTGTTTTATCAACAAATGATAATGTGTATGCCAAGGAAATAACAAAAACAGAGAAGGAAGTTAAAAAGGAAGCTTCAAATACGATAACCGTTACAAGCAGTAACTATAACAAGTATTTCCAGGACGTTTCTGAAGAGGACGTTGCCACAACCGATCTGGTTAAATCCGGAAGTACCATAAATTTACAGGGTACTTTCAATGACGTTAAATTTATTGCCGATAAGAAATCAGTGACAATTACAAGTGTTGGCAAAAAAGCCAAATTGAATAACTGTACTGTTTTCGTAAACAATACATCCAATAAGGTATATAATTTAACTATCAGTAATTCTAAAGATTTCTGTGAAGGAATTGTCTTGAAAAATACTACCAATGCTATTGTACAGGACAACAAGGTGTACGTGAGTGGTTTTGACGGTTTTGCTTTCACGGCATACAATATGACTAAATGTACAATTAAGGGCAATTACTTTGAAAGTGCCCATACACAGACAAACATGAGAATTTATTCCTCAGACAACAACAGTATAATCAACAATACAGTTATCGGCTATGCCAACGGTATTTATTTATGTGCTTACGGGGGAGAAATATCAAACAATAATCTCATTAGTCAAAACAGGGTTATTGGAAAAAGCGAGTTTTCAACCTGTTATACCATTCAGGTAATGGGTAACAATAACATTGTGGAAAAGAATACCGTCAGTGGTGGAAACAGAGGCATTTCATCAGAAAATTCCAATATAATAAGAAACAATGATGTTGACGCCGCATCCACAGGAATCTTCACTGAACAAAATTCAACAATAGAAAACAACAATATTCACGTTTCCAAAAAGAGTAATGGAATCACAGTTAACGGAAAAGGCAGTGTTGTGAAAAACAACACCATCCGATGTAACGCTACGGGTATTGTCGTAAACAATAAGGACATTAGCATTGTAAACAACACAATTATCTCAGCCGACTGCAGTATTGAGTCAAGAAATGTTCCAAGAGGTTTTACCGGTATTAAAGTGATTAACAATACACTTACAGGTGACATCTACAATACAGGTACCATAACCCTTACAAACAATAAGATCACTGGAATCATATCCAATGTTAAAGGAAAAACCATAGCATCCAACAACAGGATATCCAACGATACCAACCTGTTTAAAATTGATGACAACCGAATAGTCCGTACCGATACCGGTAACTTCATACCTGAAAATGCTAGCGTTTCAATATATGAAAACGGCAAACTGATTAAAAAGGTTAGCATGACCGACTCATTAGTGAAATATAACGTTACAGATGGACGCCACTATTATGAACTGATTGTAACAAACACCAGCAACAATTCATTCAAGAACAATAATTTCAGTGTAAACAATGAGGACAGATTACAGCCAATAATATCATACTATGCCATTTCATCGGCCAAAATCAACACCACCATCAAAATAAGTGGAAAGTTACTGGCAGACAATAAGGCAGTTAAAGGTGAAAGCGTTACAATTAAGGTTAACGGCAAAAAGTTCACTTCAAAAACATCAAATACAGGATATTTCACAATAAATTACAATGTAACGGATTATGGAAAACACAGTGTTGTATTCTCATTTGTGGCCAATGACAAGTACCTGTCAGCCAAAAACAGCACAAGCTTCAGTGTTCAGGCACCGGCACAGATACAGTACTATGCCATAACAGGTGCCCAATACGGTAAGACAATAAAAATCAGCGGAAAACTGTTATCAAACAACAAGGCAGTTAAGGATGAAACAGTAACCATAACAGTCAACAAGGAAAAATTCACTACCAAAACGTACAGCAGCGGATACTTCACAATAAACTATAAGGTAACCCAGGCAGGTAAAAATACTGTTGTCTTCAGTCATTTAGCAAGTGACAATTACAAGTACTGTAAGAACACCACAACATTTACTNNGGAAAACTGTTATCAAACAACAAGGCAGTTAAGGATAAGACAATTACAATCACTGTAAACAACAAGAAATTCACGGCAAAAACATACAGTAGCGGATACTTCACAATAAACTATAAGATAGACAGTTACGGTAGTCACAAGGTAACTTTAGAGTTTGCAGGCGACAGTTCATATAAGGCCTCAAAGAACACTACAACATTTACCGTTAAAAAGGCAACGTCCATTACACCATACAAGATTACCAGTGTTAAAAAGGGTGAAAGTACAAAGATTAGTGGAAAACTGTTAGCTAACAATTCAGCAGTTAAAAAGGCAAGTGTTAAAATTAAGGTCAATAATAAGGAATTTAGTGTGACAACCAGCAATACTGGTTACTTCACTTTAAACTATCCTACAACAACTGTTGGTACTAACAAAGTAACACTATCTTATGCAGGCAGCAGTTCATACTTATCCTGCAGTAAACAAACCACATTCAGTGTTAAATAAGGTCTAATCCTTATTTATACACAACTATTTTTTTAATTTATAATTTTCAATAATTTATCACAAAGCATTATTATTTCATAAGGATAATTTAACATTGCTTAAAATATAATGCACCGTATCTTTTTGTTTTGTAACATTGTTTCTATTACATTTCTGTATCCTGTTTTTTAATAATTATACTGTTATGTTTCATCACAATGGGAAAAAACATGCAAAGACAAGATTACTTTCTTTTTACTTTTACATCTGAATTTTCCATGTTTTTCAACAAACTATATCTAATTAGTTAATCAGATATTTTAATATCTTTCAATTATTGTTTATGACAATTATGTTGTTGTTTAATAGTTATAAACTGAACACAGCCAAGGTAATTTAAATGTTTAACAGGAAAATAAGGTATTTGCTATTGTTTCTCTTTTTGGTCATTCTATCCACATCAATCGTTTCGGCAACACAACAGGCAAATCATGATGATGCAAATGATTCGATGTTTATTCAGGAAAAAGAGAACGCGAATACAATAAATGATTATGATATGGAAAAATCAAGAATATCCAAGAAATATGATGAAAATCAGAAAAAAGATGCTTTAAAATATGTTTATGTTAACAGTACGGGTAATTCCTCAAGTGATGGAAGTGACTTTTCCAACCCTACAACACTAGAAAATGCATTTCAACAAGTGGAAAATGAAGGAACAATACTCCTGCTTGGAAATGGCAGTACAACCTATGACATTACGGAAAACATCACAATTACCAACGTTAACAGTAACGTCAGGTCATTCGATATTACTGCATGCAACAACGTCACATTATGTTTTTATTCTGATTACTCATTGAAACTATCCGGAAATTATAATGTGAAAATCTCAAACATCACATTTACAACAAAAAACATGAGAAAAAATCCGATAATAGAAAACAGACTTACAAAACTAAGTATTGATAACTGTGCATTTAGCAATGTAAATAATCAGGGAAGATATGGTTGCATCTATTCAACAAAACCCGTTACTCTCAACAACTCCTTGTTCAACAATAATACTGCTTTAAACCAGGCGGGCATACTTTACTGTGAAAATACGACGGCATATATTGAAAACTGTATTTTTGAACACAACCGTGCGGAAAACGGGGCGGTTGTCTCTTCGAAAAATTCAAGAATAATCTCTTCAAACAATATTTACTCTTCAAACAACGCCTCTTTTGGTGGAGTTTATTCATTGAAAGATGGTAGCGTGTTAGTTGAAAACAACACCACCTTCACCAGCAACTTTGCCCTTTACAATGCAGGTGTTCTTGATTCATGGTATTCTTCAAGCCTTTTTAACAATTCAAGATTTTTCAATAACACTGCAGGATATGGTGGCGTAATATACAGTATAAACAATGTGCAGACAGTTATTACCTGTTCCATACTAGAAAACAATAGTGCAAGTTTATCAGGAAACATTGCGTATTGTTGTAGGGATGATTTACGTCTTGAAAATAACGTTATGCTAACGGATAACTGTTCACAATCAGTTTACTGTTATAATTGCTCATGCAGCCTAAACAATAATTGGTGGGGAAGAAATAATCCCGACTTTAATGTAATAACAGGAGGCATCATCCCTGAAAACTGGAGGTTAATGACTGTTACATGCGATAACTTAAAAAACATTAACGTGTCATTGAACAGGTTAAGCGATTCCGGGACAAGTGCTGATGATTTGCCTGAAAGAAAGGTGTCTTTTATTTGTGACAATCTGGAGGTGTATGAAGCAGGAATAACAGGCAGTATAACATACGATAATTCTGCCAATAATGGTGATGTCACCGTTAATATTGATGAAGAATTCATGGGATTGAACGATAAAATTACTCCTTATTTAAACATTAACAGTGTTACAACCTGTTTGAATGATAATGTGACATTCATCATAAACTGCAATCCTGACATAACAGATCCTCTTTTACTGAAGGTTAACGATACGTTGATTAACACAGTATCCCCGAGAAATGGTGTTGCGACATTTAATTACTGTTTCAACAGAACTTGGGGTGTTGGAACCTATGATTTAAGCATATCCCTAATCAACAATTCGTTCTATCGGGACACTACTGTAACAACCTTTTTGAACATTGAAAACCGGAATAATCATAGTAGAACTGTCACTAAAAATTGGGATAATGATGATTCAGAGGAAAATGTTAGCATTAAAGCTCGTTATGGGTTGGATAGTTCACTTGAGTATCAGACAAGCGTGAAAAATCAGGGCAGCAGTGGTAGTTGCTGGGCATTCGCCAGNNNNTGATAGGGGACGTGTCAAATAACCCTAACAGTGGAAATAATGAGTTGGAACCGATAAGTTACCTTGTTGGATGGTACGGTCCGGTAAATGAGGCTGATGATTCATATAATGACCTTAGCATAATGTCTCCAATATTGAACAGCAGTGCCAAAGTAGAGGACGTGTATTTCATATATAGGTCAAGCTTCACAGGTAAAGACAATAAAGCGTTAAAAGAGGCAATTTTCAGGTATGGTGCATTGGCTTCATCAATATATAGTTCCGGCAGTTATAGCAGAAGCATATACACCAATAATGTTTACGGAGCTGATCATGCAATAGCAATTGTTGGATGGAATGATTTTTACAATGATTTCTATGGATCCAACACCCCATCAGGTGCTGGTGCATACATAATCAAAAACAGTTGGGGAGACAGTGTTGGTGAAGACGGTTACCAGTACGTTTCATACTATGATACCACCCTGGCAGGTGTTAAAGTAAATGCAATGGACAAATCATTCAGCTATGCATTTCCTGTGCAAACATATGAAAATTACACCAACATTTACCAGCATGACACTGTTTCAACAAAGCTTGTATCATTCAGTCCTTCAGCATGGGTAAGAAATGTTTACACAGCCGAACATGATGAAAGCATTGCCGGCATAGGAACATACATCTATGAGGAAACAAGCTATGAAGCGTTCGTATATGTAAATGACAAGTTATGCTACGTGCAAGAAGGCAATATAACACAACCCGGTTACAGGACAATAAAGTTAGACCGGTTCATACCAGTATCGGAGGGTGATGTCTTCAGTGTTGATTTGAAGTTAACTGCCATCAGCGGAAGTACCCCAGTTACCTTGCAGGACACTTCACTGTATAAATCCTTTTCAAAAGAAAATCAGTCCTTTATCAGTGTTGACGGCGAAAATTGGGTGGATTTATACACAAGTTCAAGTTATCCTTATTCAGCAGCCTGTCTTAAAGTATATACTAAAGAAACACCACTTGTTAACTCTATGGTTGACTATGACACTTACACTTTAAACACAAAGGTGAGTGGCTTAAATGGTGGTGGAAGGTTATATTATGTTATTGATGATGGCAATTATGCAATGAATGATTCCGTCAACATCAGTGAAAACGGAATTTTTGTAAAGGAAATTCCACGAATTAATTCATCCACGAATATGTTTAACATTACTGTTATTCTTGAAACGGAGAATTATACTGTGTTTGAGAACATTACTGTAACATGCCAACATGAAACCCGTATCCAGACAATGAACTGCTCATTCTATGTTGACCAGATTCAAGAAATTACGGTTAATATAATTGATGAAAATGATAAAAGTAACAGGATTAATGAAGGAAACTTGTATTTATTTGATGGTGGTAAATTATTTGACAAATATTCCGTAGTAATGGGATATGTAACAATCACATTAAACTCAAGTAGTGGAAATCATACCTACCACCTACGTTACAAGGATTCTGAAAAATACTCATCCAACGAGAACACACTAAACGTGAGCGTAGAAAAACATCAAAGCAATATCAGAATAACAGGCATTGAAAACGGCACGGTAAACGAAAACCTTACAATAACCGGAAGAATCTGCTCAGAAAACAATGACCCGATAATAAACAGAACGGTGAATGTGGAAATAGATGGAATAGATCACATTACCTGTTCAGACGATAACGGAGAATTTAAAACACAACACCTGATAAACAGAAGTGACACGTACACAATCAAAATCTGCTTTAACGAAGACAAAACTTACTATAGCTGTACATTTAGCCAAACATTCAATACTACAAGACAGTACACAAAAATACTGTTAAACGATATAGCAGACACGAAAATCAAGGACATTATTCGCATTACCGGAAACATCACTGATAAAAATGACAATAACATTAGTGGAGAAGTAAAACTAAGAATAAACAATGAATATTACACAATCAATGGCTACAATGGATTCTTTGATTATCAATATGAAACAGAGAATGCTGGACTCAATACTGTATATGCCGAATACGTGGAGAATACAAACTTCCATTCATCTAATCATACGATAGAATTCATCGTGGAAAAACGGGAAAGTCATATCAATATGGATTCCATCGACGCGACGACAATCAACAGTACTGTGGAAATAAGTGGAAAATTGGTTGATAATAATGAAAAACCAATAACAAATGAAACAATAAGATTAAACTTCAATGAAATGATGCTGAATTGTGTTACTGATACTGATGGAAGATTTAAATTTAATCTGACAGTAAATACGGTGGGAACAAACAATGTGACTGTAATATACGCTGGAAACACAGTATACACAAACAGCACATCTAAAACAAGCTTTGAAGTAAACAAAATCAAAACAACAATCACAATCAACACACCAAGAGAAGAAAAATACGACAACAACATAACAATCACAGGAACACTAAAAACACAAAACAACAACACACTACCAAACACGCCAATAACAATCACAATAAACAATGAAACACAACAGACAACAACAGACAACAACGGAA
>MVAA01000132.1:15329-15592 GCA_003266105.1 Methanosphaera sp. rholeuAM6
CATCAACCCAATACAAAACACAACATACAAAAACAACATAACAATCACAGGAACACTACAAAACACCAACAAAAAAGCAATACAAAACACCACAATAACAATCACAATAAACAATGAAACAATTCAAACAAAAACCGACGAAACAGGAACATGGAACCATACAATAACGGCAAACACAACAGGAAGCAACAACATAACAGTAACATACAACGGAAACACAAACTACAACCCAAACACAACCAGCACAACTTTCATTGTTAACA
>MVAA01000132.1:15661-17018 GCA_003266105.1 Methanosphaera sp. rholeuAM6
ACATGACAATCACTGGAACACTTAAAAACAGTTATCATGAAGCAATACAGGACAGTCCAATAACAATAGCCATAAATCAGGAAACTGTACAGGCAAATACTGATTATTATGGAAGATGGACATACACATTCACAGCAGATACTGTGGGAATCAACAACATAACAGTAACATACAACGGAAACACAAACTACAACCCAAACACAACCAGCACAACTTTCATTGTTAACAAGCAGGAAAGCATCATAATCCTTGAACCTATAAAAACAGTGACATTTAACGCTACAGTTGAAATTACGGGAAGATTACTTGATGTTCTGGAAAATTCCATAATGAATGAAATGATAACAATACATGTTAACAATGAACCAATAAATATGTTAACGGATAATGATGGAAACTTTAAATGTAACGTTACAGCAGATACTGTAGGAACTAACAATATAACTGTTAGTTACCCTGGAAATTCAATATATACTGGCAGTACAGTAAAAACAAGCTTCTCGGTAGAAAAAATAAACACGACCCTAAGCCTAAAGATGAAAACGGAAGAAAAATATGGCAACAACATAACAATCACAGGAACACTAAAAACACAAAACAACAACACACTACCAAACACGCCAATAACAATCACAATAAACAATGAAACACACCAGACAACAACAGACAACAACGGAAACTACCACTACACAACAACAGCAAACACAACAGGAACCAACAACATAACAGTAACATACAACGGAAACGCATACTACAACCCAAACATGACAAACATGACTATCATTGTTAACAAGCAGGACAGCATTATCATTATTGATTCTGTAAGTGCGGCAAAAATTTTTGAGAACATTACACTCAATGGAACACTTAAAAACATCAACGAAGAAGAAATGGAAAACACTACAATAACAATACAAATAAACCAAGAAACAGTACAAGTAAAAACGGACAATGCTGGAAGATGGACATACACATTCAAAGCAAAGACTGTGGGAACCAACAACATAACAGCAACATATAATGGAAACACAAACTACAACCCATACACAACAAACAGGACATTCAGCGTAAATAAGGCAGACTGCATTATAACTGTTAATCCAGTAAATGTGACAAAACTTTATGAAAACGTAACAATCACGGGAACCTTCAAGAACACTAATGGACAATCCATAGGAAACAGTAAAATAAAATTAAACATGGGTAAGGAAACGATATACGTTAAAACAGACAACAACGGTAAATGGACATTGACCATTAAGACAGGCACGTTAGGATTAAACAATATAAGTGCAAGCTATGGTGGAAGTGCAAACTACAACAAATATTCAACGAATACAACATTCACTGTAGATAA
>MVAA01000058.1 GCA_003266105.1 Methanosphaera sp. rholeuAM6
TTCCATTAAAAAAAAAAACTTTTATATATAACCTTAACCATACCTTTAATTAGTTATTTTTAAAACTGTTTTAAAATTATTCTGACAAATAGTCAAGAAAAATAATTACTTTTTATTTACATAAACAATTACTTATAAACATGCTGTAAAAAAAAGGAAAAAATACTAATAATTACTCAACAGAACATAATTTTAGAACTTTTTATTATTTAATCAACACAAACACGAAAACAAATTTATACCATATGATAAACTTGTTTACTAATTATAAAATAAATTAATTTCATAAAATTAACATTATAAAATTATTAAAAAAAATAATATCATTCTTTCAAATTAAATAGATAAGAGGGAATACTATGAACACAATGATTCAGGAGATTAAAGAAAGAATAATTGAACGATTACCCGAGGAAGTTAAACTTGCCAAAGTTGAATTCGAAGGACCTGAAATAGTAATCTATACCAAAAATCCTGAAATAATCAAAGACAATGGAAGTTTAATTAGAGATTTGGCAAAAGACATAAGAAAAAGAATCATAATTCGATCAGACAAATCAGTACTAACAGAACCTCAAGAAACAATTAAAAAAATAGAAGAAATAGTACCTGAAGAAGCAGAAATGACGGACATATCCTTCGATGATGTAACAAATGAAGTGATAATCGAATCCAAAAAACCAGGGTTAGTAATAGGAAAATATGGTACAACCTCACGTGAAATAGTTAAACAAACAGGATGGGCTCCAAAAATATTAAGAACACCACCAGTAGCAAGTGAAACTGTACAAAAAATCAGATTAACCCTCAAAAGAAACAGCAAAGAAAGAAAAAAATTCCTACAAGAATTAGGAAAAAAAATTCATAGAGAAAGCAGATTCGACAATGATTGGGTTCGTTTAACCTCACTTGGAGGATTCAGAGAAGTAGGACGATCATGCCTGTTCCTACAAACACCAAACAGTAAAGTAATATTAGACTGTGGTGTAAACGTTGCAGGAGTAGACGAAAAAACCGCATTCCCATACTTAAATGTTCCAGAATTTAATTTAAGTACATTAGATGCAGTAATAGTTACCCACGCACACCTTGACCACACAGGTTTCGTACCATACCTATACCATTACGGATACGAAGGACCAACATACTGTACAACACCAACCAGAGACATGATGACATTACTCCAACAGGACCATATAGACATTTCACACAGAGAAGACAATCCACTCCCATTCAATATAAAGGACGTTAAAGAAGCAATCAAAAGAACAATCACATTAGACTACGGCGAAGTAACAGACATATCACCAGACATAAGACTAACCTTACACAATGCAGGACACATCGTAGGTTCAGCAATGGCACACTTGCATATCGGTGACGGTAAACACAACTTCGTATACACAGGAGACTTTAAAAACGAAAAAAGCAGATTACTTGAACCATCCGTAACAAGATTCCCAAGAATCGAATCAATGGTAATGGAAAGTACCTACGGAGGACATGAAGATGTCACACCAACACGTAACACTGCAGAAAAAGAACTGATAAAAAGCATATACGGTACTTTAAACAGGGGAGGAAAAGTATTGATTCCAGTATTTGCAGTAGGTCGTGCACAGGAAATAATGATAGTGCTGGAAGAATACATAAACCATGGAATTCTAAGAGACGTACCAGTATACATCGATGGAATGATCTGGGAAGCAACAGCAATACACACCGCACACCCTGAATTTTTAAGCAATGATTTAAGGGACCAGATTTTCCATATCGGTAAAAATCCATTTACATCAGAAGTATTTAAGAAAGTCACCAACAACGAACAAAGAAGAAAAATCATTGACAGCAACGAACCATGCATCATCCTTTCAACAAGTGGTATGCTAACTGGAGGAAACTCTGTAGAATACTTTAAAATGCTATGTGAAGATGAAGACAACAGCATCATCTTTGTAGGATACCAATCAGAAGGTTCTCTTGGACGTAGAATACAGAAAGGATACAAAGAAGCACCATTGGATGACGATGGTGTAACAAGGTTATACCACATTAACTTAGAGGTAACGACAATTGATGGATTTAGTGGACACAGTGACCGTAAACAACTGATGGAATATGTACGCAGATTATCCCCAAAACCAGACAAGATACTGGTTTGTCACGGAGATGCATATAAAGCATTGGATTTAGCAAGCAGTATTTACAGGTCATATAAAATAGAAACTAAAACACCAATGAACCTTGAAACAACGAGATTACAATAATCTCTCAAACTTTTTTTTAAAAAAATAGTAAAAGTATTAAAATTATAAAAAAGTTATATAATATTATTATAAATCATAAAATTTTAGTTTTTAACACAATATAAAAAAAAGGTTTTTTAAATTAGTGAAAGAATAAGAATAACATTATTCTTATAACGTGTAGGTGAAATAATGGTCACATATTCTGAAGCGGGAGTAGATATAAGTTTAGAAGAAAAAACTGTTAAAGCATTAACAGGAGAACTATCAGAAACATTAGAATATAGAAACATTATTCAAAATAAGGGGCATTTTGCAGCCCTGGTTGATTTTGGATCACAAGCTATAGCTATGAGTACTGATGGTGTTGGAAGTAAAATACTAATAGCAAATTTAATGAATAAATTTGATACTGTTGGAATAGACTGCATTGCAATGGTTGTAAATGACATATTATGTGTAGGAGCAGAACCTATAGCTATGGTTGACTATTTGGCAGTAGAAGAACCTAACCCTGAAATAGCCAGTGAAATAGGAAAAGGACTAAAAACGGGATGTAAACAAGCAAAAATTGCAATGATAGGTGGAGAAACAGCATCACTACCAAAAATCATCAAAGACTTTGACCTTGCAGGTACAGGAATTGGTACTGTAGACAAAGACAAAATCATAACAGGATCAGAAATAAAAGATGGCGACATCATA
Source organism: Methanosphaera sp. rholeuAM6 (assembly GCA_003266105.1). GTDB lineage: Archaea > Methanobacteriota > Methanobacteria > Methanobacteriales > Methanobacteriaceae > Methanosphaera. Next base: position 2,952 of record MVAA01000058.1, read on the forward strand.
ATAGGTATTGAAAGTAGTGGAGTACACAGTAACGGATTAAGTTTAGCAAGAAAAGCACTGTTAGATATAGCAAAATATGATATTAAAGATAATTTACCATCCGATGAATCCATAACTGTAGGAGAAGCCTTGCTAGAACCTACAATAATATACGTGGAACCAATAATGGAACTGTTGAATTCAGAAATAGAAGTTCATGGATTAGGACATATAACTGGTGGAGGTTTCAGCAACCTTAAAAGATTAAACAAAGACATGAGTTATTATATCACTGATTTACCAGAAACGTTACCAGTATTTAAAGAAATACAGGCAACAGGTATAGAAAGTAAAGAAATGTACCACGTATTTAATATGGGAATAGGATTTTGTGTAATCTTAGATAAAAAATACAAAGATCAAACACTTGAAATCTTAAACAAATACCATAACACACATGTAATCGGTGAAGTTAAAGAAAATTCCGATAACAAAGTTTTCATCACTGCAAGAGGAGAGAACATAGAACTATAAAGGGGAACTGTTGAAATGAAGATTAACATAGACAATGAAAGAAAATTAATCGAAGAAATGTTAAAAGCATATGATGTGAAAGCAATCGAAGCAAGCATAGTTGCTGATGTAATAACAGACGGAGATTTAAAAGGTTTTTCAACCCATGGTCTTGGAAGATTCCCACAATACATTAAAAGTATTCAATCAGGAACAATCAAAATCGATGGAGACTATGAAATAGAAAAAGAAACCACATCTTCTGCAATGATTAACGGAAACCATAAATTTGGACAATACGTAACCGTTAAAGCAATGGATCTTGCTGTAAAAAAAGCAGGTGAATGTGGAATCGGTGTTGTAGGCATACACGACAGCAACCATTATGGTATTGCAGGATACTACTCAGACATGGCTTCAGTACAGGACATGATAGGAATAGTAATTTCCAACACAGAACCTGCAATGGCACCATTCGGTGGAAAAAAAGCATTGCTCGGAACAAACCCCATAACTATCAGCATACCTACAGATGATATACACAATTACATATGCGTAGACATGGCAACAAGTATAACAGCAAGAGGAAAATTACTGGAATCCAAAAGAAAAGGTGAAAAAATACCTGAAGGTTTAGCATTAGATAAGGATGGAAACCCTACCACTGATCCGGAAGCAGGACTGGAAGGTTCAATATTACCATTTGGAGGATTTAAAGGATACGCATTAGCTTTCATGTTTGAATTACTTGCAGGACCACTAGTCAATGCTGCCTGTGGTGTGAACGTTCAGGGTACAGCAACCCCTGATGTAATGTGCACTAAAGGAGACCTGTTAATTGTAATAGATCCTGAACATTTTGCCGGTTCAATGCAATTCAAATTCTATGTTGACCAATTTGTCAGAGAAATTCGTGAAGAAAATGGTGTAATTCCTGGTGATCGTGAAATAGAAAACATGAACATCCACATGGAAAACGGAATTAATGTTGATGACACATTATACAACCAATTAACTGAAATGGCCAAAGCTAAAAACTTAGATATTACATCATACTTCGAAGAATAATATTTTTTGTGATTTTTAATCCCCACCCCCCTTTCACTAATTTTATTAACATTTAAATAATTCTAATTTTAAAAAGTAGATTAAATAAGAAAAAACATCAAGGTGATACTTTGGATAGTACAGATGTTATTTATAATGGATTAAAAGATGCAGGTATAAATTTTATTGTAAGTGTACCCTGTGCAAATCTTAAAAAATTGCTAAATCTGGTAGAAGAAGATGATGAAATCAAACACATCCCCGTAACCAGAGAAGAGGAAGGTTTCGGTATATGTGTAGGAGCTTACATGGGTGGCATGAAACCTGCTATTCTTATGCAGAATTCTGGTTTAGGAAATAGTGTGAATGTTCTTGCATCACTAAATAAATTATATAATTTCCCAATATTGATGATTATCAGCCATAGAGGTACATTTGGTGAAAGTGTATATGGTCAAATTCCTATGAGTAAAGCAACCACTAAAATTTTAGATAGCCTAGACATAACATATCATAAAGTGGAGAATCCCAACGAATCACAAGATACAGTTAAAAAAGCTTGGAAGCTGGCAAGTATTTCTGAAGAACCTATAGCATTGTTGTTTGATATAAAATACTGGAGTAGGAGTGTTGATGATGAAAAGATATGACGCTATTAAAAGAATTGTTGAAAGTATTGATGACGAGTTAATTATTTCCAATATCGGTTTCCCTTCAAGAGAATTATTCGGCATTAAAGATAGAAAAAATACTTTTTACATGTCTGGTTCTATGGGTATGGCCACCCCAATTGCTTTAGGTCTGTCATTAGCTTTAGAAGAACGAAATGATAATAGAAAAGTAATTGTGATTGATGGTGACGGATCATTATTAATGAATTTTGGTGAGCTTGTTACTGTTTTTGCACAGAATCCCAAAAACCTAATAATTGCTCTTATTGACAATGAAGCTTATGGTTCAACTGGCTCACAAGAAACATATACTTCCAAGATAAACTTGTCAAATATTGCAAGAAGTATTGGATTTAAAGAAGTGTACTATATTGATGCGAAAAATAATGTGGAAGATATAGATATGCAGGAATACATTAACAAAAAAGAACCTGTTTTCTTACATATAAAAGTTAATCCCGGAAATAGTGATGCACCCATTATTGATTTATCCCCATCAGAAATAAAAAATAGATTCATGAAACAAATTCATGAGTCCTAAAACTCTTTTTCATTAAATATTAAAACAAGACAATAAATTTTACAAAAATAGATATGTTAGAAATGCTCCGACCGGGATTCGAACCCGAGTCTTCGGCTCGAAAGGCCGAAATGATTGGCCGGACTAC
>MVAA01000021.1 GCA_003266105.1 Methanosphaera sp. rholeuAM6
TTTTATTGTAATTTTTTATTACAATTTTTTTGTAGAAATAGATTTTATTTTAAATTCTTTAATAATAGTTATTTTTTCTTTATTTTAGTTTTATCTGTTATAAATCATTCTTAGTATTTTTTTTTATCTTTATTTATAACATATTGTTTTATTTTTAATTTAAAATTAGCAGGATCATTTAATTTTAATAGAAATTCGTAATTTATTTTGTTTTTAAAAATAGTCTAATAATTTAGGTTAAGAAGAAAGAAACATTATGGAAATTTCTACTTCATAACCTATTTCTTAATGAATATATTTATGTATTGTATAATACATTGATTAATAAATTATTAATCACTTTAATTTATGTTTTTTCTTTTTTATATAATTACGCTTTAACAATATTAAAATACTTTTGAAGTTTATTATTTCTTATTATTAAACCTTTTTAAATTATTAAATATATAATATCTTATAGGATTTGGTATAAATGGTTGGCAGAAATAAGAAATTGGAAATCTTATCTATTGATGACATCCGATCTTCTAGGAATAAGTTATTGTCTGATAAGACTAATCATTATCTTCAGAATATGTTGTTTTCTTTAAGGTTGTTTTTCAGGTATAATGCTGATGGTATTGATGATTTCGTTGATTTTTATTATTATGTTGAGGATTTGTTGAATAATAATGTTTTAATGGATTTGTACGAGCTTAAGATTTTTATTTACAGGGTAACGGATTTGATTGTAAATATGGAAGATTATGATGTTAGGGGAGGTACTTTAATTGGTGAGGTTGCCGCTAATCTTTTACAGTCATTGTATCTTGAGTTGGAAACTTATAGGCTGGTTGACAAGACTGATGAGTCTGAGGATTGGAAGAATGTCCTGTTGAATCAGGTTAAGAATCAGGTTGTTGATTTTGATGTTTTGGTTGAGCTTTATTCGAATGTTTCAGATGATTCGCTTAAGGATTTGATTTTGAGTGTTCTGGTGAATAATTATCCAATGGAGTTTGCTGTTTATAATGCTCGTAATAATATTTTGGAGTGGTAGCTGTTATGGAATATAGGTTTGATGCACGTACGGGCAGGAAGGTTTCCTTGCTTGGTTTTGGTGCTATGAGGTTGAAATCCACTGCGGGTAATGTTGATAAGGATCTTGCAACTGATTTGTTAAGGTATGCCATTGACAATGGTGTTAATTATATTGACACAGCTTATCTTTATGGTAATGGTTCAGGGTCTAATGAACGTGCTGTTGGTGAGATTATTGAGAGTTTGGCCTGTCGTGACAGTGTTTTTCTTTCCACTAAGATGAATCGTTTGGTTGTTCATTCTCGTGAGGATATGGAGGATATGTTCAATAATCAGCTTGATAATCTTAGAACTTCGTATATTGATTATTATTTTATTCACAATGTTATTGGATTTTCTGATATAACTTCTTTGATTGATATCGGTTTGATTGATTTTATTGAGGATAAGAAATCCAAGGGTCAGATAATTAATGTTGGCTTTTCTTTTCATGGTTCTTTTGATGATTTCAGAAAGATTCTTGATTTGTATGATTGGGATGTTACTTTGCTTCAGTATAATTATCTTGATTGTAATATTCAGGCTGGTAGTGAGGGTATTCGTTTAGCTTGTGACAGGAACATGAGTGTTGTTATCATGGAACCGTTGAAGGGTGGCTTGTTGGCAGGCACTATGCCCGGTGAAGTTCAGGCTTTGATTGATGATTCATCCTGTGAACGAAGTAATGTTGAACTTGCTTTAGGTTGGATTTATGATACTCCTGGGATTACCTGTGTTTTAAGTGGTATGAATGATATGGAGATGTTAAGGGAGAACATTTCCATTACGTCGGATCATGAGTCCAATCCTCTTAGTGATGATGAACTGCTATTGGTTGATGATGTTAGGGATGTTCTTTTAAGATTGAATAAAATTTCGTGTACAGGCTGTAATTATTGTATGCCATGTCCTAGTGGTGTGAACATTCCGGATATTTTTAAGCTGTACAATGATAAGCATCTGTTTTCTGATAACAAGATTTTTGGTATTAATCAGACCCTTTTTTCATATGCGGGTAATATTATGGGTTTTACTGGGCAGGCACATGATGCTTCATTGTGTGTTGATTGTGGATTATGTACTTCAAAGTGTCCTCAGCAGTTGGATATTCCGGATTTGCTTCGTATGGTTGATAAGTCGTATCATGCTTCTTTAATTAGACCTTTTATTCCTGTTTTGAAGAGGATTATGAAGCGTGTTTTATGAAAAATTAGTCTTTAGTGTAAGGTGGAGGTTAGGTTGGAAGATTATTGTTTAATCTTCTTCAAATACTTCTATGCATTGACCTGTACAGTTTTCTTCTGCTTCTTCGTATATTTCTGATTCTTCTACTGTCAGTTCATCCACGTTGTCTTCTCTTTGTGCTCCAATTATCATTGCCCTGTCGTCTTCGTCGAAGTTGAATTTTGTTTCATCTATTTCCACGCAATGTCCACACATTGTGCAGTCGTCTCTTTCTAATATTACTTGATACATTATTTTACCTCCTTGTTGCAAAAGTTAATTGTATTTTATGTCATTTAGCTATTTATACTTTTGTAACCATGTAAGTAAAATTTAAAAAAAGTTAGTTTTTTGGGGGGATTGAGTAAATGGTTATTGTAGGGTGGGATATAATTTTATTCTTTGGATGTCTGATACGTTTACGTCATGTATTTTTAAGCTTAGCGTGTCAAATCCGAGGAATAGTTGGGTGTTGATTAGTGTGGATTCTGTTGCTATTATCGTGTTTTCTTCATTGTAGCATGTTGCCGCTATTTTTATGTCATGGTATTTGTCGGGATTTTCTATTCTTATTTCCCCGACTATTTCAATTTCGTTATCGGATTTTATGATTACTGAGGTGTTACTTATCTGCATTCCTATTTTACGTTCAATGTCTGACAGTTGTTCTATGAAGATGCTGTTTGCTTCTGTGTGTTTTGGCGTTTGTGTGTAGTGTTTTTTTTCTTTTGCTATTTCTGGTGTTGTGTCGTCATCGTATTGTATCTTTTCGGGTAGGATGATTATCATGTCCGTTTTTTCTATGTCTAAATCCAGGGTTATTGTGAAGTTTACGAAGTTTCCATGATCCACGTTTATTATTGTTTCAGTTTTGCTTATGGATGTTTTGTTTTCATCATAGGATATTGCTGATAGTTGGACGCTTTTGTTGTCCAGCTTGTCGTTTGTTGTTATTTCTCCCATTATTATCAGTGGACCTTCATAGTCGTCCAGGATTATGTCTATGTTTCTTAGCAGTAATCCCATTCCTGCTTCGAGTTTTTTGTTTCTTCGTAGTTTTGTTTTGAGTTTCTGTTCCAGTTCTATTAGTTTTTCATCCTTCAAATCGTCTAGGTCCTGTGTATTGTTGAATGTGTATTCTTCTCCGTTTATGATGAATGTTTCCTGTTTTGGTTCTGTTTCTCCCAGAAGTTCTCTTGTTATTTCATCAAGGTCATCTTCGAATGTTGTATTTTCCTTTATCAGTTCTCTTGCTATACTGTCTGCGTACAGGTGATCCATTTTCACATCGTTGTCATGTTCTATTTGGATGTACATAGCTTCTCCACAATATACACAGTAGTCCTCGTTATCATCATTCAGTTGTCCACAGTGTAAGCATTGTTGCATTGTTTTAATCCCCTCTTTTTCTTATTTATTATTATATGTTTCTTTTGTTAAATAAAGGTAATCACTGATTTTCTTCATGTATTAAATATTACTTTGGATATATACTTACACATAATTATAATTTAGGTGATATTTTTATGTCTGATAGAGAAAAAGTTTTTGAGTTTATGAACAGGGCTGGTGTATTGTTTTTAGCTACGGTTAGGGGAGATAAGCCTAAGAATCGTCCGATTGGTTTTAGGATGTTGGTTGATAATCAGATTTATTTTTTAACAGGGGAATCTAAGGATGTTAATGCTCAGATGATTAAGAATACTAATGTTGAGTTTGTTGGACGGGTTGATAGTGAGTTTATTCGTTATTATGGTAGGGTTGTTTTTGATGCTGACGAGGATAAGGTTTTGCTTAATAAAGCCTTTGAAATAATGCCTATGCTTGAAAAGTTGTATGGTGATGATTCGGAGGATAATGCCGTTATTTTCCATGTTGATAAGGCTACTGCCGAGTTTAGAAATATGTTCGGTGTTAATGAGGTTTTCAATTTCCTTAATTGATCTTTTTTTAAAATAGTGTGTTTTTTTAGCTTTATTTGAAGTGTGTGAGTGAAGCTGTTTTAAGCTTCTTCCACACTTTTTTTTCTTTGTTTTTAATTGACTATTTTGTTATTGCTTTTAATTGGTAGTTATACTGTTTTCTTTTGTATTCCTTTATTTTTTTTATAATAATTTTTCTTCCCATTCTTTTTCTTTAAATCCGGTTAATACTGTTTTTTCAGTTATTATTATTGGTCTTTTAACGAGCATTCCATCTGTTGCTAACAGTTCAAGTTGTTCATCTTCTGTCATGCCTGGTATTTTGTCTTTTAGCTTTAATTCTCTGTATTTTTTTCCGCTTGTGTTAAAGAATCTTTTTAGTGGCAGTTCTGATTTTTCGTACCACGTTTTCAGTTCTTCTTTTTGTGGGTTTTCTTTAATTATGTCTCTGTCTTCATATTCAATATTGTGTTCATCTAACCATTTTTTGGCTTTTCTGCATGTTGAGCATCTTGGATATTCTACTATTAACATTTTGTTGCCTTCTTATTTTTTATATGCTTATTTCTGTTTGTTTTATATCTTATTGTTTATTATATTTTTATGTACATTATGTACATAACTTACATTTTTTACATTTAAGACATAATGTATTTTATGTACATACATTTAAATATTAGTAAGGATATAAATAAGTTCATGAAAAACTACACAGTTAAAGCCAGGCAAAGACAAGGTACAAATTCCATTGATTTAACTTTACCTGCTGACATCAGTAAAGAATTCTCCATTACAAGAGGGGATATCTTTAAAATTGACACTGTGTATGAAGATAACATTTTAAAATTAGAATACACTTTAATATACCAAAATAAAACAAAAAAAGAGGATTAACATGGAACAAAAAGATTTTAATTTATTTATTAGCTATTATCATGTCGACAGATATTTCAGAGACAGACTAAGTAAAATGATAGGAAATCATTTTAAGACAAACTCTTCCCCACACAATTATGAGTTATGTCACAATTTCAGAAAATACACTGAAGAGTTACGTAAAAATTCCTCAGAACATGATATATTCATAGTCCTTGTTGGAAATGAAACATATAAATGTAAAAACGTGGACTGGGAAATAGACTTTGGATTGCATGAGGATGCATGTGTAATGGGATTATGTTTACCAACAAATGATGATTATCTTAAAAAAGACATCAATCCGAAGATCATACCTGAAAAATTAGTCAACAACTTATATGCCGGCTACGCATCATATTTTGATTGGACAGACAATTATGATGATTTGGAAAATTACATAGAAATCTCATTAAACAATAAGTGTGAAAGACATCCGTTACTGGTCTGATGATAAATAATTCTTGTTCATGAAAATAATATTTATTAATTATTTAAATTAATATATTACTATAAGAAGATTTTGTTGAAAAATAATTAAGACAAAGCTTTGCTAATCTTCTAGTATATTTTTTGAATAAGCAATTTAATGGTGAAAAGATAATGGCACAAATAAATCATCCACATCAGAAAGTTATAGAAAACATGAACGATATTTATCCGATGATTTCATTAATCAATGATTCAAAAATTAATTATATTAAGGAAAATCTCAGTATTCACTTGCATACGTCTCAATTAGCATTACTTAAAGATGCGAAAAAACATTCAAAACCTCATCATAGGCGCGTTAGGGTAGCGCAGTACAAAAAGTTATGTGAAACTCCAGAACAGATGGACAGTCATTATGAGTTACACAGGAAGTTATACATAAAGAAATATCAGAAACTTGAACAGAAAGGATTGGTTGAAGTCAACGTTGAATGCGAAGATCTTCCCTATGATGTTACTCTCACACAAAAAGGTGTTGAATTACTTAAGCAAATCAACGATCTTGAAACTCAATGGCAGGAAATTGTTCTTAAAGATGTTGAAGACTCCGATAAATTAATTGAATTGTTGAAGCAAGTAACTCAAAACGCCCTTCCAATAAATTATAATCATAAAAAACAACAAAAATTTGTATTCTAATATATTTTTTAATCTCCCACCCTTTACGTTATTTTTTTTTTAGAAAAAAATTATTATTTGAATCGCATTAACTGGGGATATAACGATGAATTCTTATGAAGTAACCATGAAATTAGATGACGTTGATTTTCTAACACAAAGAAAACTTATGATACCATCTGATTTAACCTTTAAAAAGTTTCATGAAATAGTTTCATTAGTGTTTAATCTGGACAGTGAAGAAAAATACAAGTTCATATTCAACGACATAAACCTTGAAATCAGGGATACCGGCAGAATAAACAGGGATACAATCGATTCAAGGTATGAAAAAATAGACAAGTACTTCCAGGCATTCAAGAATATCACTTATGAAAATACATTCTGGAGAGTAATTATTAAGGTTGAAGAAAAGAAAGATGAGAATCATTATCCAAGAATAATATCTGTCAAGGGTGTGTATAATCCCAACTCCAGCATATCCTCCACAGAAGAATTTTCTAGCTTGCTTAAATTGAAGAAATCTAAAGCGGAATCATCTCCCAATGATTTGAAGAGGATGAAAAATCTTGTATTTTTCAACAGAAACACTATGGAAAGGGAGCTGTTTGACATGTTCGGTGTTTCTTATGAGATAAGAAAGAGAAAAGTTGTTGTAATTGATAAGAGGAATACTTTGGATAATCTTTTGTAGGTGAATTAGATGAAACATTTAATTATTGACGGCAGCAGATGTGTTGCCTGTGGTCTTTGCAGACAGGTTTGTATAATGGACAATATTGATGTTGGAGACATTGCCATGGAACTTGAAAGTACCTGTTTTGACTGTGGACAGTGCAGTACGGTTTGTCCTACCGGTGCAATACAGTTAACAGCATATTCCGGCCAGGAAGATAGAATTGAAAGCTATGACATGTCAGTTATTCCGGTTAGTTATGATGACCTGTTACAGTTCTATAAGCAGCGTCGTAGTGTCAGATGGTTTAAGGAAGATAAAATACCTAAGGAAACCTTCTTAAAGTTAATGGAAGCCGCTTATTACAGTCCCAACAGACAGAATATTCAGGATGTTGAGTTTGTAGTGGTGGATGAGCAATTGGATGAATTTATTCAGCTGGTTTATGAGATAATTTCAGTTAAAGAGGATGAATTTTTTAGAATAAGACAGTTGAGCAATTATCTGCATGATGATAATAGAAATCCTAAACGGCATCCTCTTTTATGGGAGGCAAGTCAGTTGTTATTGGCATTTTCTGAAAGTAAAACTGATGCTGTTATTGCCATGACTCGTGTGGAACTTATGGCATATACATTAGGTTTGGGTGGTTTTTACTCATTGTTTATTGGTATGGCCGATGAAATAGACCATGACAGATTAATGGAATTTTTCCCGGACATTGACGGGGATAAGCATATGTATGCAGCATTTGTTGTTGGTGTTCCAAGAGTTAAATATCTTAGGACAAGACCACATAATAGGATAGCCATTGACTTTAAATAGGCTGTTTGCTTAATATGGGTTCGTTGTTTTTATCCTAAAATGAATACC
>MVAA01000092.1:0-288 GCA_003266105.1 Methanosphaera sp. rholeuAM6
ACATTATAAACGCAACCACCAAAACGTGCAACGTTTTGCCTGAATAATGAACCTTTAATACTTAAAGAACCTGAAGTATAAATTATTCCATATTTGGTTGCGGAATTCTCCTTGAATACACTGTCAACAACTGTTAACTCAGACTGCCTATTGTAAATGCATGCGCCATTCACTGCAGTATTTGCTATGAAATTAACGTTATCAATACTGTTATGGTTATCGTTTGGACAGATATAGACTACTGTATTATCATTTTTCGTAAGGTTTGAGTCTTCAACTGCCAGTTTG
>MVAA01000092.1:319-27217 GCA_003266105.1 Methanosphaera sp. rholeuAM6
CAACCACCGAAACGTGCAACGTTTTGCCTGAATAATGAACCTTTAATGCTCATCAAACCGGAATTATAAATCGTACCATACTTAGTGGCAGAATTCTCCTTAAACACTGTGTCAACAACTGTTAACTCAGACTGCCTATTGTAAATAGATGATCCGCTGACTGCTTCATTGTCTGTGAATATGCTATCACGTATAACGTTTTGATTGTTATTTGGACAGATATACACTGCCGTATTGTAGTTATGAGTGAACTGGGAATTTTTTATTGTGATGGTTCCTGTTGAATAAATTGCACTACCTGCCTTTGCTGCGATGTTTGATGTNNGAATTGCTTGCCGTTATCTTTCCAACATTATAAATGGCTCCCCCACAGGATGAAGCGGTTGAATTCTGGATTTTTATACTTTTAAGAGTTAAGTTTCCGGCATTATATAATGCACCACCTTTTTCGTTTCCTGCATTTGTAATTGTTAAAGCTTTTAGAACTGCATTGGATTTGACAGTGAACGCATTTTTGTCAGAAGAGTTTATAACTGTTAACTGTTTACTGTAACCACTGATATTGACATTCTTATCCAAAACAATCCCCGATTCACAGTAGGTACCGCTATTCAAATATATTGAACCACCATCCTTTACCACTGATAATGCACTTTTAATGGTGGCTTTTGGATTGGATTTGCTGCCGTTATTGGTATCCTTTCCACGAGTGCTGACATATACCTTGTCTAGGGAAACATCCTCTTCGTCAACAAGTGTTTTTGTGTTGATTTGTGTTGTATCCACCTTATCAATACTTGCTGATAAATCATTGTCCGTGGAATTATCAGTAGCATTCACCGTTGAAATACAGAAAAGTATTAATAAAACCAGTACAATCGGGAAAAATTTCATTATCCTTGAGTTGCTCATTATTATTCACATCTTTATTTTTTATTATATTTTATGAGTATTGTCAAAGTTTTCTTCATAAAAAAGGAAAAGGGGAGTTTAATTTCTTATAATAATATAGATCATGTAGATTATAAACAATGATACTAATATAATACCGTCCTTACGGTTAAAGTCGTTCTTATCATATGCCAGTATGAACGTTATTACTGTAAATATTATCATGATAACTGCATCAATGAACATTATATTCGTAGTTGTTATTGGACTTATTGTGTTTGTTAATCCGAGAATGAACATGATGTTAAAAAGGTTACTTCCAACAGCATTACCTATGGCTATGTCTGTTTTCTTATTGTAGGCCGCTGTAACACTGGTTATAAGTTCAGGTAGACTGGTTCCAATTGACACTATGGTCAGACCCACCAGCGTTTCGCTCATCCCGATACTTATTGCTATGTCCTTGGCGGATTCAACTACGAGATCGCCACCAATCACTATACCGATGATACCTATGATAATGTATATTCCGATACGTGTCGGTGTTAGGTGTGTGGTACCGACGGGCATGTTGCTACTTTGTTTTCTTGATTTGTATATCATGAATGAAATATATGCAATCAACAGTATTAACAGTATGATTCCTTCAATTCTGCTAATCTGGCTACCCGTATATATGAACAGTAACAGTAAAAGGCTTGAACCCAAGAGTATTGGAAAGTCCTGTTTAAGAGATTCCTTTGTTATGTCAATCTTGTACATTATGGCTGTAAGACCGATTACGGCCAACAGGTTAAAGATATTGCTTCCGATAACATTGCTTATTGCAATAGCATTGCTGCCTGTAAGTGCCGATGAAACAGATACTGCCGCTTCAGGTGCACTTGTACCAAGGGCAACGATTGTTAGACCAATTATGATGGCCGGTATTTTAAGCTTGGTTGCAAGGTCACTGGCTCCCTCTACGAAGAGGTCTGCCCCCTTAATCAGAAACACGAAACCAACCAACAATAATATGACTGTTAAAATGGACATTTTATCCTACTCTTCAAGTTTATGCAGTTCATCAAGTAGTATTGGTAGGAATGAACCGATATCTGTAACAATACTGATAACCTGTGCACTTCCACGATCGGCAAGTTTTGTAACGCTTGCATTGCTGATATCCACACAAACACTTTTGATACGTGCCGGGATTATGTTACCTGTAGCAACACTGTGTAAAAGCGTGGCAATCATAATAACCATGTCAACATCCTGCACTTCTTCACGCATACGCTGTTGAGCTTCCTGTGAATCAGTTATCACATCAGGCAATGGTCCGTCATCACGTATACTTCCTGCAAGAACATATGGTGCATTGTTTTTTATGCATTCATACATTACTCCACTGGTAAGTATTCCCTGTTCCACGGCATCCCTGATACTGCCTGCCTTGTTAATGGTGTTTATTGCACGAAGATGATGCTTGTGTCCGTGTGCAACAAGTTCCCCTGTTTTTGTTTTAACACCAAGACTAGTTCCATAGAGTGCATCTTCAATATCATGTGTTGCAAGAGCGTTTCCTGCAAATAGCTTGTTAACATATCCTTCCCTGATTAGTTGTGCAAGTACAGGTGAACAACCTGTATGTATGACTGCAGGTCCACCGACAACACATACCTTTCCACCTTTATCCTTTATTTCCTTCATTTCCACTGCAACTTTACGTATTATGCTGCGTGTTGGTTTTTCTGCGGATGCTTCACTGTTCATGAACTCAAAAGTGTTTTTTCCACGTGACTTTTCGGGTGGTGCAACCCTTACACCCTTATGTCCGACAACAACCATTTCACCCTTTTTAACAGTGTTTAATGGTTTGCATGTTGCGGTTTTTGCCTGGGTATCAACAACTATCATACAGTCCATTTCAATGTTGTCAATGTTAATCCAACGGTTATCGTACCTGATTTCAGTTGTGTAATTGGTTGTTGAATAAAAGTTATCGGGGACTGTCTTATCTTTTTGTGATGCTACCAGTTCTACTTCATCTTCCTCCACCAGTTGAGCACCCATATCAGTTACAGTATCCAGTATCTGGTTTAATATTTCCTCATTATCTGCCTGTATACGTATTCTGGCAGTACTTATGTCAGTATTATGCTTTCCCACATTCAGTTCTTCAATTTCATAGTCTCCACCTATGTCTATGATAGAGTCCATTACCTTTTGTAATGTGAAAGAATCAATGATGTGTCCGCTTAACTTAATTTTTTGAACGTGCATTTATTCAACATCCTTATCCTTTATCAAATTTTGGTTATTATAATAATTATTATTTCTCTTAATTATAGTATAAAATTCTTTTTTAGTATCAGAATATTATTATTTAAAATCAGCAAGATTAATGACTGGAGGAGAATGATGGGTGGGTATATGGTTAGAGTATACCCATTGCCTTGTTGGTTTTTAGAATGGATTTTTCACCATCTTCTTCTAATTCAAGCATTGCTCTTATTGCATCAACGTTTTCTGGTACAACGTCAGATTCCTGGTGAACTGCCTGCATATAGAATAATTCTCCATCAACCACATTAACAGATTCTTTCCATACTGGAATTTCGTACATGTCTCCTCTTGATCTTCCAAGATCTTTGGCAAATTCCATTAATTCTGCTGTAGAACCTAATTTAAGACTTGCATCTACCGGCAGTACACGGTAAGCTTTTTCAAATGTGTCAAGAACATCATCGGTTGAAACATCATTTTCAAGTTCCACCATGATGTTATGTGTGTGCATGAGTGTTGTAGGTACAGCAAGAGCCATAGTCATTACATCCATGTCCTTGATGATTGTTTGTACATCCGGACCGTGATGAGAAGGAACTGTAGTAACTGGTTTAATAGCATTTATTGGACCTTTTTTAGAATCATTAGGGTCAGCTGCACGTCTTACCATAACGGCACGTACTTTTTTAACGCCGGCAAGATCGTTTACTGGTTTAAGTGTACGACATAATCCCGTAGTGTTACAGGATACTACGCGAACGTAATCTTTTCCTAAACTTTCCTCATAGTTGCTTTCAGCGTTGAATGAAGTTCCTACAGGATCATGGTCTTCTCCACCTTCAAAAATGGCCTTTAAGCCTAATGGTTTGTAGGTTTCTTCCATGTTTTGAATACCTACTCCTCCAGGAGTACAGTCAACAACAAGATCCAGTTTTTCAAATAATTCATCAGCAGTACCTGCAACCTTAATGCCTGCTTCTTCAAATTGTGCTTCTCTTTCAGGAACACTTATGTATAAATCATATCCCCTTTCTACAGCAGCTTTTGCTTCATAATCCGGAGTTCTTTTGGTAACTCCAACAATTTTCATATCGTCTTGTGCAGTAACAGCATCTGCTACTCTTTTACCTATGGTTCCGTATCCATTTATTCCAATACCTTTCATAATAATACGTCCTAATAAAAAAATTATAAGGAAATGTGATTAGACTAATAATGGTCTAATTCAATTTAATCATATAATAATATATAAGATGATATTAGTTATTTATATATATTGATGATTCATGACAAATTAAGAATTTAAAAGATATTAATATGGACCTTTAAGATGGGTTCATTGAAAATGTTTCTATTAGTGTTTTATCCTAAATGAATACCTCAACCCCTACAGGTTGAGGATGGAAAGGAATTTCAGAAAAAGTATAAATTCCCTTTCCACATACTAAAACAATTAGTACCCTGGAAGTGGAGGATAACTTGGTATATTTAAGTTCCACAAAAACTTACAACCCAAGAATCTCCATCTTCTACAAGAGGAAAATGTTCAACTTCAATAATTGAAAAGTCAAAAATAAATATAAGATAAAAATGATATATGATTACAAAACTATGCAATGAAAGAAAAAAAAGATAAATGAAAATAGAATAATACTTAAATATTTTTTTTATTATTTGAAAATGTTTAAATAAAATAGTTACTTAATATAATATTATAAAGAAAAAAGGTGATAAAATTGAAAAAAGATAAAAAAATATATGAAAAAGTTCATTATGTGTTTGAAGATGAGTTGGTAGGTTATGATGATCCAAAAGACAGACCTACAGCAGATTTCAATGAAGAAGAAACAAAAGACTTAATTGAATATATAAACAGTCCCTTAACAGAACAGGAAAAAAAGATTAATGAACGCATTAAAAACAGTAGAAAGGTGTTATGGATAAATGGTAATAAGAGAAGATATATTTAGTTATTAATTATTCTTCTAATATCTTTATACATCTGAATTGAAAGATAAGGATTTCTTTTTGCTTTATTTTTCAACTTTCGGATAATATTCCTATCTTTAAATTTAAAAGAATTTTTTTGATAAAAAGGATATGCATTAAAATATGCATCAATTGTTAAAAACATTATCCCCACATTTTCTGATAATTCTATAACTTTTTTCGTTATTTCATCCAAAAGGTTAGTACCCAAACCAATACTGCCAAACTTATTATCTACGGCCAAACGTCCTATTTTAATTGCTGGACAAAACTCATATTTAGTGTTCAATTCTGGATTATTTTTTGTTCTGAAACTATCCGCAAACAAGCTAAAATACGCAACAATATCCTCCCCATAACGAACTATATATGTGACATTATATTGTTCTTCCTGCTGAAATAAAGCTTTTTCTTTCAAATATTTATTTAAATTATTGTTTCCACAATCAAATTCACCTACTTCATGATATCGATTTAATTTTTCAATTTTGTAATTTTTAATTATGTTTTTATTATTCATACTTATACTTATAAAAAGTATTACTATTTAAATATTACCATATAGTAATAAAAATAATAATAAAAAGTTCATAATAAATAATTATTAAATAAAAATAGTTTAATAAATCAAAAAATTCAATAAAAAAAAGTATAATTTATGGAGGGGTTATTCTCCAATTTCTTGGGATATGTAGTAACCTATTACTCCACCAACTGCTCCTGCAATTATGTAGAAAACTATCAAGAAAACAGAACTTCCAAGGATATAGGATACATATGTTAAACCATATGATACATACATTAATGCTACAGATATGACTGTTGTAATTATAGAACCAATAAATGATGTTATTAATCCTGCAACTCCGGCTTCAATCCTATCCGTATTCTTGATTATTCCCACAATTATACCTGTAAAGAATACGAATGGCAGTATGCTTGTGCTTGTTCCACTTACAAGATAAGTGATGATAATTATTATTACTCCCAAGGGTATTGCTTTACCTTTTAAAACCTGATTTATGTCCATAATTTTAACCTCTGTTATCTATTTCTTCCCTAACATGGTAACCCAGGGCACTTCCAATACATCCTACAATTACATAAAATACTATGTAAAACACGGAATACTGAATTACTGCTATTGCATATAATCCTCCCTCTGTATAATATACTGTTACAAGGGATACTATAAATGCAATTATTGAACCGATAATAAATCCTATCAGTGCGGTCAACAGTACTTCATTCATTGTCGCTTTCTTCATTACCCCAACAAATATTCCTATAAAAAGCAGGGAAGGTATGATTAGTGTGGTGTCACCAGTCAGTAATGAACAGGCCAGTATCATCAATATTGTTAAGGGTATTGTTTTTCCCCGTATTATGTTTTTTATGCTAATATTATCATTCAACCCTATAAAGGTTAGACAAGTAAGGTGACTTGTCTATTCTAGTGGCGTACCTTCTATTGCACTTATTTTTGCCGGGAAGTATTCGTCTACAATATATTCCAGACCGTACTTTGAGAAGGACTGTTGTTCGGCTTTTTTACCAAGTTTAAGCATTTTCTTAATTTCGGTTTGCCAGAAGTCTCCTCTGTAACGAGGGTCTGCTGATAATTCTTTTAGACGTGCCACGTCAATGTCTTTAAGTTTATCGGTAGGTAAATCGTAGTTCATGATATCTGATGCTGTTACTCCCAGGAATTTTGCATCTGGTGTGGCAAGGTCATGGTTTACGTGTGCTAGTTTTGCACTGCCTGATATGATAACCATACCTATGTGGAATCCCCAAGGGTCTCCGTCGTTACAAATGTAAACTGGAACATTCAGTTCATCACTTGCACGTCTTATGAATCTTCTTGTTGCACGTGCTGCCTGTCCCTTAAGTCCGACAATCAAGGTGTTGAAACGGTCATATGCTTTTTCCTGTACCATACGGTGGAACATCCCCATGGTTTCCACTGCAATGATACGTTCAACATTTGAATCTACGAATTCGACATCATCTACTGTTGGAGGTATTGAGTATCCTGATTTTCCCATTCTTAGAGCGTTGAATTCAACATCTTCATCACGTAGTGTGATGTCACCGTATACTGCTGCTCCATCCTCTTCAGGGAGTAATCCAAGGTTTTCACGGGATACACCGAGTGTTACTTCTATGTCCTCAGTGATGTTGTTTGATTCCTGCTGGTTGTCAAATCCTACATCCCATCCTTCTGATACGTAGTACATCTCCCTCATAGTTGCCGTTTTCTGTATGTTTACCAGTTCCTTACAGAAGTTTCCGACACACATCATCTGTGCTAATTTCTTTATTTGTTTAACGTTTCCCAGGGATCTTGTTCCTTTGCGGTCTCCAAGTTCGAAGTATCTTTTTTCTTCATTGTAGATTATGTTTCCTGTTCCTCTTGATGGTATTCTAAGACTTGGTACTTCTTCTTCCAATATTTTTTCGAGTACTTCATCTCCCATTCCACGTAATCTGTTTAATGCATATTCCTTATGTTGCATCATAGTATTAGTCTCCTATATCTTCATTTTCTGCTTCCAATTCTTCCATCTGCATTTTCATTCTCATCTTAGGTTCTTCTGTTTTTATGTGCATTGGTTCTATTTCAGGTTGTTTAAGACGATTCTTCATGTCCATGATTTTAGCTTTGTGTGTTACTTCATCCATGATTTTCTCATATTCCGGAACATCTTTTTCTGCCAATAATGCGGATTGTTTTATAACAACAGGTACAAGATCTTCGAAGATTTTTGCTCTCATTTCTTCGTTCTTTGCTGCTTTTTTGGTTCTTATGTATTTTTCAAGTTTTCTTGCTATTTTCATTGTTGCCTGTCTGATTTCCCTAACTATTTCTTCTTCCGGTGCAACACTTTGTTTTCCTGTTGACAGGTATGGAACGTTAGTTGAGATAATGTTTACGAATACTGATATTGGTGCATCATCAAGGTTTCTTACACCGTATCTTCTCCAGTCAATGCTTTTTAATGCTTCTGTTATTGCACAGCTACCCTGGTCGAATGTTAAAGGTACACGGTTGGCGAATCTCATGATTTCAGCTTTTTTCTGTTGTCCAACCAGACGTCCTGCCTTTCCACCGTATGCTATACCTGCTTCTACGATGAATGATACTCCTCCACGGTATGCNNATACCTTTTTCTATTTGTTCGTTTCCGATTGGTTTTAGTCCGCTTGTTGGAGGTGCCATGAATTTCATTTGTTCAAATTGCAGCACTACCTGTTCTGCTTCCTTCCACTGAATACTTTTTGGACGTTTGTTCATGTCGATTCCGGTTGCTTCTTCGAGTTCTTTGATTTTCTTTGCTGATACACGACTTAATGAGTCCATGAGTAGGTTTTTGAATCTTTTCTTGTTTGTTGTTTTGCAGAGGTCCATGATGTCATCTGCTGTTACTCCTTTAGGGTGTGGCAGTACTTCTTTTGGTAGTGGAGGGATTTGTTCTGTTGCTCTGTCGAATGTGTATTTTCGTCCGGTAGGGTCTTTGAACACGATTTTTGCGTGTGGGTTTCCTATTACTGTACGTCTTATGTATTCGTATGCCCCTTGTTCACTCATTGAATAGGATACGTCCTTGAATTCTATTTCTATTCCTGAACCTGTACGGTCTGTTTCAAATTCTTTTCTTTCCAGGATGATACCAGTATTCTTTTTGACGTCGAGTTTTACGCTCATTTCAACTCCTTTTATTTCGTCTCCGTCTTTGTATCTTGATCTGATTTTTACCGGTTGTCCTGTTGTCATTTGGGACAGAAGTACACATCCACTACATCCGAGACCCTGTTGTCCTCTTGATTGTATGTTACGGAATTTACTTCCTGCAAACATTTGACAGTATACTTTTGTTATGAAGTCTTCCGGAATACCTGGCCCATTATCTGCGTGTTTTAGCAGATAGTGGTCTTTTCCCAGTCTGGTCAGTTCTATTGTTATGTCCGGCAGTATTCCTGCTTCTTCACATGCGTCGAGACTGTTTGTTATGAGTTCGTGGAATACTATTGTTAGTGATCTTATTTTTCCTGAGAATCCGAGCATCTGTTTGTTTCTTTTGAAAAATTCGGATGCTGTTAATTCTTTAAATTCTTCGAATAATTCGTTGGTGTCAAGTTCCAAGGATTTCATTCCTCCGTTATAAATATATTATTACTATTTTGTTCAGATTGTATTATCATTTTTACGTGTTTTTATGCTTTGATAATAATTATCATATCATATAATCTTATGTGAATAGTATGTTTATTTTATCACTTTTTTATAGCAAAGCTATATGTGGTGAATAAAATATTATATTTTTTCCATATTATGATATTTGTAAAACATGTAATATAAAAGCATCGCATATACCTATCGCTAAAAAAATATAGTAATTTAGGGGGGTCATGATAAGTAATGAGGGGGGTCATGATAAGTAATGATTACAGTGTGATAACAACAAAAGATAAAAAGGACTGGAAATGCATTGAATCAATATATTTACGACATTTAATGATTAATACAATTGTTAACTCCAATAAATTAACTGACAGAGATAGACAATAATCAAAAGTCAATAAAATTAGATATGAATCATTTAAATAATAAAAATAAGAGAGGAGGTTATATCAATTCAGGAACTTCTTCTTCATCAGCATTTTCTTCATCAAATTCTTCTTCACTATCAACGGCGGCCTGGTTATAATCTTCCTCAGCGTCAGTGAAATCTTCATCGGTATCAAGATCTTCTCTTAAGAATTCTCTTTCGTCCGGCACACCATTAACCATTTCATCAAATTCTCTTCTTTTGAGCTTGTCATGCATTTTTTCAAGATATGCATAGACGGTTTTTTGTCTTGAACCTTCAAGTATCATTTCAATTGCTTCTCTTGCCATTTGAATGTTTTCTATTTTTCCTATTAATGATACTGTTTTTCCGTAGATACTTATCTCAACATCAAGCATATCATGGATAATCTGTCTGGTTCTACCGTTCTTTCCAATTATTCTTCCTTTTTGTCTGACCAATGCCTTTTTGGATTTTCCAACATAGTCCTGTAAGTTGATGATTTCCAGTATTAAATCATCGTCCTGTAATTTTAATGCTAAATCCGGATTAAATCCTCTTCCAATAGCTTTTATCATATATCTTGCTTTCCAAATTGCTAATGGATCATCTGTTTCATCAGTTGAACTAATAGCTATGTTTCCTGTTTCACTATCAATTTTAAGTTCTGTTTTTGTTATAATTTCAAGTTGATGTTTGATTTTACCGTTTTTACCGATGGTTACACCTACACGGTCTTTTGGTATTTTTAGATATTCTGTGTTTACCATAATAAAAGCTCCTTAAATGGGGTTTATTTATTCCGTTCCATAAAAACATGCGTTTCTAAGAATAACAGTTCATTTTCTTTAAATAAAAGTTCTGATTTGTATTTAATAAAATCTATAATCAAATAGTTATAATAAGATTTAATATATATTGGTGATGATGATACTAATTTTTTTGTATCTTCACATTCTACTATTATTTATAGTTTAAATGGTATTTAAAAGTTATTATTTTGCATTAAGAAAACATCCAATTGTATTATTACATATTGTTATTTATATATAGTTTTTTCAATAATTTGACTAATATGATAATAATTATTGTCAAGATTTTTAATAATTAAAAAGTTAATCTGAGTATAGCAAATCCTGTTGCTATCACTCGTCCTTTTCAAAATCCAGTTCCTTTTCAAGCCTGACAAATATGGAACGTTCTTTTCTTTGTTTAAGAATTTCTCCCCTTATTTCTTCCGGTGCTTCAATGTCAAACATACAGTTTGGACATTTGATGTTTGCACCGCCACAGTCATATCCACAATCACAACAACCGGCATTCATATGGTCAAATTCATGTCCACAAATATCACATTTTATTATCATTTTCAACACTCCTACCCGTTTTTTACAATCCTGTCCTTAATATAGTCAAACGTCAAATCCAAATTAAACTTTTTACTGTCATATACAATATTCTCAATATCCCTGTCCAGCAGTTGCATACTTGATGGATGACTCGTAAGAGTAGCCTGTGACACGTCAATAACATAAGGATGTCCGTGTGAATATAATATATTGTATCTTGACAAGTCGCCGTGAACAAGGTTTGCCTCGTTGTATGCTACATCCATAAAGTCTATTATTTCCTCAAATACCTTTTCTGCATTATCAATACGTATCTTGCTAAGAGGTGGGGCGGCACTGGCATCATCATCCGAGCGTTCAAGATACTGCATTACCAGAACGTTCTCATTTGCCGTGTAGGGTTGGGGAACGTTAAGTCCCAAGTTGTATAATCTGCCCAGATTCTTAAATTCCTTCTGAGTCCATGCCGTGATAATTTGTCTGGTATTGTTTCCATAACTTTTAAATCTTGGATCTCCTGCAATGTATTCCTTAATCTTCTTGAAGTCAAGAGTCACTACCCGATAGATTTTTACGGCAACCTCCTTGTCATCGTCATCGATTCCAAGAAATACGTTTGCTTCCTTACCCGTACTGATTACACCATTAAGGCTTTGAAGATATCCCTGTTTGGCAAGCTTATACAATACCTGCAATGTTCTGTTATCAAATACTTCACTGGAAACCTGCTTGTCTTCAACGCTCTTTAACCGTTTTGTTTCTTCAAGTTTTCGCATTTGATTATCGGCATCCTGATAATGTTTATCCTTCAATGACTTTAACCTCCCTTTCAATATGTTTTTCTAATCTTAAGCAATATTCTTGATACCACGTACAATATCGGTAATTCTATTAGCGGCCCAATAACCAGTGCTATTGCTATCAGCTCATTGTTCGGAAATGAACTGATTGCTATGGCCAAGGCCAAGGGTGAATTACGTGCCAACGTAGTGAGTGTTAAACTGGCATAGTTTTCATAACTGAAATGAACCTCTTTTGCAACAATATAATCAAGCAAGAAATTAATTACAAAGAACAGTATTACAGGAATGAACAGTATTCCAATGGAATCCATGTTATTCAATAAGCTGTTAGCCTCTGTGTTAAACAATCCGAAAATGGCTATGCATAGAAATATTGTTTGTAAACTGCTGAAAGTATTTCTTATCTTATCTTTAATAGGGTTGTTATCAAATATATATTTTACTAGTAATGATGCTGCAAACGGCAATACAATAAACAGGAATAAACTCTTTGTTAAATCCACCAGTTCTATCGTGTTTGAACTGGAGAAGAATATCAGCAGGTATACCGGCAACAGTACCAACTGCACAACCAGGTTAATAGGCAAAATGGACATACTAAGTGGAACATTACCCCTGCTCATCCTGGTAAATATCAGGTACCAGTCGGTACATGGCGTTAAAATCAGCATTACAAATCCAATGAACAGGTCAATATTTCCATAAAGAAATATTCTTCCAAGAAAATAACCGAACAATGGCGTCCATAGGAAGTTAATCAGCAAACTAATACTGGTAAATTTTGTATCTGAAAAGCTGTCTCTGATATCGGACAATGGAACATCCAGAAATAGTGCAAATAGCATTAAAGCCAAAAAAATAGTGATGAGTGAAGGACTTATCTGTTGTAAAAATGTCACTTTATTCAATAATAAACCCAGTATTATGGAAGCAAATATCAGTATCGGCTCTGTTTTTTCCATTAAGTCCATATCATCTTTTCCGTTGCAGGTTTATTACCCAAGTCGTATATTATATTTTAAGGAATCCTCTTCTTTCAAGGTAGTTAGCTTCGGTACGTGTGTATCTCCAGATAACATCTGCTTTTTCATCGCTCTGGAAGTCCCATGGTTTAACAAGAACAACATCCCCTTCACGTATCCATATTCGTTTTTTCATTTTACCTGGAATACGGCATAAGCGAATGTTCTTGTCATTGCAACGTACTTTAAGTTTTCCGTGACCTAAAATCTGTTCAACAACGCCAGGTATTTCTCCTTTACGTGGACTTCTTACACGAATAGGCTGTTCTCCACCTTGTTGATTGTTATTGTTATTTGTTCTTCCTTTATTATTGTTATTTGTTTTTTTCAAGCTATATTGCCTCCCATTTTTTACCTATTATAAAAATTCATCCTAATATCCCAATTATGAAAAAGTTAGTTTTTTATAAATTACATTACTTTATTATGTTTTATGTATGTATTTTTAAGTATATATTTATATTTAAAAAAATTAGCATCAAAAAGGGGGATTATGGAAAATGTTCATCCTACTTTATTAATTTTAATTAATGATTTAATAGGAACATTGTTAATATCATTGATTCCTTTCTTATCCACAAGAACAGTTACTGCCACCGGTTTTGCACCATGTGTTTTACATACATTGATAGCATCAACCATTGTGTTACCGCTGGTAATTACATCATCAACGATTACAACGTTTTTGTTTTTAATGTTTGCAAAGTTGTTACTTATTGCACCCTGTGCTGACTCGTTTTTCATGTGCTTTATCGGGTGGAAAACGCTTAATTCGGCATCCAAGAGTTCTGCCATGATTGTTGCAAATGGTACACCACTAACACTGATTCCTACAACCACGTCAATTTCAGTGTCCTCTACAGCCAAATCTGCAAGGGCACTTGAAATGTATTGCATACGGGCGGATGATGATCCGATTGTTCTCCAATTAATTGCAAAATCATCAGGTTTCTGTTTCTGTTTAGTTTTTGATACGCTGGTCATCTGCATAATTAACCATTGTGTGGTGTCTTTGGAAATGTTTAATTCATCAGCTATTTCACCGGTAGTTAATCCTTTGTTTCTGAGTTCTGTTGCTTTTTCTATTAATTTGGTGTTCATATTCTCATTCTCCAATTTCTTCAATTTCAATTAGTTTTTTCTCTTTTGAGGATCTCATTGCAGCTTCAACAATCTTTAATGCTTCAAAACCATCCTGTCCTGATACTTCAGGTTGTGTGTCTGTTTGAACGGCATTGACAAAAGATCTTAATTCTTCCTTTAACGGTTCCTTATTATCAACTTTTACTTTTTCAACCTTGTTGTTTTCCTTGTAAACTGTTACGGTTTGTTCTCCATAGTCTACTGATATGATACCGTCGACTCCGGTAATGTTTAGTTGTCTTTTCTTGTATGGTGTCAGCCAGTTTGTTTCAAGGATTGTAAGAACTTCGTTTTCATATTTTGTCATGATTTCGGCATGATCTTCAAATTCACAGTTTTTAAGGTTACTGCTCATGTTTGCATATACCGTACTGGCATTTCCTTCAAACAGGTAGTTGAATATGTCAATGTCATGTATTGCAAGGTCTATTGCTACTCCAACATCACGTATACGTGGTGGATATGGACCTAAACGTTTTGCATGTGCTGTTACTACGTCTCCCACTTCTCCCTCGTCAATTAATTTTTTAGCTACCCTTACTGCCGGGTTAAATCTTTCGACGTGTCCTGTGGCCAGTGTTACTCCTGCATCGTTGGCAGCGTCAATCATTTCCTGTGCTTCCTCGAGCTTTGAGGCTATCGGTTTTTCAACCAGAACATTTTTTCCAGCTTCTATTGCATTCATTGCCACGTCATGGTGGAATACTGTTGGTACACAGACGTTTACTGCTTCAATATCCTCTAGTTGCAGGATATTGTCAAAGTCAACGTATCCGACCGTGTTAAATTCCTTTGAAACAGAATCAAGTGTTCCACGTACCATATCAGATATTGCAAGTAGATTTGCATTTTCTAGTTCGGAGTAAATTCTTACATGGTTATATCCCATTGCTCCTACACCAATTACTCCGACATTAGTTTTTTTCATAATGCTTCCTCTCTCAATCTTTTTCCAATGGATTTGGCAGTTGCAATTGCATCATCTTTTTTGGAAGTTTCGGTGATGTTTGCCAGCATTTCTCCTTGCGGACTTAACAATTCACAGTGTATACTAATATCATTTCCATTTACCTTAGATACAATACCTACAGGCCATTGACAACCCACTTCTAATGTTTCAAGTATTGCCTTTTCACATAAGGCCTCACATCTGGTGTTGTCATCGTTAAGTTTGCTTACAACATCATAGTATTCCGAATCTTTATGTGTCATGACGGCTAATGCTCCCTGTCCAGCCGGAGGTACAATGTATGTTTCATCGAAGACTTCTTTGACGTGTTCCTGTAGTCCTAAACGATTTATTCCTGCCAATGCCATTATTGTTGCATCGTATTCTCCGTCCTCTACTTTTCTGATACGTGTATCAATGTTTCCCCGTATCGGTTTGGTTACTATGTTTTTCTCGTGTAGTTTACAGAATGCTTCCCTTCTTACACTACTGGTTCCTAGTGTTGCTCCATCAGGCAGTTCATCCCATGAGTAGTTGGAAATCAGTACTTCGTTAACGGCTTCTCTTTTGGGGATTGCAGTTATTGCAAGTTGGTCGTTTAGTTCACTTGGAAGGTCTTTGAAGCTGTGAACAGCAAAGTCTATGCTTCCGTCTATTAATGCAGTGTCTAATTCTTTTGTGAATATTCCTTTTGCATCAATATTATATAATTGTGAGTCTTTAATTTTATCTCCTGTTGTCTTAATAATCTTTGTTTCTATTTTTTCTCCAATAATTTCCTCTAAAGAATCAACAACAGTTTGAGTTTGTGTTGTAGCTAGTTTACTACCCCTTGTACCAACTATCAATCAACATACCTCCTATTTTTTGTACGCTAAAAATGTAAAAATGATATTAGTTAATTGTTTTTAGTTTTTCGGCTTATTCATCAGATTTTTGTGAATTCGATAAAATATTTTTATAGTCTTTATTTATATATGTTTAAAATTATTAATATAGTTTATAGAATTTCAGTAGAAATTAAGTAATAATTTTTTTCTTTTAAAAGATTTAATGACTTATAATATTTTTAAACCATTTATAATTATTTTATTCGGTTAGTTTAGTTAAATCATTAATGTTTGAGTTGTATTCGCTTCTATAAATTACTTGAACAATCTTTTCATCACTCTCATTAACACAGAAGTGGATTGCCTCCCCCAAGTCTCTGAAGTAAATGTGTTCTTCAGCCAATTTTTTCAGCAAACTCTTCCCTAAGCTTCCGCACAACACAATTCTCTCTTTATCAACACTTTTCAGGTAGTTTGACAATTTATCTTCATCTATTTCTTCACAGGTTATTCCATAGTCTCCACCGATTATAACCATGAAATCGTTACTGAATTTTGATATGTTGTAAATGCATTTTTTTATTGATGTCGTGTTTAATCCGGGATTTATATCTTCTATAAGAATTTTATTTCCAATATTCCTGTAAGAGTTTCTTCCGATGATATCATCCGATGAGGATAGATTGGAAAGTATTTCTTCCATGGACATGTCTGCCATTAAAGCTGTGGAAACTGCAAACATTAGGTTGTTTACATAAAAGTCGCTTAAAGCAAAATGCTTAATCCTATAATTCCTGTTAAAATATTTCATGCAAAATGAAGTGTTGTCCAGTCCAAATTCCACATCATAAGCATAAATATCTGCATCATTATCATCATAACTTAAAGTTACGGCATTTGCCTTATCAGCATAGAAGTTTTTGTAACAGTCATAATCACATAATACCTGTTGGCTCTCAAAAACGGAAGCCTTGGCAACACTTGCACTGCTGGCATTTCTACAGATGGGATAATCCTCCAGAATATTGGTTAACACGCCAATAAAACCTTTGGGCACAACACCCAGCGAAACCTCAAAAATGGCATACTCAACTTTATCCAGAACATTTTCCTTCCTTGCAATGTTAACTGCGGTGATAATGCTTGCAGGTGTTATACTAAGGTGTTCAACAAGAGTAGTGTCATTATACGTTAACCTGTCACTTGTCAAAACAAGAGCATTATGATTTCTGAAGATATCCCTTAAAAAGCTGGTTACCGTTGTCTTTCCCTTAACGCCCGTTACCTGTATTAACTTGAAATCCACATCCATTTTGGCCAACAAATAGGAAACAAATTCATGATGAGTATAATCCGTGCCAATAACGGGAGGCATATGAACGGGATTAATCTTAACAAATGAATCTTCATCCTCAAGAATATCATCTAACGACAGAAAGGTAACATTAAGCCTGGAGGATATGCTCTTTTTCTCATCATTAGTGAGCTTATCATAAATATCATAAAAAAATAAATTATTCTGGGTGTACTTAGAATACTCCTCCAATAAAACAAGACCGCCATGATTAGCATCACTGAACAAAACATTTTTCTTAGTCATAAGTACACTCATCCATCGCTTGCGAATTATCCGATTGTTAACTTCTCATTTACACTTGCATAGAAATTTTTCCTAAACCTTACAAAGTATGCAAGATCCTCTGATTTTCTTAACTTAATCTCATCCATATAACCATATTCCTTGTTATTTACGCCATCAAGTACTGCAAGACCCTTTTTATCTTCCTGAAGGAACTTGACAGTTATTCTGCTGTCGGCAGGAACAATTTTAGGTCTTGTATTAAGTTTGAATGGACATATTGGTATGATAATGGCAGCATCCACGCGAGGATCCACAATAGGACCGCCGGCACTCATGGCATAAGCAGTGGACCCGCTAGGCGTGGATACAATTAAACCATCGGCACGAACATTGTCCACAATCTCCTCATCAACGTTGATTTCCAAATCAAGCATCTTACCCGGCTGACTGGTCATGATAACCAGTTCATTAAGTACGGTAATCCACTCATCATCACAACAGACATCCAACTGCAGACGTTCCTCGATAAAGAAATCATAACTGAGAAGAGCATCCAGACATTCAAAAATGTCATCAGGTTCAACTTCCGTTAAAAAACCAACAGTACCCATGTTAATACTTAGAATTGGTATCTTCTTAGGAGATAAAATATGCTGAGTTTTAAGAACAGTACCATCACCGCCGACACAAATAACAAAATCTGAACTCATATCCTCTACAGGACAATGATACATCTCGTATTCTGGGAGATTTTTTGCAATGTTGGTATCTATTTCAATATCCACCCTATTATCAAGAAGATAATTGATTATGCTGGCATCCAGTTCAAGAGCATCCTGTTTATCGCATCGTGAAACAATTCCAATTTTCAAATCATATCACTCCTTAATTCAGTCTAACAGTCTAATGATATCCTCTCGTAACTTTTTGTTTGGGGTGGCAATAATGGTGGTTTTCTCATTTAAATCCACCTGACTGGATAGGGCATTGGAGTAAATGTCGGAAATGTGACCACCTGCTTCCTTGACGATAAGCTGACTGGCGGCAATATCCAAGACCCTTACGGCCTGCGTGTCGAGGAAAACATCATAAATACCCTCAGCTACAAAACACATTTCAATGGCAATAGCTCCCATGATACGCATACGTCTAACGTGAGCATAAATATTGTTCATGTCACGACTGGACCTGTAAAGATAAGTGCTTAATGTTGCTCTTCCTGCTTCTTCAACACCTGAAACACTTATTGATTCACCATTCTTTTTGGCTCCCCTATTTTTAACGGCATAATATGAGTCACCTGTCGGGAAATTCTTGACAAAAGCAATATTTACATCTGCAAGAGTAATCTTTGAAAGGGCATTATCATCATCAAGCGGGGCAATGGCAATGGAAATGCCGAAACATGGAATATTCTTCATGGCATTAGTAGTACCATCCAACGGATCCATAATCATTACAATCTCGGCAGATTCCTCACCAATCTTAATCGTACCGATTTCTTCACTGACAAGAATTAAAGACCTGCCCGTATCTTTCAATACGTCTATAGCAGCATTTTCTGCGTATTCATCAATTTTATGGGTTGGTGTACCATCGGCACCTATCTTGGTAACGCTGGTAAGATCAGGGTCTTTTCTTGCTTCCAGGAGTGATTCTTCAACATTCTTAGAAATTACTGAACAGATATCTAACCAATATTTTATATTTTCATTTTTCATATTTCACACATCATCTTACAATATTTTCTATTGAATATTATTATCTTTGTTAAAGTATTTCAAAACTTTGATGTAATGAAAAAAATAAACCATTATATTATTGGGAAAAAGAAAAAAATAATATTCATTTTTTTTATATATTATATTAAGAGAAATAGGTGTAATATAATGATAATTTATCATGGAAGTCCAGAAATAGTTAAACAACCAGAAATAAGAATTGGGAAATACAATAAAGATTTTTCATTTGGTTTTTATTGTACATTACTTGAAAAACAAGCATTTCGATGGGCTACAAGATTTGGTGAAGGATATGTTAATGAATATGAATATGAAACAGATAATTCATTGAACATATTAAAGTTTGATGAAATGACTGAAGAGTGGTTGGACTTCGTAGTATCCTGTAGAAGAGGTATAACCCACAAGTATGATATAGTGGAAGGCCCCGTAGCAGATGATGTAATCTATAATTATATTCAGGATTTTCTGGATGAAAAGATTTCTCGTGAAGCATTTTGGGCTTTGGTTAAATTTAAATATCCAACCCATCAGATATGCTTCAACACCAAAAGGTCATTGGAAACAATAAGATTTAAAGGAGTGAAAAAAGTTCATGAACAAAAATAACAACGCACTCTTTTACACATGTAGTTTAATTGAATTCATATCCCGACAAACAAATAATCATAGAAATACTGTTATAAACTTATTGGGAAATGATTTGGAAAGAATATACAATTATTCAGACATTTTCCATCAGGAACCAATAGAAAAAGTTGCTGATGATTTCATAACGCGCAATAACATAAGTACCGGACAGTTTGACAATGTAAGTGAATGCAAATATATTGTACCAGGATACTGGGATATTGGAGAAGTATTTGAACGACTGATAGAGGACTGCTATGATGAGGAAAATGTTTTTGTAGGAATACGTGAAGTCTACGATTCATGGCTTGCAGATAAAATACTTAATTTCAATACTGATTTATATTATCAGCCAAGAGATTATCTTAGAGAATGTTACAAAGAGGGAAAAATAGTGTACTGAACAAAACATTCCTTAAAAAAATTAAAATGAGGAGGTTATTGTTGTAACGATGAAACGTCAATATTGAGGGATTCGGGTTCCGGAAGATTAATGTTTAGGGATTCTGTAAGGACATCCTCTATTTTTTTCATAGGTTTGAACGTTAACTCATTTTTAACCTCATCAGGAACATCATCCAGGTCTTTCATGTTTCGTTCCGGTAAGAGCACTGTTTTAATACCTGAACGGTGAGCTGCTATTACCTTTTCCTTTATTCCACCAACAGGCAATACACGACCTGTCAATGATATTTCACCGGTCATCGCAGTTGTAGCATCAACAGGTATTCCTGTAATTAGTGACGCAAGTGTTGTTGTCATTGTCACTCCGGCAGATGGGCCGTCCTTTGGTATTGCTCCTTCAGGTACGTGTATGTGTATGTCATGTTTGTCATAGTCGGAATCGTTCAGGATAGTGGACAATCTTGATTTTATAAGACTTTGTGCTATCTGTGCAGATTCTTTCATTACGTCGCCCAGTTTACCTGTGAGTTTAAGTTTTCCTTCTCCTGATGTGAGTGCTGCTTCAATGTAGAGTATGTCTCCTCCCACAGGTGTCCATGCAAGTCCTGTTACTACTCCAGGAGGGTTTTCATCTGGTACAAGTTCATAGTGTGCCTTTTCATGGCCTAGAATGTCATAGAGCATGTCCGGTGTTACTGTGTACGGCAGTTCCACATTGTCAACTACTATTTTTTCGGTTGTGTGTCTTGCTATTGCTTCTATTTGTCGTTTAAGGTTACGTACTCCTGCTTCTCGTGTGTATTTTTCTATGAGCATGGTTATTGTTTCATGGGTTATCACAAGGTCGTCTCTTGTTAGCCCGTGATCTGCCAATACTTCGTCTATCAGATGTTCTTCTGCTATGTGTTCTTTTTCCACTTTGGTGTAACTGTCAAGTTCTATTATTTCCAGTCTGTCCTGTAATGGTCCTGGAATGTCTGACAGTGAATTTGCCGTTCCTATGAAGAATACGTCCGACAGGTCATATGATACTTCAAGGTAGTGGTCACTGAATGAGTTGTTCTGTTCGGGATCCAATACTTCCAGTAATGCACTTGTTGGGTTTCCATTTATGGATGCCGTCATTTTGTCTATTTCATCCAGCACGAATACTGGATTTGTTTTTCCTGCCTTTTTCATTCCATTTATGATTCTTCCGGGCAATGCTCCGAGGTATGTTCTGCGATGTCCCCTTATCTCGGATTCGTCTTTTACTCCTCCAAGACTTGCTCTTACGTATGGCCTGTCTAGTGCTTCTGCTATGCTTCTTCCAAGACTTGTTTTACCTGTTCCTGGTGGTCCTACCAATAGCAGTATTGAACCCTGTTTTTCTTCTTTCATTTTAAGAACTGTTAAGTGTTGGATTATTCTTTCCTTTACTTTTTCCAGTCCGTAATGGTCTTTATCCAGTTGTTCTTTTGCTTTATGTATGTCTATTTCAACGCCTGTTTCTTTGTGCCATGGAAGGCTTAGTATGGTGTCCAGGTAGTTTCTGATAATGTTTTCTTCGGAATTGTTTTGTCCTTGTCTTTCCAGTTTATGAAGTTCTTCTAGTGCCGCTTTTTCTGCTTCTTCGGGTAGTTGTGCTTCTGCAATTCGTTCCCTGTATGTTTTATGATCTTCTGTTTCATCAGTCAGTTCTAGTTCCTCTTGAATCATCTTCATTTGTTCTCTTAGTAGGGACTGTTTATGTGTTTCACTCATTTTTTTGTTGAGTTTTTTGGCTATGTCCATCTGTATCAGCATTGCATCCTTCTGTTCCAGCAATAGTTGTACTATGGTTAATGCTCTTAGTTTTGCTGATTCCATTTCCAGCAGTTCCTGTTTTCTGGATATTGGTACTCTGATGTATGGGAATACTTCGGCTACCTTTTCTAGTGTGTCGAGTTTTCCTATTATTTCTTGGGCGTATATTTCGGAGTTTGGTATTAGTTTACTTATTGTGAGCACGGCATCGTTTATTGTTTTGTTTATCTGTGAGGATTCTTCTTCCGTCAGTGTGTTGTTTTCGTTTACAATATCATATACTCCATGTATTATTCCATTGTGTTCTGTTATTTCTGAGACGAATACCTTGTCTTTTACTTTAAGTTCCAATTGGTATTGTTCGGGTTCTTCCTGCAGGTTTTTCAGTTCAAGTATTACTCCTATTTCATAGAATTCTGCATTTTCTTCCTTATTTTGCGGTACTTTTTTTGGTGTTAATATTATTCCCTGATTGTCTTCGTTTACTGTTTTGAGCATGTTTTCCGTGTGCGGTTTGTCTAATTGTATTGTCATGTCCGTGTGCGGCAGGAGTATTGTGTTTGGTATGAGAAGTATTGGCAGTTCTTTTCTTTGTGTGTTCAACTCCTGTTGTGGTATTGCATCTTCCGGTATGTCTGTGATTATCTGGTCGTTTTGCCTTAGTGATTGTGTAAATGATAGTTTTTCTTTATTTTCTTCGGTCATTAACATTTCACTTCCTTATTTTTTTCTTTCATTTATGTTTAGTTAAAATTAATAATGATAATAATTTGAGCTTTATTTTGATTCAATTTATTTTACTTTTCTCTTATTTTTTTTGCATGAATATATTTGTTTAATAACAATAATATACTTTATTAAATTATTATAACATTTGGTTATTAAAATATTATCCTTTAGTTAACCGGACATACTCACAATACATAAAAAACATTAAAACATATAATCATAATAAATGATTATTCAATCAGAACTATAAGGAGAATAGAAGGATGAACAATAAATATCTAACAATATTAGTATTATTTCTAATATCTTCATTGATGCTGACGATAGTTGGTGCAACATCCGACACGGAATCCCAAAACAACAAACAGGAATTTAAGGTAGGTTTTGACCCGGCATTTCCACCATTCGGATATCAGGATGACAATGGAGAATACACTGGTTTTGACATAGAACTTGCAAAAGAAGTATGTGAAAGAAACAACTGGACGTTCTCACCACAACTAATCACTGACTGGAATTCAAAAGATTCACTGCTGAATTCCGGAACGTTTGACTGTATTTGGAGTGAATTTAGTATAAACGGAAAAGAAAATGATTATAGTTGGTCAAAAGCCTATTATAACAACAAGGAAGTGTTTGTGGTTAAATCAGATTCCGACATAAAAACCATTGAGGATACAAAAGATAAAAATCTTGAAATACCAGAAGGATCATCATTTATTGAAGATAACCAAACAATAGCAAATAATTTTGCATCAGTAAAAGAAGTAAAGGATTATAATGCAACATTCATGGATTTAGATTCAGAAAAATGTGACATTATACTGGTAGACATTGGATTTGCAAAATATCAGATGAAGGAAAACTACGATAATGATGAATTCAGAATACTGGATGAACCAATAGATGTTAATCAATATGGAGTTGCATTCAAAAAGGGAAATGACGAACTACGTGACCAAGTACAGGCAACCTTGAATGAAATGTATAAAGACGGAACGGTGGAAAAAATAGCGCAGAAATACTCTGATTATGGAATAATGGATGGACTGATAGTACCTGAATAACCGCCAAACCCTTTCCCCCTTATTTTTAAATATTAATCAATACCATTCCAAACAAACAGACTATAATTCCAGCTATCTGTTTAATGGTGATTGTTTCTTTAAACAGTACTGCCCCTATGACAACCAATGCTACGGCAAGACATGTATTTGCAACGAGTGGTGCGGTATTTACCTGCCAACCTGCACGATATGCCAACATATATCCTGTTTCAAGACCGATAATTGCCAATGCCAACACAATAGCCGTCCAATTAATCTTACTTAACTCCGAAACTGCATTTTCCGGCCTGACCATTACAACAAACATTATGCCAGTAACAATTGCCGCCGTGACATAGGTAACCATCAATGTTCCAAAGGGATGTACCCCATGGGGAATTGATTTGGAACAGATATTATAGAAACAGCTGGATAACACAACCAATAATATCGGTAAAAACTCATACATTACCTTCACCCGAAGAATTACAATTCATATTATATTATTATATTTTTAGCCTAAACGATTAATATATTTAATATAAACTAATTTTTAATAAGATTAATTACAAAAACTTTAACAGAGATGAAAAATTTAGGAGAGGTATTGAATGGAAGTATCATTAACAAAAGGAGCATCAGAAGGACCAAATAAACTTAACGCATTTGACAACGCATTACTGGAAGCAAAAATAGGTAACGTTAATCTTATACCTGTTTCAAGTATGCTTCCACCAGATACCAAACTGATTCCTATGCCCGAACTAGAACCGGGTGAAATGACCAACTGTGTTCTTTCACATCAATTCTCAGACAATCCTGGGGATGAAATATCAGCAGTTATAGCATATTGTTTGGCTGAAGAAATGGGTTGTGTAATAGAAACTGGCGGAATAAACAGGACACTTGATGAACTTAAGGATGAAGCACGTTTCATGGCAGAATACATGATGAAAAAAAGAAAACTTAAAATAATAGAATATAAGGAAATAATCCAAACACACACCGTACGGGATAAGGCAAGTGTGGTGGCCGCCTTAGTTTACCATAACCCCAAACGCCACTAATTTTATTTATGCAAAATATTATTAAAAAGAGTAAAATGGAGTGTAAAATCACTCCAGTGAGCTATTCATAGCTATATAGCTTATTCAACCAGTTTCTTAAGAACTTCTATGAACCTCTCATTCTTAGGATGGATTTCAACACTAATGCGTATATAGTACTCATCCAAATCCTGAAAACTGGTACAGTCACGTACAATAATTCCATGTTCCATTAACTTCTCTGCAAGCTCTGCAGCAGTATAACCACTATTATGAAGATCAATCAGCAAATAATTTGATTTGGATTTGTAAATATGGAGGTTTTCAATTGCATTCACGCTCTCATACAAGTATTCTCGTTCTGCAATTGATTTACGTGTTGACTCTTCAATGAATCCCTTATCCTCCAATGTTGCAATGACAGCCTTTTGTGAAGGAACTGTGAGGCTGAATACTGGTTTTATACGGTTCATTTTTTCAAGGAACTCGGGATGACTGATACCGTAGCCTATACGTAGACCGGCAAGCCCTAATACTTTGGAGAACGTTCTTATAAAGAATACGTTATCATACCTGTCAAGCAGGTTAAGATTGTTGCATTCGGCAAATTCCCAGTAAGCCTCATCAATAACCACAAGTGCATCTGTTGCTTCAATAACCCTTATTATGTCTTCCTGTGGTATTAATCCACCTGTAGGATTGTTTGGTGTACATAGAAATATTGCCCTGGTTTTATCAGTAATGTTTTCAAGAACACTTTCCACATCCAATTTGTTTTCTTCAACATTCCACCTTGCATATACAGGCTTTGCAAACTGCTGTTTGAATATGTATTCATAATAAGTGTATGTTGGAGGATGTACAATGAATTCATCTCCAGGTTCAATTAATGTTTTTGCCAGCACATCAAATATTTCATCCGCACCGTCTCCACCAACTATCACCTGATCAGGCCTTACCCCAGCATATTCTGCAATCTTTTCCTCCAGATATTCATGATTGCTTTCAGGGTATCTGTTCATTTCATTTATACTGTTTTGTATTGCATCATACACTCCCGGAGCAGGACCCCATGGGTTTTCGTTTGAACCAAGCTTTATGATGTCTTCCTCTTTTATACCATACTTTTCGGCTATTTCCTTTTTACTTCTTCCCGGAACGTATGTTTTATATTCTTCAAGTATTGCTCTAGTTTTAACCATATTAATCTACTCTTCTTTTCCAAATGCAAGGTTAACATATTCATCCGCATTTACTGTTAAACCTTTTATTTCTTCTTCAGTTAATTCTCGTACTGCCTTTGCTGGACTACCAATAATGAGGGAACCTTCCGGAAATTCCTTGTTCTCTGTTACAAGTGCTCCTGCCCCAACAAGAGAATTCTTTTGTATGTGTGCACCATTCAGGACAATTGCACCCATACCTATGATTACGTTATCATCAATTGTACATCCGTGGATGATTGCACCATGTCCGATAGAAACACCTTTACCGATTTTCACAGGTTTACCTTCACTTACATGTATTACACAGTTGTCTTGCACATTTGATCGCTCTCCAATTGATATTGGCGCTTCATCTGCCCTGACCACTGCATTGTACCAGATACCTACCTTGTCGGATAGTGTTACATCACCAACAACACGGGCACCATCATATATTCTTGTTTTATCAGACATTTTATCACTTTAAATTTTTATTTTATTTGTTTTTCATTATTTTATTCTACAGACATATCTTTGATTTGGGAGTTATTTATTTTTTTCCGATTATGTGCAGAGCCATTAAAATTAGTCATAAGAATATTTAAGAAATGTTTAATCAGATATGTTAACGTGAAATAGCAGGTATGATACTTCAATAAATAATGTATTGGGATTGATTTGAAAAATGATTAAAAAATAGTTTGAAAGATAGTTTATTTAATGAGAATAAACTATCATTTATTTAATTAGAAATCGTCTTTGGTTGGAATGAATGGTATTATTGCTTCAGCCAGTTTGCTGACAGGCATTGTTTGTAACCATACTTTTCCCGGACCAGTTAATCTTGAGAAGAACAGTCCTTCCCCGAACAATATGTTTTTTGCCCCTTTTACTCTTTCTATATCAAATT
>MVAA01000151.1:0-1769 GCA_003266105.1 Methanosphaera sp. rholeuAM6
TGGATGATTTGAAAAATCAGTTATCAATTTCCTTGATTGTAGCAGCATTGCTTGTAGGTTCATCAATTGCCATCCTAGCAGATAAAGGTCCAAAAGTTTGGGATATTTCAGTAATAGGATTTGTTGGATTCGTGTTAAGTGCAGTTATTGGAATATATTTAATTTATAAATATCTTAGAAATTAAATCCCCTATTTCCCTCTTTTTTTCATTTAATGTAATAAATACTCTTGAAACGTTTTATGTATCGTGTACTTAATTAGTTTTTTTCTTTATTGTTGTCATTGATTTAATTTTTACCGTTGATTCTTATTTTCTAGATTAAATCATTAATGAGGTGTCCTCACATATTTTCGTTAATTAAATAGTACAACAGTTAAATACTTAAAATGATTAGTATAAATTACTAAATTTTTCATTTATATCTTTTAATGACTATTAAAGGCTCTTTAAAACATTTTCTTCACACCATCTAACCCAAAATAGAAAAATATTAAGTTGAATAGAAGATAAGATACTACTTAAGAAATCAGATACAAATAATTACTTAAATTATCGTGTTACAGGTGAAGACAATGTCAACAAATAAAAAAAAGATTAAAGTTATTCTAATATTACTTGCAGTATTCTTATCAATAACCATTATTAGTAATTCTACTGCCGCTGATGATAACGTTACCGTAAAAGTTCCTATCAAAGTAAATGAATTTGGATTTAGCAGAGAACCATTACCATTTAATCAAGAGTTATATGGTTATATAGATGGAACTGATTTTCTTAATAAAAATCACACGTATTATGTAACTGATGAACAAATGGCCGGATTATATTATGCCAGCAATAAAACATTTGAATATCCGGACGGACTAACAGTAACTTATCATAAGGAGGATGAGGACATAATGTATGGAAATATTATTGTGGATAACATTTATCTTCCAGATGGTACTCCAATTGAACCAGTGACGGGCGTAGAATGTGAAGAATTCCTTAATAATTCTGTAGAAATAGGTAAAGATTGTGATTTATGTGATAAATACTTTGGTTTGACAACTTCTGAATTTTTAGAAGCAGAATAATAATCTCCTTTTCTCACCTTTTCTTAACTGACAGAATGTAACTCAAACCCTAATTCTATTTATAGTATCTTACCAAAAGTTTATACCATAAAATATTCTGAAAGCCAGTTATTATAAAATGATTTATCATCGATTATTTCGTAAAATAATGTTTTAAATATTTTTATTAACTCATCTAATGTATTATAATCTGAATTGTATAATGTTCTTTTTATTGTTCTCCATACATCTTCTATAGGATTTAAGTCAGGGCTGTATGGTTCTAAGAATATTAATTTGATGTTTAATATATCACAAACTTCTTCTATGATTTTTGCGTGGTGTATTTTTGCATTGTCAAGAATTAGGTAAATTGGTTTTTCTTTTGATAGTATTTCTTTTATGTTTGTGTTTTTTAAGTTGTTTAAGATTATTTCTCTTTGTAGGTTACCTATTTTTCTTGAATTGTTTATATCTTCTTTTCTACATATTTTTTGTATTCGTTCTAATGATTTTTGTTTAGTGTTTTCGTTGTAGAGTTCATTATTTATTTTGTTTATTAAATCATAGTTTGATAATTGTTTTTTAGTTAATATTTGTTGGATATTTTCTATTTCTAAATTTGGATTGGATATTGCATCTTTTATTTGTTGTTTTACTTTATTGTTGTCTGTGTTTAATGATCTGAAATTGCATAGTGTTTTTAGAAAGG
>MVAA01000151.1:1791-2013 GCA_003266105.1 Methanosphaera sp. rholeuAM6
GAATCCTATGACATTTATACCAAATTTAACTGGCGGTTTGGTTATTATGTTTTTAGTTCCTGGTTCATATAATACTCTGGATGTATTGGGAACATTTTGTGATTTTGTTTCATCTAATATTGCTATTTTTTCTGTTTTTGAATTAATCATTTTAGTTTTTTTTAAGTGATTCTTCTGCGTTTTCTGGTCTTGTGTTGTATTGTAACATTGGTTTTTCCGTAA
>MVAA01000151.1:2041-2340 GCA_003266105.1 Methanosphaera sp. rholeuAM6
ATTCATCTTTAATTAATTTTTTAACTTTTTTTAAGTCATATACTTCTTCATTTCCTGTAATTTTTTCTTTTAAATATTGTTTTTGATCATCTGTTAAAAGAGATTTTCTACCACAATTTGAGTATTTTGAAGTTAATCCATCCAGTCCGGATTCATTGTAATCTTTAACCCATCTTTCACCAGTTTTACGAGAAATATTTAAATTATCTGAAGCTTTAGAAATAGTTTCTCCTTTAAAAACCATTCTAATTAATAATAAATGTCTATATATCTCATAAGAGTCTCTATATTCTTTTAAT
>MVAA01000118.1 GCA_003266105.1 Methanosphaera sp. rholeuAM6
GGCATTGCTATTCTTGTTAAAAGAGGCCAGAGAATTGCATTTATTAAACTAATAAATATTACTAAAAAAATTATGTTATCAAACTGACTAACTTCCACTCCCAATTCCAAAAGACTTATCAAATAGATTCCTATGATATTTCCAACAAATACCATTAAACTTCTTCTTAAACTCCTTTTGGGGATTTGTTTTTTCTTAATAATTTCCATAGTAATCCCAGTTCCTTACTTTTTCAAATTTTTCAGTCAGTTATATTGGTAACTTCCCAGTGTATTGCTCTATTGTGTTTTGAGCATCATCCAGATTTACTCCAATTTTTTCTTCCACTGCTGATTTAACCTCACTTAAATTAGTATTGATTGTGTAATTTTCCGCTTTTGACTGTAAATCTCCAGTTAGATTTTCTACTGTGGAAAGAGCATCATTTAAATCAGTATTGTCTGGATAAACATTTTTATACTGTACTGATTTGGCCATGTGAACTGCAACATCCTTATCATTGGAACAGATTAAGAGATTATCATGAGTAGTTTCATTATATAATGGAATGCAATAGAATTTACCGTTATAATTAACTTTAATTATGTCAAATATACTGATTTCCAATAATTCATCCGCATTTATAATATAACACGTAAAACCATCAATGTTTTGCTGTTCTCCATTTTTTATTACGTTGACGAGAGTATCAAAACCCATCTCACTAATTTTGATTATATTGTTGTCTGCGTAACTATTGTATGTAACCAATATTCCCTTGTCCCAATGCCAAATTTTAGTACTTTCAACTTCCCCATCATATTTGGTTTGATTGGCCGGAACTTCAATACTTGTCCCATTTGGTGTTATTTCCACTCTTTCATATTTTACTGAGGTAAACATTACAAAAATCACTGCAAATACAATGACAAATAGGATTATTCCAATTATAATAATTTTTTTATTATCCATAGCAGGCACCACACCATTTTCTTTAGAATATTAAATATTTATTCTAGAAACAACATTGATGATTTAATATTAAAACTTTCAAACATGTATAAACAACAATATGCTAATTAAAGATTGTACTTTATAATATATAAATAATAATGGAATTTTAACAGAATATTCGTTCTCTTATCATGATTTTGTTTAAATATTTGGTTGATTGTGTTCAATTATATGAATAGTGTCTTGTTGACCCCCTATTTTACAGTAATTGTCATAGTGTTGACCACATATTCCATATCATATGTTTTATTGTTATATTAATGTTTTGTTTTGATTTTTTATTTATTGATGTCCTATAGTATGTATTTTTATTATGTTCTTCAAGTATATGTAGTATTTTCTATCTCATCCAACTGCGTATCGGCCATATCTTTTTTGAATAAAGATTTTTTCCCAACACTAATCATACGTGAATTTAATTAATTATTATCTCCTATAA
>MVAA01000143.1:0-2413 GCA_003266105.1 Methanosphaera sp. rholeuAM6
TCTTAAATATATATTGGAATCATAATTAATAATAATGATAAATTATTGATTGATAAGAAAAGAATAGTTCAAGGAAGTAAATAAAAATGTTGAACAAAAAAATACTACTCTTTGCAACACTGCTGATACTGTTTGCAGGTGTGGTAAGTGCAAACGAAGTATCCGATGACATTACGGCCGATAGTGCGGATGCCATGGAAGTAACACAGGATATTCCAACACCACACAAAACCATAGGCAGTCAAACAGAAGTGGAAACAAACAGTGAAAATAATATAGAAAACAATACAATAGAAAAAACAGTGACAAAACAATATACAACGGATAATAAGCAAGCAAGTGAAACTACTGAAGTAAACAGCTATACAAAACTGAAAGAAGCAGTAGATAGTTATAATAAAAAAACTGGTGTTTTTACCATATCTTTGTTGCCTGGAGAATATAATGCAACAAAAACTATTACATGGTCTAATACTAAAGAAAACACCAAGTTAATCATAGAAGGAAATAACTTAACGATAAATGGTTCCCATAAAATAAATAATTTTATGATTGTTAATGAAAATGCTAATTTAGAATTAAACAATATAAGACTGATCAATTTTAATCGATCTTCACTGGATGTAAATGGAAATCTTGTTGTGAATCATTCTATTTTTGAATATAACTACCGTGCGATATTCAGTGAATATGGTAATATAACAGTTATTGATTCTGCTTTCAATAATAATGGTCAAAGTAGTACTAGTTATACTTATAAACTGGGTGGTGCAATAGATATTGACGAGGGGGGGCAGTTAAAAGTAATCAATTCCACTTTCAATAATAACTTTGCATACCTGGGTGGAGCAATATTGAACGATGGTATTACTAATATTGTTTCATCTAAGTTTAATAATAACTCGGCAACTGGTGAAGGAGGT
The DNA here is from genome assembly GCA_003266105.1 of Methanosphaera sp. rholeuAM6. GTDB lineage: Archaea > Methanobacteriota > Methanobacteria > Methanobacteriales > Methanobacteriaceae > Methanosphaera. The sequence continues at coordinate 924 of MVAA01000143.1, forward strand.
GCAGTATATAATGAGGGAGATTTAAAAGTAGATAATTGTAATTTTACTTTTAACCAAGCCAATAACAAGGGTGGTGCAATATTTATATGTAATAGTTTAATTAATCATATTAATTATATAAGCAATTCTATTTTCAAGAATAATACTGTTAATGGTAATGGTGGTGCAGTATATACTCACAAGAATTATAAAATTATAATAAACAATTCTGTATTCAAGGATAATAAGGCAGAAGGTTATGGAGGTGGAGTATTCACTGAAGATTCTGGTATTGTAGATTATTCCAATTTCACAGGAAATGTTGCCGGATTTGATGGTGGTGCAATATCCAGTAAAAACAGTATAAACGTAAATAATTCTAAATTCACTTATAACGTGGCTAACCAGGGTGCTGCAATAAACACTACGGGTAATGGTGATGAAATAAGTAATTGTGAATTCTCTCATAACTGTGCAAATTATGTGGCTGGTGCCATTAGAAACACTGGTGATATGACCATATATTCCTGTAACTTCACTGATAATAATGCAGCTCATTCCGGTGCAATGCATCATGCTACCGGAACTTTAAAAGTATATGATTCCAATTTCATATCTAACTGTGCAACAGTTAGGATAGGAGCTCTTTACAACTCGGCCAATCTTTTTGTAAATAATTGTGTGTTTATCGATAATAGTGCCCCAAGGTGTGGAGCCTTATATAACAATGGAACTGCTGATGTAAGTAATTCTCTTTTCACTCATAACGTTGTAACGGAATTGGGTGGAGCAATATACAATGAAGTAAACATTAATGTAAATAACTCTACCTTCAATGATAATACTGCANNAATTCTTTGGATAATTTTGTAATTAAAAATGATAAGATTGATTTTGTTAAATCAGATGGATATATTAGTGTAGCAGGTGATGTGTCTGTTAATCTTAACTTCAGAGATAAGCCGGTCTACATGGGACCATTAAATGAATATACAGTAGATCAGGGTTATATGATATCTTTAACGGTTAACGGTAGTGATATAGATACATTTAGCGATAATGTATTCATTTTTGGTTCCAATGAATGTCATGTTTATGGTTATGATGAACTTGTACGGTTTGTTAAACATTATAATCAAAGAAATTTTGCTGACTGTACCATTTATTTAGAACCGGGAGACTATAATGCAACTGATGAAATGATCTGGGGTAATGACTGGATAAGTAATCGTAAGTTAAGCATAGAGGGCAATGGTTTGCTGCTTGATGGCAATGGCAGTTACATGTTCATGAATGTAAGTCAAGGACATACATTGGAATTGAATAATGTTACCTTAAACGATTATTTCGGATTAGTTTCCATGATAATAAATAGGGGCAATGTAAGTATAACCAACTCTAATTTCACAGATAATTCCGCATTCTTTTATAGTCCAATATGGAATGTTGGTAATCTTTTCATTACCGATTCATACTTTTACAACAATACTGCTTTGTTAAATGGTGGTGTA
>MVAA01000143.1:2474-3908 GCA_003266105.1 Methanosphaera sp. rholeuAM6
AGTGGTTCTGCAATATACAAGATAGGTAATGGAATTACGAAGGTCTTTTCTTCAACATTCACAGATAATACTCTAAATGATTTCGTTATAAAGGAACATAAAATTAAAGTCAATAATAACTATGTAAATGTGGGTAATGTTACTATTTACCTGGATGATGATAATGTTCCAGTATATGAAGGAGAATTGGATGCCTTTGAAGTACCTATTGATCATAAAATACGNNCCAATGCCATATGACAGGTATGTAACCAATTATACAGAACTATTGGAAGCTGTTGAAGCTGCCAAATCCGAAGATAATACTTTCAATACCTTTTATGTTTATCTATATCCTGGTAATTATACCGCAACAGACAATATGACGTGGGAAAATACTAAAGGTAGCGTTCATACATTATGCATTGAAGGAAATGGACAAAAATTGGATGGTAACAATACGTATCAATTCATGAAAATATCTCAAAGGTATTCTTTAGTATTGAATAATGTTACATTAACCAATTATACTGCAGAAATTGGTGGTTCAATACTTAACTATGGTAATCTAAGCATAACAGGTTCTGATTTCATAAAAAACAATGCAGATTATGGTGGTGCAATATATAACACTGTAAATGCTGCTGTTAATATTGAAGATTCCAACTTCACAAACAATAATGCAACACAGGGTGGTGCAATATATAACAACGGTAACATTACTGTAAATGGCATAATCTTTAACAATAACAGTGCACTCATGGGTGGTGCAATATACAAGCCTAATTCCAAATCTAATGTCACAGTATTTAATTCAACGTACATCAACAATAAACCACAAAATTTTGTCGTTAATAACAATACAGTTTTCCTATACTATTCTGATCGTTATATAACGGGTGATGTAGTTAAAGTCTCATCTAAGGGTAACATGATTCTTATAAATGTTGATGATTCCAATCCCGACAAATTTAAGGACAACACATTTATCATCCCTAAGGATGAGGGCACTATAACCTATGAAACAATACCGGACAATAAGTATCATGACAATGTAACAATCACAGGTAAATTCCTTGACTCAAAAAACAGGCCAGTATACAATGCCACCATCAGAATTACAGTAAACGGTGAAAACCATACCAACCAGACAGACATGGATGGAACATTTAACCTTCATTGGAATGCAAACAGGATAGGCAATAGCACTGTAAAAATGGAATACTTGGGAGACTATTATACTACAAACGAGGCAGTCACAGAATTCAATACAAACAAACAGGATGTAAAATTAAGCATAGATACAATACCTGAAGCCAAGTATCATGATAACGTAACAATAACAGGTAAGCTGGTGGAGTTAAACGGTTATCCGTTAGCTGGTGTTTCAGTTAACATAACAGTAAATGATGCGAAATATTCCAATAAAACCGACAGTAATGGGGTGTACGCGTT
>MVAA01000153.1:0-152 GCA_003266105.1 Methanosphaera sp. rholeuAM6
TATACTATTAACTACATATATATAAATCAGTTAAAATAAGCATGGATAAAAACATATAACAAAGGTATCTTATGACTTATTTTGACAAAACAATCATAATAAAACAATTAATTTTTTTATTAAATAAACAATAATAAAATAATCCAATAATT
>MVAA01000153.1:184-2410 GCA_003266105.1 Methanosphaera sp. rholeuAM6
GTTGCTGGAAATAAATCCTGAGTCGAGCTTTGCACTGCGTTTCAATGGTATATCATATCTTCAAAGAAACAATTATAAAAAGGCAATAGCATACTATGAAAAGCTTCTTGAAATAAACCCTGAAGACAACCAAGTCAAATACACCCTGGCATTTCTCAATGAAAAAAGAGGAAACCATGAGGGGGCGTTATCATATTATGATAAGATAAATGATGATTACCTGGATGAAAGACGAAACAGGCTGCTTACCAAAATGAAAAGATATGACACTATAATAAGACACTACGACAAAAAGATAGCCTCACTAAGACAAAACTCAAAGTGCTATGATGCAAGAATACTTGTGCTATTGGAAGAAAAGGCAGTGTTCTGCTATAGAAATGGGGAATGTGAAGAGGCATACAGGATATTCAGGGAAATATCAGAGCACTATCCGGAGGTTTTAAAAAGCATAACCCATCCGATGAAACGTTGTGAAGCATGGTACAATACATTGGAGTACTATCTGGAGAAACATGAAAAGCCGGAAGAATTTTTTAACGCTTTTCTTAAACTGGGCACTAAGGATAATGGCTGGACAAATAAGCTTAAACGAAACATATCATATGGAGATCCATACGTCTTCGCAGATATTCTCATTGAAAAGAATCCGGAAAACATTGACTTGCTGGAGCGCTACGGGAATTTTGCAGAATACCGATATTATGAATATTCCCTGAAATGTTTCCATAAAATACTTGAAACACAACCGGACAACAAGAATGCAATAGACAAAATAATCACGATATATTCAAGGGAATATTTAAAGGACAGGGCATTGGCATTCATAGATTCAAAAATGCATTACCCACACCTTCGTCCAGGTTTGCTGGAAAGAAAAATAGAACTGCTTGAGAGCATGTTATTATATCCCGAAGCACTACACGCTTATAACGAATACCTTGAACAGGAAAAAGACAGAAGAAAAACATCAACAATGAAGAGTGAGCGTCTGGTATGCATGGAACTGTACGCATTAGACCTGTACAACCAGAACAGACCGGAACAGTCATACAATATCCTGAAGGAAACGTATTCATATTATAAGAAAATCGGCAACACTAGGACAAATGAATTGACAAGCGACTGGTACACAATGGTACTTAAGGAAGCAATAGACAAGTCAAAGGACAGTTACAAAGAGTTCTTCAAACACTTCCACCATCCGGACGCAAAACAGACGAGCATATGGATAAGAAAAATTGATTCCATAACACCAAAGTTTAAAGTGCAAAAGGATATTGGAAATGTGTCCTACCAGGACATACTGCTGGAAGAAAACGGGAACAACCTTGAACTGGCAATATCCGAGGCACGAAAATACTACTTTGGCATACAAAGACCACGGATAGCATTGCCGTTATATGAGAAAGTGCTGAGAATAGACCCGCACAACNNAGGCATACGATTTACTCTTGGACTTGGATATTGACTATCCGGTAATAGCATACTCACTTGAACACCTTGCCGACATACTCATAAACAAAAAGGAGTATGAAAAGGCAAAATACTGTGTGAATCTGCTTCTCAAAGAAAAATGGGATTACAAGGGATTAAAAAAGCTCAAATACCTGTGGCAAAAAACCGGTGACACATATAACAGGAAAAGAAGCCAATATTACATGGACTGGATAAACCTCATAAAGTGCAGACACGACAAAAACATTTGTCCACACTGTAAAAACGGGTTAATTCCAGTACGATATGGGGTAATATTTGCAAACGATCTTGGACTGAAAAACGGGCAATACTACGCATCAGAGAATATCATAACAAAAAAACACAGGCCAACAGACTACTGCCCCAAATGTAAAGAGGAACATTATATGGGCATGTGCGGAATAGAACTAAACGAAGACGATGCAAGACTGGCAGACTACACAAAGGAAATAATCATCTGGCTGACAAAATACCTGGAAAACAATCCCGAAAGAACAGTGAAGGAAATAGAAAAGGTAGCATACTGGGAATTCTCATTAGACTACATTGAATTTAGAGCATTAACAGAAAAACTTGAACAGATAAACTACATAAAAAGAAAAGATGAACACCTGAAACTAAACATGAACTATGCACAGTTCAAACACAGCATCAAAGAAAAATACCATCTGGGAACAAAAATATTTGAAAACAAGAGACAAATGGAGGAATACTCACGGACAATAACAAAAGGCAAAAAATACTCCT
>MVAA01000095.1:0-7329 GCA_003266105.1 Methanosphaera sp. rholeuAM6
GTTAAATCATGTTAAAAGTCATTGGTATAGTGGGCAGTCCCAGAGCTGGCGGTAACACTGAGTTCATGGTTGAAACTGCCCTCAAGGAAATTGAAAAAAAGGGTATTAAAACGGAATTAATTACATTGCACGACAGGAACATCGGGTACTGTGTCGGATGCGACAGCTGCAAAACTACAAATAAGTGCATAATAGAGGATGATATGCAGGAACTTACAGAGAAAGTCAAAAACGCGGATGGGGTTATCATGTCAAGTCCCGTGTATTTTGGTGACATGACAGGCCTTGCTAAATCCTTCATTGACAGGCTCAGACCTCTTCGTAACGTTCATGCTTTCAAGTACAAGGTTTGTGGTGCAATCGCTACGGGTGGTTTCCGTAATGGTGGTCAGGAAACAACGATACATTCAATCTATGATTTCTTCCTTATTCAGGGAGGTATTGTTGTTGGTGATGACCGTCCAACAGCACATTTTGGTGCGACAGGTGTGGGAAACACTTCTGAAGACGAAATTGCAATCACAACATGCAAGCATTTAGCTAATCGTATGGTTGATGTCTTAAACAAAATCAATAATGATTAACATGTCTAAAAAGTCTTTTCTGGCAAGAAAATCTACCAGAATATATCTTGAAAGTTACCTGTTGGTCATTTCATTGATTTTCCTTTTTCCGGTAGTGTACATGTTTCTGGTTGAGAAGAACGCACAGTTTTTTGGTGCCAACATTCTTTTCTTTGAGTTCAATTTGTTTTTGTCATTGGTTTTGATGATTTACACTTACTTTACAAGGTATGAAAACGGAAACTATAAGATTTTCATTGTTTATTTCATCATTTCGTTCATATTTTTGCTTTCGAGCATGATGATTTTGGGTGGCAACATTTATTTCTAAAATAATATAAAGTATCTTAAACATATCTATTATTATAATAGTAATACGGTTAAACGATTGAATAATTAGAACCAGAGGATTAGCATAGTATGAACAAAGAGGATATACCACCAATTACAAGTGACATTTACATCATTCTGTCCTGTTACAACGAGGAGAAAACACTGGAGGATGTTGTAACCGGTCTTGTGCAGCGTGGATTTAAGGTTATCATAGTGGATGACGGTTCCAGGGATAAAAGTCCGATTATTGCAAGGCAGCTTGTCAAAAGGTATGCGCCAATGGTTTATCATTACAGGCACATTATCAATGTCGGACTGGGCGGAGCCATTAAAACAGGGATTAAGGCAGCTTTAAGCAAGGGTGCCGACATCATGATTACTTTTGATGCCGATGGCCAGCATAATCCTGATGATTTATATAACATGTATCCTCCGCTTCAGGAAGGAAAGGCTGATGTTGTGATAGCTGCCCGTGACTTTGATGACATGCCTACAGGTCGGCGTTTTGGAAATACCGTTATGAATTACATTACATATATCTTCCAGGGAAGCATGGTTACCGATTCACAGTCGGGTCTAAGGGCATTCACAAACAGTGCCTCCCGCAAGCTTAACCTTAAAAGTCCTCAGTATGGTGTTTCAAGCGAAATTATCGGTGAGATAAAGAGGAATAACCTGAAATTGTTGGAAGTTCCTATGACAACCATCTATGATGATCGTACAATCCAGAAGGGTACCAATACAATGGTTGGAATCAAGATTGTTTTGGAGTTTATTAATGAAACTCTTAAGAGGTAAAAATGGTGAAGGACTATGTTGACTTATCAAATTATTCTATTATTAATAAGTATCATCGGTATAGCATTGGGTTTTCACAGGTACCGTAACGATTCATTCAGCACGGTTGTTTTCACGCTGTGGATGATTGTATGGTTTGCCGTGATTACAATCACACTGTTTCCTCAGTTAACTACTGTGGTTGCCCAGTTGTTTGGTCTTGGACGTGGTTTGGACAGTATTTACATTATTTCAATCATATTCCTGTTTTATATAGTATTTAAATTGTATAATAAGATGGAAAAACAGAAGAAACGTATCAATGACCTTGTCAGTGAATTGGCATTGAAGGATAATGAAGAGGAATAATCCGTTCTTCTTCATAAAGCTATTTTTTTTAGGATTTACTTATTTTAACATATTTACAATATATTTTTGCATTTTAACCGATATTAAATTTTTTTAGGTAACGTTCCAAGATGATAAAAAATATGCGGTATTTATAAACATTAAATTAATAGTAAGTAAATTACATAGTATATATAGAATAAAATAATATTTTTATGAACTATCAAAATACCTAACAATAAAGGAGAAGAGTTATTATGTTCCCAGGCGGTAAAATAAGTCCAAAACAATTAAAACAAATGGAAAGACAGATGAAAAAGATGGGTATGAACATGGAAGAACTTGATGGAGTAGAACAGGTTGTCATTACCCTCAAAGAAAAGGAAATAGTTATAAAAAATGCTGAAGTCAGCATTATGAATGCAATGGGTCAGAAAACCTATCAGATAAGCGGACAATCCGAGGAAAGAATTAAAGGAGCCGATTCTGAAGAAGCTGTCAAGGTTGAAATATCTGTTGACGATATTGAATTGGTAGCCTCACAGACGGGTGTATCCTCTGCAGAAGCTCAGAAAGCTTTGGAAGAAGCCAAAGGTGACCTGGCGGAAGCTATTATGAAATTATCATCAGATTAATTTCATTGAAACAGAATAATCAAACACTAGAACAAATATTCAATGTCATTGCACGAAAAAGCATGGAACACACTATTGTCACGCTAAAGTAATACTCAGGATTAACTAGGAAAAATCCATTCATTAAAAAAGATAAATACTAAGAAAACAATATAAATAATTAGACATAAACGACAGAGAATATAAGAAAAATAACGAATAAATAAAGGGTGATCTTTTGAAAATAATTGTTGATGGGTCTAATGTAGCATACTACGGACAACAACCCGATGAAGAAACAGGTAAGGTAACACCTAGTCTTAAAACACTGAAAGTTGCAATAAGTACTCTTGAAAAATTAGGACATGAACCAATAGTACTTGCTGATGCACCATTAAGACATGAAATTGATGATAAAGATGGCTTCAATGAAATGATACAAAAAGAAGAAGTATTCCCTGTCCCTGCCGGTACAATAGCAGATCACTACATCCTAAACCTTGCATATGAACAGGATGCAAAAATACTGTCCAACGATTTCTTCAGAGACTATCAGGACGAATTCCAGGACATAAACAGTAGAAGATTACCATACAGGGTAAAAAACGGCAGATTCCAAATAGGAAAACCTGCACCACCAAAAAAGGTAAAGAACCTTCTTCAAAAGATCTGTTCAAAATCACTGAACGAATTTGAAACAAGAGGATTTGACGTATACAAATCCAAGAAAAACAGGAAATTCTCTGGACTGGCTGTTGCACAGGAAGCAATAAATCGTGTCAACAAGGAAGAAGACAATGCAATAGACACAAAACTCGAAAGCATATTCATGAAAGTGCCACTCTTGAATAAGATGGTGGGCTTTGTGGATGATGATGTGGAAGAAGCAGACTTCCTTATATTCGTGCTGGTAAATCCAAAAGACTACAAAGAAGCGGTTAAAAATGCCGGAACAATAGCTGTAACGGTAAGAAACAAGTTGAACCTTGACCATTCACCACTCGTAGCAGTACGAAACGACCTTTTCACAAGACCGGGAACATTTGAGTTAAACATAATATACTCCGATGAAGTACTTGAGGAATCACCATACAACCTTAACATAATCATAAACGATTCAGATTACTCATTCATCAAACACAACTCAAGAAACATTGCAAGTACCATGGCGGCAAGACTAGGAACATGGAAATTCCCAATAGTATCAGTTAAGCCAAGCATGCTGATGGAAAAACCGGGACAATTCGAAGTCTCTATAGAACGTGGAGGACGAAGATAAAATGGCTTTCAATAATCTAATGAAAGGATTATTCAGCTCTTTACTTCACAAAAAAGTTATAAGTATAGGAACAAGTTACTTTGCAACAAACGAATTGGAAACAGACTATGTTTCACTAATTAACCTTACAAAAACAATGCTGGTTGAAGTGCAACCGGCACAAATAAATAGTCAGACAATATTTGCAAACCTTGAACAGGAAATAGACCAGAGAGATCTTCCGCAGAACAGGAAATTCATAGAAATAAAGCCGGCGGAAGACAAGGTAAACGAGTTTGCACTACTGAGTAACATAATCATGGGAAATGACCGCTACCTGTATGTTGAACTATTTAAGCCATATAATCTTATGGACACATTTGCACAAATGATACAAAGTGCAAGTGGGGAAATAATAGAAAAGGGAAAAACGGAACTTGTTTCAAGAATGCCCTCAAAGAAGGACGGAATAAGAGTTGCAATAAAACTAATCACCCTTGGTATGCAGAAAGGATGCAACGTCCGAGCAGCTGTAGGTATGACAGGGGCAGCATCAATTGAACGTGCAATTGACATGAACATGGAAATTGGACCGACAAGCGGTGTAGGATTCACAAAACTTGGTGGAGAATACGGAATAATCTTTGAATCAATACCAACACTTGAAACGGTAGACCTCAAACCGGTACAGATAGATAACTTCATGTACATCGATGCAAAGGATTCAACCGGATACATCTCAAAGTATGGAAAAGACAAGCTTATCGAGATAATGAATGACATAAACGCTTATATAACAAATGAAAGCGAAGGAAAGATTGAAGGTTACCGTGTAGGTGGAGATGATTTAATAATCAACTTCCCGAACAAGGAAATAGCATTAAAAACAGCTCTTGACTGTGCATGGTATGCAATGAACAATGGACTCAACCTCAGAATAGGTATAGGAAGAAGCAGACGTGAAGCAGGTGAAAACGCACACATCAGCGACCAGTTGAGAATACGTGAAGACACGCCTGTAATAGTATTTGACCTTGCAAACGGTAAATATGCATACTACATACCATCAGAGTTCACACGTTCAGCATTGGATTTCATAACCAATAAAAGCGGACTTCTCATAGGAGTATTCCTCTTCATATTCATCATAACTCTAATCGGTTGGAACACGGGAAATGCATGGATGGGATTGGTTGCAATGCTCTTTGCACTTCTGATTGTTACGGTAGCTAGTTAAAAAGGGAGGAAATAAATAATGAATGGTGAAACAAAATCCAAAATACTTCTGGTACTTTTTGTCGGAATATTGGCACTTGTCTGTGGAACGGTAGTATCCGCATTTGTACATCTGGATCTTCCCAAAGAAAGCATACTGGATGACCTTGAAAACGACACAATACTCTCAATCAACGATTCCAGCAACGTAAGCAACAACACGTCAACCACAACCAAAACATACAAGAAGAAAAAGACAAACACATACAAGAAATCATCCTCATCAAACACAAACAGCACATCATCAAGCAGCGGTTCTTCATCAGGCGCATCCACTTCACAGTCGGGCAGCAGTTCCAGTTCACACTCAAGTGGCAGTTCCAGTGGAAGCTCTTCAAAAAATAGTGGTGGAAGTACAAGCTCTTCAAACAATGGGAGATCTACAAACGACAATTAAATAACCCCTCAAAAAACCTATTTTTTTTAATTTTTTTTATAAACGATTGTTTTAAAACAGGATACATGATTAAAATGAAAGAATTAAACAATGGAATATGCTCAATTGAATCTGTACAGGCCAGCGGCTACAGGGAAGGAAAATACGGAGTAAGCATAATATACCATGAAAACTCCACCTGTGTAGGTGTATACACAACAAACAAGGTATATGCAGCACCAATTGACATAACAAGAAAACATCTGGAAAACGGTAAGATATCAGCCATCATAGTAAACAGTGGAAATGCAAACTGTTACACAAAGGAAGATGGAATAGTTAAAGGGTTGGAACTGGCACAACTAACGGCAGACACACTAAGCATACCAGTGGAGGACGTTGCAGTAGCCAGTACCGGCGTAATAGGAAGACAAATGCCAATGGACATTCTAAAACCGGTTGCTGAAAAATCATTGTCCATGCTGGACAATAACAGACAATCGGCAGATGACGCGGCAAATGCCATACTCACAACAGACACGGTCAAAAAAGAATGTGCCGTTGAACATACACTGAATGATGGAACAGTATTCAGGGTTGCCGGAATGTGCAAGGGCAGTGGAATGATAGCCCCGAACATGGGAACAATGCTGGGATTTATCACAACAGACCTTAAGCTGCCACAGGATAAGCTTCAGGAAGCATTGAACAAAAGCATACGAAAGTCGTTTAACATGGTTGTAGTTGATGGTGACGAAAGCACCAACGACACAGTACTCCTGATGAGTACCAATGAAATTGAAGCCGAATATGACGCCAACTTCCAGGAAGCACTTGATTACGTCACAACAAGCCTTGCAAAACAGATTGCACGTGACGGTGAAGGAGCAGATAAGTTCATGGAAGTAACTGCAGAGGGATGCAGGACACAAAACGATGCAATACTCGTATCAAAAAGCATAGTTTCAAGCAGTCTTGTTAAAACAGCCCTTGCCGGAGCAGACCCGAACTGGGGACGTATAATAAGTGCAATGGGGTACTCAGGAGTGGATTTCAATCCTGATAAGGTATCCATCAGCATTGGAAACAGGGATGCTGAAGTTAAAATAGTGGATAATGGAAACGTAACAACATACGAACATCCGGAATTACTTGAAAAGGCAGAAAAATTTATGAAGGAAAAAACAGTTCTGATAAATGTGGACTTGCATGAGGGAACACAAGCCGCAACGGCATACGGCTGTGACCTTACATGCGAATACGTGCACATAAATGCAGATTATACAACATAGGAAGGACGAGAACATGGTGGAATATGAACCAATAGACATTAGTAATGTGTTAATAGAAGCATTACCTTACATTAAGAAGTTTCACAACAAGAAGATAATGATAAAGTATGGCGGACACGCAATGATTGACGAACATGCAATGAGTTCCACAGCACGTGACACCGTACTTTTGAAGTATGTGGGAATGCAGCCTCTTGTTGTTCACGGTGGAGGACCTGAAATATCCCGAAGCATGGACAAGATGGGGAAAGCTCCAAAATTTGTCGGAGGACTTAGGGTAACCGACTCTGAAACAATGGAAATAGTAAAAATGGTGCTTGTAGGTAAGATAAACACTGAAATTGTTTCAAAAATAGGATTGCATGGTGGAAAAAGTATTGGAATATCAGGTAAGGACGATTTTCTCATACAGTCCTCCAAAAGGGATCCTACAAAGATAAAACAGGAAAACGGTGAAATACTTGAAGTGGACCTGGGATACGTTGGTAAAATT
>MVAA01000095.1:7354-8067 GCA_003266105.1 Methanosphaera sp. rholeuAM6
GGCAGTATAGCTTCAGAAATCAATGCCGAAAAGCTTGTGGTATTGACGGACGTGCCGGGTATCCTGACAGACCCTGATGATCCTGAAAGCATCATTCGCAGAATTCATGTCGACGAGCTAAAGGAATTGGTACGTGACGGCGTAATTACCGGTGGAATGATTCCTAAAGTGGAAACATGCATAAATGCCGTCGAAAACGGTGTGAAAACGGCACATATTCTTGACGGAAGAGTGGAACATTCCATACTCCTCGAAATCTTCACAAAAGATGGTATAGGAACTATGGTAAGACAATAAATAGTTATATTCTATGTTAACATATTCAATTGAGGAATAAAAATGTATAATAGGTTATAAATATAATATAACCATTGAAGAATTTTAGATGAATTCTATTTTTTTTTTTAAAAATTTTCTTTTTTTAGAGTTACTGTTGATAACATGAAGTCTGTTACTTTAAGCCAAAGTGAAATCAATCTTTTTGTTGATTTAACAAAGAATTTACGTCATGAAACTCCACACCAATATGAACGCATTCGTATTAAGGATGGAAGAATTGTTTTTATTCTCTATAATACAAGAAAGCTTGTTTATAATGATAATGAGGACTGTATCAGTATAGTAAATCGTATAAAGGGCAATTCGGGTGGTAAAAGGGGGAAGAATTATTCCAATAAAAATTCATGCAAAAACTCCAACTCTTCCAAAAGCAA
>MVAA01000095.1:8125-9452 GCA_003266105.1 Methanosphaera sp. rholeuAM6
ATACTGTCATTATATGAAAAGATAGATGAAATGGGCATAAAGCATGAAACACTGGTATTGAAGCCATTCAGTTATAACAAGTTATATGAAAAGTTCAAAAGTGAAAACAAGAATCTGAATCACCTTCTTGCATACCTTCATTCAAAGGCAATAATGAACCTGCTCGAAAAGCTGGATTCAAACGATGTGCTGATAATAATTGACAAATTTGACTACAAAAAGATGAACGAATACCTGGATGTAAGTGACAGGGTCAAAATAATACAGGAAAGTGATGGTGAACGTTTCATACCCGTTGCTGCCAGCAGTATAATTGCCAAGTACCATTATGAAAAAACATTAAAAGAGATAGAAGAAAGATATAATATTAACCTGAGAAAAACAAAAGCATGGAAAATCGATAAGAATATTGTTGACAAGGTTGCAAAGACACATTTTAAAAACGTTAAAATTTAAAGAAGAATGGGAGATGAACAGTTTTGAGTAAAATAGATGTAGCAATCATAGGAGCCAGCGGATATACTGGCGGAGAATTGATGAGAATATTGGCAAGACACGATAATGTGAATATAAAGTATGTGACAAGCCGTAAAAATGATGGGAAGGACGTTTCCAATTTACATCCAAACCTTGAAACGCTGGATTTGAAGTTTTCCAATCCCAAACCAGAGGATATTGATGCCGACCTGGTATTCAGTGCATTGCCGCATGGTGCCAGCATGAAGCTTGTACCGGAATACCTCAAAAACGGCAGCAGGGTAATAGATCTCAGCGGAGATTTCCGTTTCAGTGACATTAAAACCTATGAAAAATGGTATCATATGGAACACTTGCATCCTGAAATCACGGCAGTATTCGGTTCTCCTGAAATTAACCGTGAATACATAAGGGATGCCAACTTAATTGCAAATCCTGGCTGTTTCGTAACGGGTGCCATACTCTCAAGCATTCCTCTGGTTGAAAACAATCTCGTTGACAGGATTGTGTTGGACAGTAAAAGTGGGGTAAGTGGTGCCGGCGTAAATCCTAACGCAACCACACACTATCCTACATGCAGCGATAACGTTAAACCTTACGCCATAAATAATCATAGGCATACTCCTGAGATTCGTGAACAATTGGCAAACTTCGGTACGGGGGACGTTAAGATATCATTCACTCCTCACCTGGTACCTGTCATTAGGGGTATTATCACAACCAATCACAGTTTCTTGCTTAAAGGCGACGTGTCTGCCTGTGACGTTTATGATTTGTACAGTGAATATTATAGGGATGAACCTTTTGTTCATGTGCTGAAGGAGAATAAGGTTCCGCTTCTTGCCAGTGT
>MVAA01000095.1:9494-13128 GCA_003266105.1 Methanosphaera sp. rholeuAM6
GGAAGGTCTTAATAATTTGGGTTTATACCCATAGATTAATTATTGGAGGATTATTATAATGGATTTAGTTGTTTTCTATTCAAGAACGAGCAATACAAGGAAAGTTTCGGAGATAATTGCAGGACAAAAGGATGCTGATTTGCTTGAAGTCAAAGACCAGAAAAGTAGGTCTGGAGCCATGGGCTTTTTCCTGGGAGGTTTTGATGCCATTCGTGGTAAAAGTACCAGTATTTCGTACAATACTGTTGATTTGGCCGATTATGACACGGTTTATATAGGCACTCCCGTATGGGCATCCAAGCCTACTCCGGCAATTCTGGAGTTTATCAGGCAGAACGATTTTTCAAGCAATGATGTCGTGACCTTTGCCACATTGGGCGGTTCCGGTGGTGAAAGCACTGTAAAAGCCATGAATGAGGTTGTTACTGCCAAGGGGGGCAATGTTAAACGTTCCTTTAGTTTTGTCATGAAGGGTAATGACATTGAGCAACTGGTGCTTGATGCATTGAATGACGAATAACCTCCCAAAATTTTCTATTTTTTATCATATTCTTTATGTCAGCAGGTATTGTCCTGTTTTGAATTTTTTTTTATTTCATATGCCTGATTTGGCTTTCTATATATACTTTCCAATCCTTTTTAAAATGCGATTTATCAAAATTAAAGTTTATTTTAACTTTAGATAAGTAAATTAAATATAAATTGTTGACTAAAGAATTGAATAGGTAAAAATTGTTTAGAAAAAATAAATAAGAGTGGACAGGATAGAATGAGAAGTTTGGTAATTTACTATTCAAAGACGGGTAATACGGGCATAGTGGCGAACACCATCAAAAAAGAGGTAGGGGCTCATGTAAAGGAAGTACTGGATTATACGAATCAAAGAACGGTGATGGATTACATGTTCACAAGCCTAATCGACTCTGCAAGTATTGAACCACAGAAAATAGACATAAATTACTATGAAACAATCTTTATAGGAACTCCAGTATGGCTCGGCAGCATAACACCTGCAATAAAAAAAATTATAGATAATACGGATTTCAAAAATAAGAACATAATACTCTTCAATACAATGAAGGGAATTGGTGGNNGGAGCATTCAGCATAAAAACGAATGGTTCAAAGAGGGATATCGTTAACTGTACACGAAAGGCCTTAAAAGATTTTAATTTAACATAAAATATATTATTCTGGAGAAGAAAATGACATCAATCATATTGTATTCATCTAATAAGAAAATCAGATACATATCACATGTTATTCAGGAAAAAATTGGTGCCGACATTGTTGAAATCAAGGACCTTAACAAAAAAACAGGTTTCTTCTCAAACCTGAAGAACAATTATAATGCAATACGTTCAAAGAATACACCAATTCAACCGGAAACTATTGATTTAAATGTGTATGATTTAATTTTAATAGGTAGTCCCTCAACATTTGGTGGAATCTCACCTGCCATATCTACATTTATAGATAAAAATTCATTCAAAAACAGGAACATAATCATCTTCACAACCACAAACTCCCATACGGGATACGATGTTCTAAACACAATGAAAGAAAGAATAGAGCAGAAAGGGGGAAACATCATAAACACATTCATCATGAGAGTAAACAACAAGGACAACGAACAGCTGAAGATAAACACACTAAAACTAATAAAACAGTTGGATCTTGATTTATACGCATAACCCCCCCACATAAAACTCTTTTTGAAAACAAATGCAGTAATACAAACACACCCGCAAAAACAAAAAATGTATTATTGCATGGAAATTTAACTTTAACATTAAATACCTTTACCAACATAATTAAAAGTATAATAAATAAAAATCAAATAAAAATGAAAGAATCCAAAAAGGATTCAATCATAACAAAAAGGAGAACATGAGATGGTAGATGTAATCACATATATTACAAAAAAATCTCATAAGCCTTTAATCCTGGTTCCGGTAATACTGATGATACTTTCACTACTCTATCTGGGAATCTTCGGATTAAACCAGGGAGTAGACCTGAAAGGAGGAACATTGGTAACACTGGAATTGAAAGAACAAATGTCAGAAACTGATGTGACCAACACTATTAAAAGTGGTTTAGGTGCAGCTGAAGTGGAAACATCCCTATCCGGAAACACTGCAACGGTAACCATATCGGGAGATGTTGACCAGGCACAGTTCGAGCAGAAATTCTCGGACAAATTCAACATCCTAAGCTTCAAAAGTGTTGGAGCACTGCTAAGTGAAGCAGCTATGGGACAAATAGCATACGCACTATTATTTGCATTTGTATTCATGGCAATCACAGTATTCTACGTGTTCAGAGACCCAGTACCATCACTGGCAATCATACTTTCGGCAATATGTAACCTGTCCATCGCGGTAGGAAGCATGTCCCTGTTTGGAATACCTTTATCGGTAGCTAGTGTAGGTGCACTCCTGATGCTCATAGGGTACGGAGTAGACACTGATATTCTTCTAACAACACGTCTGTTAAAACGAACAGACGGAGACCTTGATGACAGGGCAGAAGGAGCCTGTAAAACAGGAATAACCCTTACAATATCTGCACTTGCATCAATGGTGGTACTGTTTATCGTAGTAAAAATATTCATTCCATCAGCACAGGTGCTTGAAGACATATCAGCAGTTCTTATAATGGGATTAATATCAGATTTATTATCCACATGGCTTATGAACTTAGGAATTCTTAAATGGCACATGGAAAGGGGTGGTCACAATTAAACCAGCCACCATGCAATTTTTAAAACGACCAAGAACAATCATACTGGCAGTACTGCTCATAGTAAGCATAGCTTCCATAGGAATCTTTGGATTACAGGAAGGTCTTGACCTGGCAGGAGGTTCAATGATACAGTTGCATCTTGAAGAACCGGTAGATCAGGACACAATGAACACTGTAACTGCAGTATTGGATAAAAGGTTAAACGCCTTCGGTATAAGTGACGTTCAAGTAAGACAAAGTGGATCACAGGACGTAATAGTCGAAATAGCGGGAGTACAACCCGAGGAAGTTGAACGAATCATAAGTACGCCTGGTAAATTCGAAGCAAAAATCAATAACCAGACAGCTCTAACCGGTGCAGACATATCAACAGTATCTGCAGCAGAAGTAACGGGTACCAGATGGAAAGTACCGTTTTCAGTATCAACAGAAGCTGCAAACAAGTTTGCACAAGTGGCACAGGGACAGGCAGGTGCAGAAGTACAGATGTACCTTGATGACAAGCTAATCTCATCACCACAGCTTGATGCAGGACTGGCAAACGGTGTCGGTTCAACAGATATTGAAGTATCCGGTGGAGAACAGACAAAAGAAGAGGCACAAAAACAGGCAACAGAGATACACACAGTACTTGAATCCGGTGCATTACCAGTAAAACTCTCAATCAGTGGAGTAAACAGTGTATCAGCAGAGCTTGGTTCACAATTCGAGACAGGTTCACTTGTAGCAGGAGTACTGGCATTACTGGCAATAGTAGCCATAATATCCTACAAATACAAATCACCGTCACTTGTAATTCCAATCATATTCACCAGCCTATCAGAACTGGTGCTCATACTTGGATTTGCATCCATAATCCATTGGAACCTTGACTTATCAGCAATTGC
>MVAA01000095.1:13177-14562 GCA_003266105.1 Methanosphaera sp. rholeuAM6
GCTTCAGCCGGAACACTCATAGCAGCAATGTTGCCACTTGCATACATAGGATTTGCCCGTGGTGCAACAGGAATCGGTATGCTCACAGGTTTTGCTGTAACAACAGTTGTAGGGGTACTTATAGGTATTTTCATAACAAGACCGGTATTTGCAGACTATATGGAAACATTCCTGGTCAAAAATCCACGTGAACAGATACAGATAAACAAAACAACAGGCAAACCTAAAAAGAACAAAAAGAAAGGAAGAAAAACCATCGCAAAAGAAGAAGCTGAAAAAGCTAAAAAAAGACGATAATACTTCATCTTCTTCCTTACATTTTTTACTATTAACCCCCATTAAACGAACTATTTTTTAATCAGCCGATTAACATTATTTTTTCACGTCCAAAAATATTTGAGCTAATATATCATAACTCTAAAATATTAAAAACAACTTATCTTATATTATGTTAAACAAGGATCATCCAAGATATGAATCATTACTGTATAGACAAAAGATAGTTGATGCACACAAAAACGGAATATTGGCAGATTCGGGTATGATTGCCCATGGAAGGGGAGAAACATTCGATTATCTTATCGGAGAGAAAACCACGGCCAATTCCTTAAACACAATCGACATTGCAAGCTGTTATTTTTTAACACGTAAAAGACCTGTTCTTAGTGTAAACGGCAATACAACAGCACTTGTTGCAGAAGACATAGCAGAACTGTCCTCACTGCTTGACATTCCGGTAGAAATTAACCTATACTACAGGACACCAGAGAGAATAAGAAACATTGAACGAGTCTATAAAAATCTTGGCGTAAAGGAATTGCTGGGAACGGATGATGATGATTTCATTGACACACCCGATTTAAATGGTCCACGCAGTCCAGTAAGTATTGACGGAATAAGCAAAGCCGACCTGGTATTCATTCCATTGGAAGATGGAGATAGGGCAGAAAAACTGGCAGCTCTTAAAAAAGATATTGTTAACGTGGACTTAAATCCATTAAGCCGTACGGCAGTAACAAGTACAGTAACAATAGTGGACAACATTGTAAGAGTCATGCCCTTACTTATTGATGCTGTCAGAAGAAATGAGGATGTTGACAGGAAAGTTCTACTTGAAAAAATAGATTCCTTCAGCAACAGGGAAAATCTTGACAATGCAATCAGCGATATTTTAAAAAGGTTTGAATAAAAGATTTGACAAATGATAAACATAGTGAACAAAATAAAATTTTTGAGGAGTTAATAATATTGAAAGTTTATGGTGTCACAGGCCTTCCAGGATCAGGTAAAAGTATTATCTCAAGAATTGCTAAAAAGGAAGGAATATACACAGTAAGTATGGGCGATGTCATCCGCAAAGAAGCTGAAAGACATAACTGCACTAC
>MVAA01000095.1:14571-45182 GCA_003266105.1 Methanosphaera sp. rholeuAM6
CATTCACGAAACCGCAGACACAACAAGAAAAATCAGCACATAAAAAAGATGCACCAGTCCAACAGCCGCTATCAACCTCCACAAAAATTTAAGAAAATAGAACAGGACGTTTACATAATTGAAGGTATTCGCAGTCCATATGAAGTTCAATACTTCAGAAAACGCTTCAAGAATTTTAAGGTAATAGCAATTCATTCAAATCCTAAAGAAAGATATAACAGGCTGGTAAGACGAAAAAGAAGTGATGATTCTACTGACTTAAACGTTTTCCAGGAACGTGACGAAAGGGAATTGAAGTTTGGAATAGGTAACGTAATTGCCGAAGCGGATTATATGCTAATCAACGAGGGTCCGATACAGAAATTTAAAAACAGCGTAAAGGTACTGATACAAAATGAAATCAAGCCAAAAAGAATTATTAACAAACACTCACATAAGAATAAGAACAAAAATAAACAAAACAGAAGACCAAACAAAGGTCGAAAACAGTATCAGAAATATGATGGGAGAAAAACTTACAATACAAAAAACAGAAGATAACCATCTAATCGTTGAAGATGATTTGAGCATTCTATCAAAGATAAATCATATGATCATTAAGAATGAGCTTGAAGAACTTGCCGCAGGCATCCTCAAAAGAAACATGAATGAATCTTCAATCAGATTCTTCATCAACAAGCAGGCAGCATACAATAACACATTTCACATGATTGATGAAAACATGTCCTCCCTTGGAGACATAGAATTTCTGATAGAATCAGAAAATCCTGAAGAAGTAATTTGGTGGATTACTTCATAAGTTACCTATTCTTTTATGCTGTAATCAAATTTCTCTTCCAGATGAGCTTTTCTGATGTCGTATGTTCCATTATCAAAATGCCAGTTGATTTCGGCTTCATCAATAACTATTTTTCTATCAAAGAATGGAGCATCAACAACAAGTGTTTCCGCTTCACCACCTTCAAATGCTGGATGAACACCGTACTTTTCATTTAGCTCAACCAGTTTGTCAATTGTTTCGTGCGTAATGGTTTTTCCAAGCCAGTCTCTTGTTAATCCATATGCCGATACACTCGTGATAATCACTTCAAATCCCAAATCAACAATTTTTCTCATGTACTCAACGGGTTCTACATGCCATAATGGTGCTACAGATTCAAGTTCCAATCTTTCACATATGTCATCTATTCTTGATTTTTGATAGACAGATTCCAATGCTCCGGAATAAACTGCTTCAACTCCTTTTGCCTTAAGTCTTTCAAGCATGTCTTCAAGATCCGCCAGTTCCTCTTCCTTCACACCATCCGTCAATACGTCAATTGACGGAATTTCCATGGCTGCCGAAGAATAATCAACCATATGGATATCTGGTACGTGAAACATGTATGATTCATCATTTCGCGATACCATTGCAAGTAATGCATATATTTCATCATTGTTCTTCAGCGATTCATAAACAGCCATTGTACTGTCTTTTCCGCCGGAATATAATATTACTGATTTCATAAGTAAATCTGCTCCTAAAAAAAAGTATTTGCTTAAAAAAAAGGGGTTAGTTGTATTTTAGAAAGTGGATTTAAAAGGGAAGATTAATATTTTCTTTTATTAATCTCTTCTTTTTGGTCTAAATCTTGGAGTTCCACGTTTAGATCTTTTCTTTTTAGTTCCGCTTTCATTGAATTCATGTGGTTTATCATCAGGTTCTGATGATTTTCTTAAAAATGAAAACCTGCTCTTTGATTTCTTCTCTTTTGCTTGTTTAACTTCCTCTTCAGTGTTAAAATCATCCACTGTCAACTGTTTGAAGTGTTTGTTTGAACCAATATTCTGTTTTGGACTTTCATCAAAGGATTCATCAAAAATATCAATGGAGTTATGTTTTCTTCTGCGATTTCTTCTAGGCGAACCCTTTGTCTCTGTACCCGGAACAACTTTTCTCTTGATTTTTTCCCTTTCGGTCGGTTTCTTCTTCCTTCTGTTTTTGAAATTGTTGAAATAGGTTATAAGAGTATCCACGAAGAATCCTGCTATGGCAACAATGACTCCCAGTACACCGGACAACAGGATTACATTGTTTCCATTAGGCATAATATTATTCAGGGCATCGCTCTGTACCTCGGTCGGTCCGGTAACATTTAAGATTACAACATCATTCTTGGATAGTTCATTCATAATCTTGGTGACATTATTTGCCTGTACGGTAGCGTTAGCCTCCATTGCAGTATACCTGAGGTGAGTGTACGTTTCATGGCTGAATGTGTTGTAAATGCTGTTTAAAACACCCTGTGGGTCTCCACCTTCAGATATTTCCACGAGGAACGTTTTATTGTCAACTTCATATATGTTAGAAATGTCCTCATTGCTGTAGTTAATAGCATTTTTAATAAACCGCTTCTCTGTAGGCGAATCAAAGTCTTCATCTATCTTTATAGTTATTCCCTTATAGTCTACACTTTCCACTCCACTAATTGAAGATATGTTATTGATTATCTGCGTCAAATTTCCGTTTGTTGATAGTTCCAGCTGTATTACGTCAGTACCGCTAACACTTTCCTCAACTATTGTACGGGTAAAGTCGGGTATGTCATCAACTATAGGGGTAAGTAGGAACGCACCTGCGGCAAGTCCCACAATCAAACCCAACGCTATAACTGATATCAGATTCTTTTTTCCGATGTATGGTGTCAGCAGAGCTGTTGAAAATACAAATAACATGGCCAGAATAAACAGTACCAACATTATTACTATTGTCAAAGCATCCATAAATTAATCCACTCTCTGAAGAATAATATATTATAAAAACATTATTCTATCTTTAATTTTTTTCAATATTATAATATGTTATGTGTTTAATCCTATTTGTATTTAACCAATTTTAGATAAAATATTTTTACATAGTGTTATAACATAGTTAAAATAGAAATAGAATTATAGGAAAAATATTTAAAAACACAAGAGGTCAAACAATGAAAGCATTATTGAAAAAATTATCAGAAGCATGCGGTATATCAGGATTTGAAGATGAAATACGTGAAATTCTAAAGGAAGAACTAAAGGATTACGTTGACGAAATGGAAACTGATGTAATGGGAAACCTTATAACCACACACAGGGGTAAGGAAGGAAAACCAAGCGTAATGTTAGCTTCCCACATGGATGAAATAGGTTTAATGGTAAGTTTCATTGACGATGACGGATTCCTCAGATTCGTAAAAATTGGTGGAATAAACGATCAGATGTTACTCAACCAGAAAGTCTACGTACAAACAGAAAACGGCGAAGTACCTGGTATCATTGGTTCAAAACCGCCACACATAACAACAGCAGAAGAAGCAAAGAAAATCATATCCTACAAGGACATGTTCATAGACATTGGAGCAAAAGACAAAGAACAGGCAGAAGGATTAGTGTCAATAGGAGATGCAATAGTATTCCACACAGACTTTGAAGAATGCTTAAATGATCTGGTAATGGGTAAAGCATTAGACAACCGTGTAGGCTGTGCAGTAATGGCAGAAGTAATGAAACAGACAGACTGTGATGCAACAGTATATGGTGTGGGAACAGTACAGGAAGAAGTTGGACTTAAAGGAGCAAAAACATCAGCATTCAAACTGAACCCGGACATGGCAATAGCATTGGACGTTACAATAGCCGGTGACCACCCTGGAGTAAAACCTGAAGACGCATCAGTAAAAGCAGGAAAAGGACCTGTAATATCATTCGCAGATGCAAGTGGAAGAGGATTACTTACACATCCTATGATGAAAAAATTGCTTGTTGAAGCAGCAGAAGCCGCAGAAATAGAATACCAGGTAGAAGTGGGTGACGGCGGAACAACCGATGCAACAGCAATTCACCTTACAAGGGAAGGAATAGCAACAGCAACACTCTCCAGCGGTTCAAGATACATACACACACCAATAAGTGTCGTGAACGTTAAGGATGTTGAAGATACTGTTAAACTCATACTTGAATTCTTAAAACGTTTATAGGTAAAAATACTTTACTTATAATCTCCCTTTTCTTTTGGCCACATCTGATTGAACTATTTTTTTCGTTGAAATCATTTTTATACTCTTTTTTTAGAAACATTTTAAATAAAATTATACCTTTAAACAAACATTCAATATTGGAACAACATTTAAATAATACAAAAATATACGCCAAAGAAGAAAAAGAACAAATATTGGGCTTTTTAAAATCACAGGGAACATATGATAACGTGGAACATATCCTAATCTCATCAGAGTAATCATTCCAGAATTCTTTGGAAATAAAACTCCACATTTCTCAATTTATACTGATTACGAAACCAGTGATGATGGATTATTTATGGAAATTGAATCCGGTCTTACAATGTTGATGATATTTGTAAGATAGAATATTATTTTTTAATGGAATTGAGTAAAAAAGAAGAACATTATCCTATGTATTTAATGGTATGGGCGGAGTAATGAAATTCCAATGGAAAGATTTTCAAAAACTATCTAATGAATTTTAACATTTCATTATTAAAAAAAGATAAAAGTTAGTAGGAGAATGATTGAGTGTTCACTCCACCTACTCTAATGTAATTGTTTATAATCAACTTGTTTTCTGATGAGTCAAAATCATTACCTTTATATTCATCTTCAGATATTTGCTGGTAATCTCCAGGATTTATTCCACCTAATTCTATGTTTGAGAAGATGTCTGCTACCGGTTTGGATAGCTGAAGGTTTACGCCACCGATTTCTATTTCAGAGTTGACGGTTGTAAGACCATTTGGTTCTCCAATGATGTTCAATCCGCCAGTGGTAATTCTTACGTTTAACGTGTTCAAACTTCCACCATTGAGTTCTATGGTTACTCCACCAAGAGTGGTGTTCACGTTTATATTGTCAACCTGTGAATTATTGTTTAAATCAGCTGCAAATCCGCCTGCAACAAAGTTTCCAGTAATGTTGTATTTATACTTGTTGCTTAGTACAATGGTGTTTTCAGAACTGTTGGATTCAATGTTAATCTCCAGGTTGCTTCCGTTCTGGTGTGTTGAAATGTTTGTGGAAGCTTCTTCTTCGGTAGATGTAATTGAATATACCGTTGTAGTGTTATCGGAGAATTGAATGTTTGCTCCACCGGTTTTCTGGTTAATGTTCAAGTTAACCGTTGATATCGTACCGTTGACAGTATCTTCCACTTCCGATTTGTTCAGTTCCGATTCATCCATAACATGTTGGGTTTCAATCAAGTTGTCTTCATCATTATCAACTACCTTGTTGACTGCACCATATCCTACCAGTGCTACGGATAGTATCAGGGCAATGATGATAATTATTCCTAAAATCTTATTTCCGTTCATTTAAATCAACCCCAATATAAGTACAACTATTATGAAGATTATCCATGGTATACCTGTTGTTGATAAAAATGATCTTGCATATCCCAGATTGTGTTCTTCACTTACAGCAATAATTTCTATTACCATTTTCCATAGGAACACAAGGAATACCAATGGAATTATTATTCCAATGCCTATAGTTGCTAAAGCCACTCCAATAATTAACAATACGTTCAGTACACTTGAATAACTCATTAAATTAAAGGTATTCATGAATGAACCTGAACCACCAAGTAATCTTGCAAATATGAATGCGAAGAGTGATTGAATAAATTTGTTTATTAATGAAAGAATAATGAATGCAACCAATAGGATTCCCGTTATTGCTATGTCACCCGTTGATATTCCTATAACTAATGCCAGCATTAAACTGTAGAATATCAATGAGATAATCCCATTGTATCCTTTTTCATCAGTTTTAATGAAGAATAGGTCGTCAGGGTTTGTAAAGACTTGACCGCTTTCAGTAAAGAATTCCATTATATTAGTCTTCATAATTAAGAATTTGATAAAAATTGCATAAATATTTAACCTAATTTGATTATATTAATTAATAATTTTTGATTAAAATTGTCTTAAGAGGTGTTGTCATTGAATGTTGTCACTGTAATAGCCAGTCCAAGAAAGAATGGAAACTGTAAGGCATTGGTTGACTGTATTACTGAGGGGATAACTGAAAAACATGGAAGTAATAAGGTATATTTTGTTGATGATATGAATATCAGTCCTTGCAGGGCATGCAAGGCTTGTAAAAATCTTGAAAAACCCGTTAAATGTGTATTGGAGGATGATTTCAATAGGATTATGGATGAGGTGGCTCAGGCGGATGCGTTCATCTTTGCCGCTCCAAACTATTTTGGGGAAATCAATGCACAGGGACACATATTCATGGACAGATTTTATTCCATGACGAAAACCACATTGAATCAGCTCAAAAACAAGCCAAAATGTATTGTAATTCATACTTATGGTGCAAGTGATGGTTACTATGATGAATACATCAATAAACGTGCAAACAGATTCAGATCCATTGGCTGTGAAGTAATTGAAGTATTATCTGTTGGCAAAAACAGGCCGACTGCAGGTGACTGTGATGAGCTTAAGGAGTATGCAAGAAACCTTGGAAGAATGTTGGGGGAATGAGAATAATGTCTGTTTTAGCAAAAGTTATTAAAATACTTGAAAGTGAGGACAGAATTATTGAAGTGGATGTGATGGATGACAAAACAAAGAAAGCGTTGACACTCATTGAACTTAAACGTCTGGATGAAATGGTTCCGCTAATCAACAGGGGTTTTGAGGAATGTCTGGAAGAGGATTATGTTCTGATGATTATCAAGGACAAGACAGATATCATAGTTCCGGATGAGGAGCTGATTCCAACGCTGACGCTGATGAGTGAAGGAGGAACCCTTATCGGTGAGGAAATATATGATCCGGAAGAATTGGAGGAACTGCAGGATGATCCCAACGTTTACTTCATATCGGAACACTTTGCAACATATCCAAACCTTTCAAAACCTGGTGAAAAACAGTTTTTTGTTGTCAATCAGTTACGAGGAGAACTGGAATGTGAGGAGAAAATCGAAGAACTGGTATCCAGCCTTGCAATATCGGCACCATCAACGCAAGCAGACCATTACATCAAGGATATCTATGGAATGGATTATCAGGACAGAATCATTACAATAGTTCTGGGATTCACCGAATAATCATCCAATCCATATAATGGGAATGTCAATGCATTTCCACAGACACTGTTTTTTACAATCAAATTATCTTCCACGAACTATTCTATCTTAAATACAGCAATAACTTCAAATACAATAACTACTTAAATCATGTTAAACAAGTTTTAAATATAACTAATAAAATACTATGGGGGAATTCTTATTACTAAAAATCCTGATGAAGTACTTCAAGAGGTATTGGATACACTTAACCCATTAAGGGGAGTACAGGGAGTAGGTGTATTGAATGACCAGGTGCGGGCAAAAATTTTGGAAATAGAAATGGAGAAAACGGGAGAACTCATACCCGTAATAAACTATGGTGTTCATGAATGTTTAAACAGGGAATACACAGTGGCAATCATTAAGACCGCATCATTCAGACCACCTCCAACGGCAACAGTACAGCTGGTGGATACTAACGGCAACATACTTGGGGAGGAAATAGTTAACGCAGAACAGAAACGCAAATACAGCAACGATGAAAATTCAACATTCGTAACGCCGGACTTTGTTCTAACACAGGATCCTAAAATATTGGAGGAAAGCCTTAAAACTGAACGATTGGAAAAACAGGGAGCAAAACAGGCATTCGTATTGCCTCCTGTCCAGTTTATTGAAGTGGAAGAACTGGAAGATACCTGTGATGTAGTTTCAAGCAGTCCCGATCCACTGGCAGACCTTTACATTAAACAATACTTTAACTTTGAGGACGATGCAAAACTTGCATCAATACTCGTAGGAT
The DNA here is from genome assembly GCA_003266105.1 of Methanosphaera sp. rholeuAM6. GTDB lineage: Archaea > Methanobacteriota > Methanobacteria > Methanobacteriales > Methanobacteriaceae > Methanosphaera. Next base: position 22,430 of record MVAA01000095.1, read on the forward strand.
TCAACGTCAAAAAAGACTAGAAAATACAATGGGGGATATGGTAGTATGAGCGTAACCTCAGAGCTGATAAAATTAATCAAAGAAGATGAAAGCGTGCTGATGGCCGAAACAATGTCTGATGAAATGAAAAAACAGGTTCTTAAGCTTGAAATGAAAAGGCTTGACGAACTAGTCCCATTCATTAATGAAGGATTGGAAGAAGCCTTTCGTGAAGAAGATGCAATAGTGGTAATTACGGACAATACAAAAAAGTCAAACAGAATAGAAAACTCATATGATACACATGACACCAGTTTTACCCTAAGAACCGAATCCGGAAAAGTTATCGGAGAAACAATATATGACGAGGATGAACTTGAGGAATTAAGAAACGATCCTGACGTATTCTTCCTCTCGGATAACTTTGTCACGTACAATAACCTGGCAACACCCGGTGAAAGACAGTTCTTTGTAATGAGCAGCACCACCAGTGACTTTTTCACGGATAAGGATCTTGAAAGTCTGGTTTCCCGCCTGAAGGTTGCAGTACCATCAACGGGTTCCGACCATTACATAAAGGATTGCTTTGACCTGCCACATGATGCTGCCATTGGAACGTTAATAATCGGTTACACCAAATAAAATGTGATTAATATGAACATAATAGAATATGCCCGGTCATTAAGTGATATCTGTGGAGTGGCAGACTTTATGCAAAACAGGGAAGAACTTGTTGAAGTTTACGGTGAAGACATATGCAAGTATCCCTACGCAATAGCCATTGGTCATAAAATGCTCGAGGAAATAATTGAAACGATTCCCTTAACTTATAATGATGACGAACTGGCCAAAAAATATCTTGACGAATATTATGATTCACATAAGCGTGTTTCAGCAATTTCACAAAAGATTGTCAAGTTTATCAGGAATGCAGGTTTTGACGCCATTGAACTGGATGTTTCAGGAACCGCTCCCGAATTGAATCTTAAGGTTCCATTCAGCAACAAGGCAAGTGCCAACCTTGCCGGGATAGGATGGCTGGGCAAAAATAATCTTCTTACAACAGAGGAATTTGGTCCAAGACTCTCATGGAGCACAATCTTAACGAATGCCCCACTCTCTGAGTATGCCGGAAAATCAATGGAATCATTATGTGGAGACTGTACAATCTGTGTAAATGCATGTCCTGGAAAGGCAATAGTTGACCTTCCGGATCCTAAAGAATCATACAGTCCCCAAAAGTGTGGAGAATTCATAATGGGTCGTAAAGAGGAGGGAAGGCCCCTTGCATGTGGCATGTGTCTTTACATCTGTCCCTACGGTAACAGGAAAACAAGAACATTATTAAAATAGGTGATTAAAATGAAAGTTTTAACATTCATAACATCTTCAAATCGTCGAGGATACACCAAACAAGTCGTTGACAGATTAACAATCGGAATAAAGGACAATGGCGGAACAAACGAAGTGCTATTCATGGATGATTACAAGATAGACTACTGTACCGGTTGCAGAGCATGTGAAAACGGAAAAGGATGCATATTGGAGGATGATTTCAACGAAATTATCCAAAAAATCAGGGAAGCAGATTATTTCATATTCACGGCACCAATATTCTGGAATGACATTGCGGGACATTCAAAAATGTTCCTTGACAGATTAAACTCGATAGGATACAATCCCGACTTAACAATGGATGGAAAACTCTGTTGTATGATAATAACACATTACTCTAAAAACATCAACAGCTTCGTCATAGAAAACACTCACAGATGTCTTGCATCAGGATCATTTGCTGTCAATAAGATTCTTGATATCGGTAATCTCATGGACCGTAAATTTGAGGAATACGAACTGGAGGATTATGAGGATATCGGCTATGAACTTGAGGAATACGAGGTCATACCACATAAGCTGGACCTTGAATCCGCAACACTCTAATCCCCTTTCCTATCATTTTCCAATGTTTCATGTATTGTTTTTGCTAGTTTTTTGCTTATGCCTTCCACCTGACTTATCTCATCAACACCTGCATCATATATTGCATCCAGATTTTCAAAGTGTGTGAGCAATGCCTGTTTTCTTTTTTTGCCAACACCAGGTATTTCATCCAGTATGGATTTTGTGAAGGCCTTTTTTCTCAGCTGTCTGTGGAAGGTTATGGCAAACCTGTGTGATTCGTCCCTAACGTACTGCAGAAGATGAAGAGCCGTTGATTTTCGAGGAAGAATTATTGGTTCGCTGCGTCCGGGAACGTAGAGTTCCTCAAATTTCTTTGCAAGACCAACCAGTGGCACGTCCTTAATGTTCAGTTCATCAAAGACTTCAACAGCCATTCCAAGCTGTCCTTTACCACCATCAATCAGTACAAGATCAGGTTTAATGAACATGGAATCATCAGGGTCTATTTCCTTGTCATAATCGGGTGATATGCGTGAATACCTTCTTGTAATCACTTCCTTCATCATTGCAAAATCGTTTGGTCCGGGAGTTTTCATCTTGAACTTACGATACATCTTCTTTGCAGGTTTGGCATTTTCAAATACTACCATTGATGCAACAGCATGTATGCCTGATATGTTTGATATGTCAAATGCCTCTATGTGATATGGTAGTTTCGGAAGGTTAAGATACTGTTCAAGCGTTAACAACGGATTTTCTTCCTCTTTGGTTTTTTCAGTAAGGCTTATATGTGCATTTTTCTTGGCAATCCTGATAAGTGTAAGGTAATGTCCATCCTCAGCCACCCTTATTTTGATTTTATGTCCATGCTTTTCTTCGAGCCATTCGGTGATTATTTCCTCATCATTTATGCCGTCTTCAAGTATGATTTCATCAGGTGCTGGAGCAGTTGAATAGTACTGTTTAATGAATTCCGTTAATATTTCGGTATCGGTGAATCCGTCAATCTGCTTAAGTACAAGATCGTCCTTCTTGTTGGTTTTACCATTTCTAACGGAGATAATGACAACAGCTGCCTGTGAATCGTTATGGTCTATTCCTATTATGTCCTGATCCACATCCTGTGTTGGCTGTATGTTCTGTTTTTCCAGTGTTACTCTGATTGTCTGTATCTGGTCTCTTGTAAGTGCAGCCTTTTCGAATTCCATATTTTTTGAGTATCTTTTCATATCCTTCTCTAGCTGTTTGAGTATTGTCTTGTATTTTCCCTGCAATAACAGTTTTGCACGTTTAATGTTACGGTTATACTCCTCTTTTGAAACGCTGTTGGAGCATGGGGCACAGCACTGTTTTATCTGATAGTTTAAACAGGGTCCGTCCATGTGTTTGCATGTTCTTATCTTAAAGTTCTTGTTTAAAAAGTCAATGAATCCTCTTGCATTTGTTGCATCAGTGTAAGGACCATAGTATGATGCTCCGTCATTGCTTAATCTTCGTGTAATGTAAATGCGGGGATAGTCCTCATTGGTTATTTTAATGTATGGGTACTGTTTTCCGTCCTTGAGGCTTATGTTATAGTGGGGTTTATGCTTTTTAATAAGGTTTGCTTCAAGAATCAGTGCTTCCTTTTCAGTGTTCGTAAGAATAAATTCAAGATAGGCAAAATGCTTCATTAAAACCTGTGTTTTTGGACTGTCAAGTTTATCTTCATCCCTAAAATAACTTTGAACCCTATTTTTAAGCTTTTTTGCCTTTCCAACATAGATTATTTCATCATCACTGTTGTGCATAATGTATACGCCAGGCTTTTGCGGCAACTCCTCAGGGCTAGTTATCTTCACAGACATAGTAATTTACACCAAAAAAATAATATTTCCTTATAATTATTATTATTCCATTAAACTAAAAAATATTATCCTCTAATCAGTTGCTTCCAGAAAGGGTATTTTTCAACAAATTCAATTACCTCGTTCATCATGAACTCATAGTATTCATCCAATCCCTTATTATGTGCTTCCTGTCTTCTAGCCCTTTGTTTCATACGTTCGGGCAGCAGCTTTTCAGCAATGTCCTCATTATCCTTTGTTGAAACGAGTACCTTATACCTTGCATTGACACCATTTATAGTGTAATATGTAATGTCGTTGAATATGTCCGGCAACAGTACCTCATCGCTAATGGTCATCGGATATATCTGCTCAAAGTTTCTGCAGAAAAACAGCAGATTAACGCTGGGATGTAACATTTGTCTGAAATGTCTGTCAATCTTCTCTATCTCATAAAGGTCCCAGTCAATCATGGCATGCACTTTCTAATAAAATCAGTTACTCAATAGTTATGTTCTTGAATCTTGAAATAACTTTTCAAGGCAGCCCTAAAATATCGTTGAACATTAATCCAAAAAATGTTATATTCTCCAAAATTTCCAAAACAAAAATATATTTATCAACTACCTTTTAGAAATATAATTTTATTATGTCAAAATTCAATTTACATTCCGATTATAAACCTTTTGGTGACCAGCCTAAAGCTATTAAATCATTGGTAGAACATTTCAAAAAGGGTGATAACGAACAAACACTTGAAGGAGTGACAGGTTCGGGTAAAACATTCACAATGGCCAATGTTATAGAACAATTGGATAAACCGACACTGGTTATGAGTCATAATAAAACGCTGGCAGCACAGTTATTCGAGGAATTCAAGGAATTCTTCCCTGACAATGCAGTCGAATACTTTGTAAGCTATTATGACTATTATCAGCCGGAGGCATATGTTGCACAGACAGATACGTTCATCGACAAGGAATCCTCCGTAAACGAGGAAATTGACAGGTTAAGACACTCAGCTACGCAATCATTGCTCACACGCGATGACGTAATAGTGGTAAGCAGCGTTTCCTGTATATATGGTATTGGTTCGCCGGAAGACTATGCTCAATTCACGTTGCAATTGGAAAGCCAGCAGGAAATTACAAGGGAGGAAATTCTAAGGGCACTTGTTGAAATGCAGTATTCACGCAATGATGTTGAATTTGACCGGGGAAAATTCAGGGTGCACGGTGACGTAATAGAAATATTCCCGATAAATGCAAACTACTCCCTTCGTATAGAAATGTGGGGAGATGAAATAGACTGCATATATAAGACAGACCCGTTAACGAACAATGTTATTGAAGAGGTGCGAAAGGTAATTATCTTTCCTGCAAAACACTTTGTAATAGCACGAGAAAAACAGGACGTTGCAATAAGAAACATACAGGAAGAACTGGCCGAACGCGTAAATACATTTAAGGCAACGGGAAAGTTTGTTGAAGCACAGCGTATTGAACAGAGAACAAACTTTGATCTTGAAATGATTCAGGAAATAGGCTACTGTTCAGGGATTGAAAATTATTCCATGCACATGAACGGAAGAAAATGGGGAGAAACACCCTATTCATTGCTAAAATATTTCCCTGAAGATTATCTTACAATAATTGACGAATCACACGTAACCGTTCCACAGATTAGGGGAATGTATGAAGGAGACCGTGCACGAAAGGAAACGCTGGTACAGTACGGTTTCAGACTGCCAAGTGCAAAGGAAAACAGGCCTTTACGCTTTGACGAATTTATGAAAGCACAAAACCAGGTATTGTATGTTTCAGCAACACCGGCACCATTTGAACTTGGAAGAAGCAGAAACAAGGTGGAACAGATTATACGTCCAACAGGGCTTGTTGATCCAAAACCGATAATAAGGCCGGTAAAAAATCAGGTAGACGACCTTCTGGGCGAAATAAGAAAACGAGTCGAAAACGACCAGCGTATACTTGTAACCGCACTTACAAAGAAGATGGCAGAGGATTTAACGGATTATTATATTAAGATGAACGTCAAATGTAGATATCTTCACTCAGAGATAACAACGCTGGAAAGAACGGAGATAATTGATGACCTTCGTCGTGGAGAATTTGATTGTCTTGTCGGAGTAAACCTTTTAAGGGAAGGTCTTGATTTGCCGGAAGTTTCACTTGTCGCAATACTTGACGCTGATAAGGAAGGATTTTTAAGGTCTCAGACATCACTGATACAGACAATCGGTAGGGCAGCACGTAACGTTGACGGTGAAGTGATATTATACGCGGATAACATCACAGATTCCGTGCGAAATGCGGTTGACATCACAGAACGCAGAAGAAAAATACAGATAGCATACAACAGGGACCATAACATCGTTCCAAGAAATGTTGTACGTAAGCTAAAGGAGAAAAAAATCAACGCCAAAGTGGATGACATGCAGGAAATCGATAACATCACAATCGAGGAAGTGGACATGTTGATTGACGAACTGGAAATGGAAATGAAAGAGGCTGCACAGAATTTGGACTTTGAAAGAGCCGCCAAGTTAAGAGATAGAATAAAAGAACTTAAAGAGGAAATATAATGGAAAGCAAGGATGAAATAAGAAACAAGGCAATACAAGACAGAAAGATAATAATTAAGGGTGCAAGAGAACATAATCTTCAAAACATTGACCTGGTATTGCCACGTGACCAGTTTATTGTAATAACGGGACTCAGTGGTTCTGGAAAATCATCACTGGCATTTGACACGATATATGCAGAAGGACAAAGAAGATATGTTGAATCACTATCGGCATATGCAAGACAGTTTCTGGGACAAATGGAAAAGCCTGAAGTGGATTACATAGAAGGATTAAGTCCTGCAATATCCATAGACCAGAAAACAACAAGAGTAAACCCGCGTTCAACAGTGGGAACCGTTACGGAAATCTACGATTACCTAAGACTGTTATATGCAAGAATAGGTATAGCACATTGCTACAACTGTGGAAAGGAAATATCACAGCAGACACCCGGCCAAATAGCAGGAACAATCATAGACGAAAATGAACATGAAAAAATAATAGTTCTTGCCCCGGTAATCAAGGCAAGAAAGGGACAGCACATCAAAATACTTGAATCATATAAGGAAAAGGGATTTGTCAGAGTAAGGGTGGATGGCCAGATACGCTCCCTTGACGAAGAAATAAAACTCAACAAAAACAACAAGCACACAATAGAGGTAGTGGTGGACAGATTAAAGGTTGCAAACAACGAAAACTTCAGGAAAAGACTGGTGGAATCTGTTGAAACAGCACTGCAAATAGGAGAAGGTCTTGTAACAATAGCAAACAGTGACCCTGATGTAGCAGACCAGTACTATAGTGAAGCCCTTGCATGTCCTGACTGTGGAATAAACTTCACAGAGATAAGTCCGCGAATGTTCTCATTCAACAATCCACACGCCGCCTGTCCAACCTGTAACGGAATTGGAAGCACTCTTGAGGCAGACCCTAACCTGATAGTTCCCAACAGGATGCTGACATTGCACGAAGGTGCAATAAAGCCGTGGAGCAATTCACAACGAACAGATTCAATATATAACAAGTACCTGGAAGGATTATCAGAGCATTATGGCTTCAGCATGGACGTGCCCTTCGAGTCATTGGATGAAAAATATCAGAACATAATCCTCTACGGCAGTGGCAATGAGAAAATATCATTTACACTGGGAAACGGCAGAACTACGCGTGAAGTGACAAAGGTTTTTGAGGGAGTAATCCCACACATGAAACGTTTATTCATAGAAACAAGTAGCAGATACCGAAGAAAAGCTACACGCACATACATGACGCTCAATGATTGTCCTACATGTCATGGTGACAGGCTAAAACCTGAAATGCTGGCAGTAACCGTTGGAGACATAAACATTGCTGATTTAACAAAACTGTCATTAAGTGAAAGCAGAAAATTCTTTGATGAATTGGAACTTACGCCAAGACAGGAATTCATCGGAAAAGAAATATTGAAGGAAATCAAGGAAAGACTGGAATTTCTTAACGATGTCGGACTTGATTACCTTACTCTTGCACGTTCCAGCGGAACGTTGTCCGGTGGAGAAGCACAGCGTATACGTCTTGCAACACAGATAGGCAGCAGACTGGTGGGAGTGTTATATGTTCTTGATGAACCAAGTATCGGATTGCATCAAAGGGACAACATGAAGCTTATCGAAACATTAAAGCACCTTCGAGACATTGGTAATACATTGATTGTTGTGGAACACGACGAGGAAACAATACTTGAAGCAGACCACGTGGTTGACATAGGACCGGGTGCAGGTGAACATGGTGGAATGCTGACGGCTGAAGGAACCCCTGAGGATATAAAAAACAATCCTGAATCATTAACGGGACAATACCTGTCCGGAATAAAGGAAATACCTGTTCCAAATGAAAGGGTTGAAGGCAACGGTAAGTTCATAACGGTTCATGGTGCAAGAGAAAACAATCTGAAGAACATTGACGTTAAATTCCCCCTCGGTAAGTTCATATGTGTAACTGGAGTTTCAGGAAGTGGAAAAAGTACTCTTGTAAATGAAATACTCTATCATGGGATAGATGAAGAGTTAACCCACAATCATAAGCATAAAATTGGAAAACATGACAGTATTACCGGTGTGGAAAACATTGATAAGATTATCGTAATTGACCAGTCACCTATCGGACGTACACCAAGATCCAATCCGGCAACATACATAGGACTGTTCACATATATAAGGGAATTGTATTCTCAGACAAGTGAATCCAAACAGCGAGGATATAAACCTGGACGTTTCAGTTTCAATGTGAAGGGTGGACGTTGTGAAGCCTGTAGCGGTGATGGTATAGTTCAAATAGAAATGCATTTTCTGGCAGATGTATATGTAACGTGTGAAGTATGTGACGGAAAACGATATAATCGTGAAACATTGGACATACGTTATAAGGGTAAAAACATCAATGACGTTCTGGAAATGACCAGTGAAGAGGCTTTAGAGTTTTTTGAAAACATTCCAAGGATTAAACGTAAATTACAAACACTTGTTGATGTAGGTCTTGGCTATGTGAAACTAGGTCAGCCGGCAACAACATTGTCTGGTGGAGAAGCTCAGAGAATTAAATTGGCCAAGGAATTAAGTAGACAAAGCACTTCAAACACTTTATACATACTTGATGAACCGACAACAGGTCTTCACTTTGATGACATTAACAGACTCCTTAAAGTTCTCCTGAAATTAAGAAATCAGGGAAATACGTTGGTGGTTATTGAACATAACCTTGACGTGATTAAAACAGCAGATCATATTATTGATCTGGGTCCTGAAGGTGGAGATAAGGGAGGAGAAATTGTTGCCGAAGGCACACCGGAGGAAGTATCCACAACCGATTCATATACAGGACAATTCCTAAAACCAATGCTCCAGTAATGAATAACCAAATAGTTATATCCTAAAAATTCATTAATTGTCTAATGCCATTATCAATCCTAAAAAAAAGTATTACTTAATTAAATATAGGAAAATATATATACCCTTTTAGGTTAAATTACTACATAAGTAATATTTTTTTATAATATTATTTTTCTCAAAAATAAGTAGGAGATATGATGAAATTACAATTTTTGGGAACCGCAGGAGGTCGATTCGCAACCATCACTCAGAAAAGAATGACTGGCGGTTTTAGAATCGACGATATTGGTGGAAAGAATATCCATGTAGACCCTGGACCAGGTGCTTTAGTAAGAACCCACCAATTCGGTTTAAACCCAAGAAAGATTAATATGTTACTAGTTAGTCACTGTCATACCGACCATTACAATGACGCCGAAGTACTGATTGAAGCTATGACTCAAGGAATGACTAAAAAAGCAGGGCATGTTATTGGAAGTGAAAGCGTAATTAATGGAAATGGGGAAATAGGTCCCGGCATCTCAAAATATCATCAGTCAAAACCAACCGTAACTACATTACATCCTGGAGATGTTGTTAATGATGATAAAATAACTATAAAAGGTACTGATACCCATCATGGAGATCCAACATGTGTAGGATTTAACATTAATTATAATGGATTTAATATTAATTACACTGCTGACACTGAATACTTTCCTGAATTAGCAAAGGAGCATGAAGGAGCCGATGTATTAATTGGCTGTGTAATTAAAGAAGGTGAACGAAAAATAAAGGGTCATATGAGGACAATGGACTTTGAAGAATTAGTAAATGAAGTTCAACCAAAACTTGCCATTATGACTCATTTAGGCGTCAACTTAATAATGAATAATCCTTTTCAAAATACAAGGATTATCACCAAGAATACTGGTGTAAGAACTGTAGCAGCAACTGATGGATTAATTATGGATTTAAAACAGTTCATGTAATGTTGTATCAGTTAATTTACCAGTTCTCTATTTTTTTTAAATGCCTTGATGGCTCAGCGGTACAGTACCTGTCTCGTAAACAGGGGATCGGGGGTTCGAATCCCCCTCAAGGCTTATTTTTACAACAATTATATTTTATCCGGATGAATAAATCCTGCTCTTAACATATGGTCTGCCAATACTATACTGCAACTGCTTTCAGCTACAGCAGTAACTCTAGGACATATGCATGGGTCATGGCGGCCTTCTATTTCAATGCTTGAAGCAGTATTGTTTTCAAGATTAACACTTTCCTGAATACCACTAACCGATGGTGTTGGCTTAACAGCTATACGCAGTACAACAGGCATCCCATTAGACATTCCACCAAGAATGCCACCGCAATTATTTGTTTTAGTTAATATCTTATCATTTTCAACATAGTACTTGTCATTAAACTCTTTTCCTGTAAGAAAAGTACTGTCAAAGCCTGAACCTACTTCAACACCCTTGACTGCACCAATGTTCATCAGTGCTTTAGCCAAATCGCCATCCAACTTATCAAATACGGGCTGACCCAATCCCACGGGCAGATTATCAATAATGATTTCTACAACTCCACCAACAGAGTTTCCCTCACTTTTGGCCTTAAGAATAATGTCTTCCATCTCTTTTGCCTTTTCCAAATCGGCACATCTGACATTGTTTCTTGTGATATTCTCCTTTATATCATCTAACGTGAATTTCCTTTCGGTTTTACAGTTATGAATGGATATTACATGAGCCGTTACTGTTATACCATGTAATGACAATAGTTTTTTGCTAATGGCACCACCTATAACGTGTCCTATTGTTATCCTGCCACTGCCTCTTCCTCCACCGCGATAATCATAGTTTCCGAATTTTTTATACCAGCAGTAATCGCCATGTCCTGGTCTTGGATTGTTTTTCAGATTGTCATAGTTTTTACTTATCTGGTCATTGTTTCTTACTATTGCAGTAATTGGTGTTCCATCCGTTTTATCATTGAATATTCCCGAAAGTATTTCCACACGGTCTTTTTCATCGCGTGCAGTTGTAAGATTGCTTGTTCCTGGTCGTCTCCTGTTGAGTTCTTCCTGTATGTCTTCTGCTGTTAATTCCAGTCCTGCAGGACATCCGTCTACTGTTGCTCCAAGTGCTCTGCCATGACTGGAACCAAATGTCGTAACCTTAAATATTTCTCCCGTTGTGTTTGATGCCATTGTTTATTCCTCCTTTAACTGATTGTATTCATTCAGGTAGTTTACAGATTGCTTTATTGATTCTTGAACATTAGGAATGTGTTCTTCCAGAAAATTAATCATATCCTGTTCTATGCATTCATCATATTCCTTTCTTGATTTGTATGGAATCTTTTCCGATGTTATCCAGTCGGCTATCCACTGGTGGGGTATGTGCATCAGAGGATAAATGGTGTTTTCCTCTAATTCATCCTCTATCTTTTCTCCATTTATCATAAGATTCATATATTTGAGTGTAAAGTCATTCAAACAGTTATTGTCCACATTTATCGAATCATCAGATGGTGTTTCAACTATTTCTACCCCATACTTTCTCCTGTAAGGTTCAAGGACAATGTACAGCAATATGTTTTCCATACTGTCATCATCTGCTATATAAAGTTTTGTTCGAGGTTTTATCTGGTTTTTTATCGTTCTGGATACTTTTATACAAATCTTCTGGAAGAGTGTTGAACGTATAACCTTTATATCAGGATATTCCCTGTGGAATTCTTCTTCCTTACCTCTTGAAAACTTGGAAAACTTAAGATTATTGATGTAAATCCTGTTTTCGTACAAACTTATGAACCTTGTTTGAACTGCCAACTTGTTAAGGGATTTGATTATCCTCTTTTCATCTTCATTCATTTAAATCATTTTTTAAGTTTTTTAATTATCTGGCTTGTTGTTTTAACGTCTAACTGTCCCGGTGCAGATTCATTGTCAATGGCAGCATATGTTACGGGCGAACCCATTAACGGTGCAATTATTCTGGTATATGAGCCGATCTTGTCCATGCTTATTGCTATTATGCCTCTGTTTTCCATGAGCAAACGTAAAATTATGTAGGTGTCTTCCGTGCTGTTTGGCTTGACGGCTATTTTAGGTATGCCACCTAATTGTACCGCTTCATCTATAATTGTTTGAAGACATTCCTGTGCTGGTGTTCTTTCAAAGTTATGGTATGATATTATTGTCCTGTTGGCATTGTCTATCACACTTTGTCTTAACTTACTCTCTGTGTTCAGTTCAATGTCTGTTATTTCAGCTAGTGGCGCATTTTCCTTTAATATCTTTACACGTTCATCTTCCGTTCCCTGAAATAATCCTCCTTCTTCTTGTGTTCTGTTTGTCAGAATAATCGGCTTTGACGTAATGCTTTTGACAGATTCTATGGTGTCACGTGCAAGTTCCGTTGTAACGTTTTCTATTGCATCCAGTCGTAGTTCCATGTAATCCACATCATCATCCGACAGTTTTTTAACAGCTTCAATAACGTTTTTCTTGTCCTTTTCAATTATTGATGCACATACTCCCGTTGTTATTTTAATCTACTCTCCCGGTTCTGTTGCTTAATGTATATTTATCTTTTTCATCTGCTAAAAAATTTGTCATTAATCATCAATGAAAAAATTTAATTTTTCAGCAAAACATATATTAAATACAATAAGGGAAAAATATTTTTTCTATTCAAAAAAAGGTGGGGGTACCTGTTATGAAAATGCTTAGTCATGGAATAGACATATCCGACAACGATGTTTCTTGCAGTAGGTCATTAATAGAAAGTGTGGAAAACAGTTTAGGTACGGTCAGGGATGCCGGTGCAATTTGGGCATTGCTGTCCAACATTACCGGTGACGATATTGTAGTATCTGCCGTTGTTGAGGATGATTCATTGGTTGAAAAGGTAAATCAAAGTATTTACAACTTATTCAGGGAGAATGCTTTGGGATTTGATGATTTGAATGGTGTTGGTCTTAAACGTGAGGATGCAGGCGAAGGAATCAGTTATGTTGAACTTGATTTGAATCCCGATTTCTACCCGGATTGTATAGTGATAAGTTTTGACACGTACTGTGGTGAATATTTTGTTGAAAATGTTGCACAAAGTGCCGTTGAAGCGGCAACAGGAATGCAAGATGTTTTCAACGTAAAAAGCAGCATAATAAACAGCATCACACATATACCGGGAGTGGGGTATGTGTCCAATCAAACGGACGATCCGGTGGTAGTGGCAAATGTTACGAACGTTGAACAGGTTGGTGTGGTGGCAGGTGCAATGATTGGAGCAATTCTTGGAAACAAGAACACATATCTTGTTAAAAGGCACACGCCAATAAACGTTATTCCCGGAAGCGTAATTTTCTCGGCAACGGCAATAATGAATGGAAACCCAATTGACTTGGCGGAAAATTTTTCATTCAGAAGTAGGATAATGAAAAGATAACATTCGTAATGCATCAATTTCAATAATGTTTTTTCCTACCCCCCACGTATCTATTTTAAAAGCTGTTATAACAGTAATACTAAACAATTGCACAGTACTGTTAAGACATACTCCTTTTTTATTTAAAAAAATTGATAAGAAACTTTTTAATAATACAAAAAACAGATTATATACTGATGAAATCTGACTAAGATAACTGAAACACCAATGTTTCATTATATTCTTTAGCTTTGAATGATTTTATTAGTTAGTATAAATAATTAAGGAGAAGGTTTAAGTGATTTTATTAGATGAAAATACTGAAGCAATAGTACAGGGAATTACAGGTAAACAGGGAAGATTCCATACAAAAGAAATGTTAAAATATGGAACAAACATTGTTGCAGGTACCAGTCCAGGTAAAGCAGGAGAAACAGTTGAAGGCATACCTGTATATAACTCAATTGAAGAAATAAAAAAATACCATCCTAACATCAATGCAAGTATCATATTCATACCAGCACCATTTGTTAAGGACGCAGCATTTGAAGCAATAACACAGGTGGATCTTGTAATAATCATTACAGAACACATACCTGTACACGACACTATGGAAATTGTAAAATATGCACAGGAACATGACACCACAGTAATCGGACCAAACACTCCGGGTATAATCACTCCAGGAATAGGTAAACTTGGAATCATGCCTACACACATCTTTGAAAAAGGAAACATTGGACTGGTTTCAAGAAGCGGAACATTAACATATGAAATAGCCAGCCAAATAACTGAAGCAGGTCTTGGACAAAGTACATGTTTAGGTATAGGGGGAGACCCAGTAACAGGTATGGACTTTATCACGGCATTGAAACAGTTCGAGGAAGATCCTCAGACAGAAAAAATAGTGCTGCTTGGTGAAATTGGTGGGGTTGCAGAAGTAAAGGCTGCAGAATATGCAGAACAGTACCTTACAAAACCAATCATATCATTCATTGCAGGGGTATCAGCACCACTGGGAAAACGTATGGGACATGCAGGAGCTATAATAGAAGGAACCGATGGTACTGCACAACACAAGAAGGAATTGCTTTCCCAGCATGGGGTTAAAGTTGCAGACAAGCCAAGCGATATTGTAGATTTAATCAATGAATAAACCCACATCTAAAAACTAAATAATAAAATCTTCACACTCTTGTATAGTAACAATACTACTATACATCAACAAACTTTTTTTCCTAAAACAAAGCTAAATATTTAAATTAATACAAATAATATAATTAATATAATTTTAAGGGATGCATTAAAATGGATTTAACTAATGAAGAGATAATTGAAAAATTAGATTCCGGAGAAATAAAAATTCATCAAATAGAAAAATATGCGGAAAATGCCAATATTGCCACAGACATCAGAAGAAAATACATTGAAGAAAAAACCGGCACAACACTGGAACACATGGGAAAATACTCCATTGACATGACATTGACCGCACAGAAAAACATTGAAAACCAGATTGGAACAATACAGGTACCTGTAGGTGTTGTAGGACCTGTCATCATAAAAACCGAGGAAGATGAAACAATAGAATCCTATGTTCCAATGGCAACAACAGAAGGAGCATTACTTGCAAGTGTAAACAGGGGATGTTCCGTAATAAGACGTTCAAACGGATGTTCAATATCAATTCTCAACAATCAAATGACAAGAGCACCGGTTATAAAAACAAAAAACGTGCATGAAGCAAGCAAACTAAAACAGTGGATAGAGGAACATTTCGACCAGATAAAAGAGGTGGCAGAAAGCACGACAAGTCATGGAAAACTGATTAAGATAGATCCAATAGTAATAGTAGGCCACTTTGTATACCCACGCTTTGTATACCAAACAGGAGACAGTATGGGTATGAACATGGTAACCATTGCAACACAGGAAGCAATGAATTTCATGGAAAAAGAAAACGATATTCACGTAATAGCACTAAGTTCAAACTTCTGTGTAGATAAAAAACCATCTGCACTCAATATGATTGAAGGACGTGGAAAAAGTATTGTGGCAGAAGTGACGGTACCTAAGGAAGTTGTGGAAAAAACGTTGAAAACCACACCTGAAGCCGTTGTAGAAGTAAACTATGCAAAAAATCTTGTTGGTTCTGCAATTGCCGGAAGTTATGGTTTCAATGCACATTTTGCAAACATGGTCGCAGCAGTTTTCCTAGCATGTGGACAGGATCCTGCACACGTTGTAGAAGGAAGCATTGGTGTTACAACGGCTGAAAATGTTGATGGGGATTTATACTTTAGTGTAACTATTCCAGACTTGCCTGTTGCAACAGTCGGTGGTGGAACAAGGCTTGAAACAGCCACGGAATCATTGAATATTATGGATGCGAGGGGCAGCGGCAAAGTTAACAGGTTTGCATGTCTTGTAGCAAGCATAGTTTTGGCTGGTGAATTATCACTTGTTGGTGCTCTTGCAGCAGGACATTTGGCACGTGCCCATAAAGAGCTTGGAAGATAAGAACAAATATATTGAGAGCTAGATTTTTTATGGAGATTACTTTAAGAAAGGTTATACGGGATTATATTGCACTTAGCAGGTATGTGGCTCTTGGTTCACTGGATGGTATCCTAACGGTTTTAAGTATTTCATTAACTGCAGCTTTGATGGGCATTTCCACAGGAGGAAACGTTAATCCCATGACTGTTGGACTGACAGGACTTAGTGGTGGGATTGCAATTGCTTTGTCCAACGGTTTCGGTTCCTATGTTGGAGAACATGCAGAGGAAGGTAAAATTATCCGTGACTTGGAAAGCCAAATGCTTCTTAAGGAACGTAAACTCGATGATACCATTATTCATCAACAGGCACGATACAGGGTTTTCATGAGCATGTTAACGCATGGTTCTGCAAGTTTTCTAGGTTCATTCATCCCATCAATTCCTTTTTTCATATTTGGAGATATATACACAGCAATAACGGCTACTTTAATAGTCTGTTTCTTATTGTTAACTGTTTTAGGATGTTATCTTGGTAAAATTGCTAAAGAAAGTATGTCCAAGACTGTTATTGAAATTATAAGTGTAGGGGTGCTTATAGTAATTATAAGTTACCTTATGGGTGGTGGACACGGATAACATTGCATTAAATGTTATCTTTTGTGTTGCGATTAAAGTATTTTTTAGCAATAACTATATAAACAATTAAAACCAATCTAATAGTGTTAGGGTTTGATGTTAGTACACATGTTTTAATACTTTGAAACTCTTCACAATAAATTCTATTCACCACTTGAATTGTTGAGGGAACTATCATCTAACAAACCCTACACACTCCTAATTACCATTTTTACAATACTCATTTTTAAGCAAAAATAATTTAATATACAAAAAACAGATAGTTACATGTTATAATATTGGTCTGAAGAAGACACAAAATTATTTAAGATTAATTATTAACAGGAGAATCATAATGATAAGATGTATTTCATGTGGAGCACAATACGATGATGATGAAATAATATACACTTGTGAATGTGGATCAATACTGGAAGTAGTAACGGAAGTAGAAGACATTCCAAAAGAAACATTCGAAAACAGAAGGGACAACATATGGAAATATAAGGAATTCCTACCTGTAAACGCCGAAAACAGAATAAGTCTCGACGAAGGAGGAACACCATTTTGCAAATGCGACAAAATAGGAGAACAACTGGGAGTAGATCTCTACGTTAAAGTGGAAGGATCAAATCCAACAGGAAGTTTCAAGGACAGAGGAATGAGTGTAGGAACAACCAAAGCAGTAGACCTGGGAGTAAGCATGGTCGGATGTGCATCAACAGGAAACACGTCAGCATCATTGTCAGCATACGCAGCACGTGCAGGATTAAAATGTGCAGTACTCTTGCCTGCAGGAAAAGTGGCATTAGGCAAACTTGCACAGGCAATGTTCCACGGAGCAAAAGTATTCGGAGTGGACGGAAACTTCGATGATGCATTAGAAACAATCACACAATTGGCATTAAACGGTGAATTGTACTTGCTAAACTCAATAAATCCCTACAGACTTGAAGGACAAAAAACCATTGGAATGGAAGTTGTACATGACCTTGGATGGCAATCACCGGACAGAATAGTATTGCCAGTTGGAAATGCAGGAAACATCTCAGCCATCTGGAAAGGAATCACAGAATTCCTGGATGCAGGATACATAAAGGACACTCCAATGATGACTGGTATACAGGCAGTAAACAGTGCACCAATAGCAAACGCAGTTAAAGCAGGAACAGATGAAGTGGTGCCTGTGGAAAATCCTGAAACCATTGCAACAGCAATAAGGATAGGTGCTCCTGTAAGTTCCCTTAAAGCAATGAGAGCAATCAAGGAATCAAACGGTACTGCAGAAACAGTAACCGATGATGAAATACTTGATGCACAAAAATATCTTGCAAGAACCGAGGGAATTGGTGTGGAACCGGCAAGTGCAGCTTCAATAGCAGGACTTAGAAAACTTGTTGAAAACGGAGAAATCGATAAGGGAGAACGTGTGGTATGTATAGTAACAGGACACGTACTTAAAGATCCTAACGTTGCAATTGAAGCATGTGAAGAACCTACACAGGTATCATCAGACCCAGATGAAATCAGAAAAGTATTAAGAACAATGTAAAAATACTTTTCTTTTCATAAAACTCTTTTTTTTATCAAATCATTTAACAGGAGAACTTATTCTTAATGTTAGCCAATTTAATGGAAATATTTTCACTGAAATATATAAGGGAATACCTCTCCAGAAACAGGGAATTAATAATAATCTCATTTGCATTATTTGTCATGTCCGCAATTGTTGGAGCAGTCATAAGCGACAGCATCAGACAGTACGTCCTGGAAATATTCAGAATATTGGCAAATTCAATTCCGAAGAATGCAACAACCTTTGACCAGGCAATCTACCTGTTTACCAATAATATTCGGGCAAACATTGTCATAATGCTTGGAGGATTAATATTTTCCATAATATCCGTATTTGCAATAATATTAAACGGATTAATAGTTGGATTCACAGCTACAATCACTAAACCGGCAGTGTTTCTTGTTGGAATAATCCCCCATGGAATATTTGAGATTCCTGCAATGATATTATCGCTGGTGGGTGCATTTCTGATAACGAAAATGGAAATAAACATTATCCGTTCCATACTGGATGGACGTTTAAAGGATGAAATCATAAAATCGGAACAGACAATTAAGGATATCATATTGTCATTCGTAATGGTATTGGTTCTGCTTGTTTTTGCGGCATTTATAGAAGCGTACATAACGCCGGTACTATTGCATATGGTAATTTAACCGCTACACACCAATATATTTTAATTTTTTTAAACATATTATTATTAGCATGTTATTGGTTGATATTTATGATGATAATTATAACAGGAACACCCGGAACGGGAAAAACCAGTGTAACAGGGAAACTTCAGGAAAAGATGAAGGCAGAATACATTAGTATCAACAGTTTACTTGATGACTACGATTTGAATCTTGGAACAGATGAAGTAAGAGGATATAAAATTGTTGATACAGAAAAGATGATTCCAATTGTTGATAAAATAAGAGAAAACACTGAAGAGGACCTGATAATATTTGAGGGACATTTGGCACAGGATTATCCTAATGCCGACACTGTAATAGTGTTAAGATGCAATCCTGAAATACTTAAAGCAAGATTGAACACAAGAGACTGGACTGATGAAAAAATAGCTGAAAACGTATCGGCGGAAATACTTGGGGTATGCACATCAGAAAGCTATGAAACATATGGTGATAATGTACAGGAAATAGAAACGGACAGCATGGGAATAGAGGAACTATCCGATGAAATAATTAAAATAATCAGAAATGAAGCAATATATCCTCTCGGGCAGATAGATTATCTTGAAGAGTATTTCCAAATGTTATAAGGAATTATCTGTTATTGTAATCATTCGGATTAGTGAAATTTAATCTTATATATTTTTTTCTTCTTCCTTTGTTTTTTGTTAGTATTTATATTTTTCTTTTCGTTGATGTTTTACTTTAACATTTTTTACTTTTTTCTGAATTTTTTTATGGTTCATGGCCTGTTTTTCATCTTTTCCATCATTTGCTATTTTTTTGTTAACCAATATTTCAATACATATTTAAGTAATGGATTACATAAATTATATTATTATTCTTAAGTTTACTATCTAGATTTTATGTTATTTTTTCATAATTTCATTCCTTGCACTTAAGAAGAATATTCTATATTTTTTAGAGGATTAGATATTTTTGAGCAGAAGAAAACGCCCTAATTATGTGAATAAGATTGCATTGGAGAGAATGCAGATTCTTTTTAATCAGGCAGAAAAGGAGTTTTCCATTCACCCGGAAAGATCTGATCGTTATGTTCAGTTAACTCGTAATATCTCTACTAAATATAATATCACATTACCTGATTATTGGCGAGGAAGGTTTTGTAAAAATTGTAATAAATTCCTTAAACCGGGGGCTAACTTAAGAGTAAGACTTTCCGGTAACACGATTACCAGAAAATGTCTTGAATGTGGAAATTTAACTAAAGTTCCTTACACTCATAAGAAAAACTAGGTTTCAATAAAAAAATATTATAGGAGCTATGATAATTTGAGCAAAGTCCAGAGTAGAAAAGAAATAATGAGAAATTCTTTGAACGCCGTTGAAATTAACATTGGTAAAAACGGTGTTAACGAGAATGTTTTTGAAGAAATCAGACGTCAATTGAAGAATGGTGAAATTGTTAAGATAAGGTTTTCAAGAAATATTGCATCCAATAAGGATGAATTCCTTGAAGAAATTGTTTCTAACACAAAATCACAGTTGATTGATGTTCGTGGTAATGTTGCAGTATTATATAAGAGAAAATAATCTCTTTAGAATATAGGCAATTTATTTAATTAACATTATAATTTAATAGGAGGCTAATTAAACAATGACAACAGCATTCGATGTACCTGCTGAAAGTTTAATCAGCGCAGTAAGTGAAGATCTAAAAGAAAACGATAAAATTAATGCACCATCCTGGGCACAGTTTGTTAAAACAGGTGTTCACAAGGAACGCAGACCTGAAAACCCAGATTGGTGGTATGTAAGAACGGCAGCTTTATTAAGAAGAGTATATGTCGATGGTCCTGTAGGACTTAGCAGATTACAGACAAAATATGGTGGAAAAAAGGATATGGGAACCAGTCCTGAAAAATTCATGAAAGGTAGTGGATCCATCATAAGAATCGCATTACAACAACTTGAAGAAGCAGGTTATGTACAGAAAACGGATGAAGGCAGAACCGTATCACCTGCCGGTCAATCATATTTAGATAAGAAAGCTGCTGAAATCATTAAAGATATTCCTGAATTATCAAAATACTAGGATTGTATTCAAAACATTTTTTGATATGATAATGAAATAATTTATAAGGAGTTGTGTAGAATGAGTGAACTTGACGAAATTAGGCGTAGAAGAATGGAACAGCTTCAACAACAAATGGCTGCTCAGCAACAAGGTCCAACTTACGAGCAATTGCAACAGGAAGAACAGATGAGACAGCAATACGAAGAACAGAAGAAAAACGCACTAAGACAAATATTAACACCCGAAGCACGTCAAAGACTCGCTAACTTAAGATTAACAAAGGCCGAATTGGTAAACGCTATTGAAGCTCAGCTGATTCAAATGGCACAGGCAGGCAGAATACAAGTTCCAGTAAGTGATGCTACCTTAAAACAAATCTTAAGAGAAACAACTAATACCAAACGTGAAATTCATATCACAAGAAAATAATCATAAGATATGATTAGTGTATTTTTATGAAGACAGCTGTATTATATAGTGGTGGTAAGGATAGTTCATTGATGGCAGTTATTCTGGACCGTCTTGGCTATGATGTGGAATTGGTAACCATCAATTTCGGAGTATTTGATTCTACTATTCCTGCAAGACAGTCAGCAGAGAATCTTGGCTTTAAGCATAAGGTTTTAAGGCTTGATAGAGGCATCCTGGATGATGCCGTTGACATGATTATTGCTGATGAGTTTCCGAACAATGGAATAAATCATATACATCATATGGTAATTGAGTACTTGGCCGATGAGTATGATGTGATAGCCGATGGCACTAGACGTGAAGACAGAATACCTAAACTCAAACAGAATGAGATTCAAAGTCTGGAGGACAGAAAGGGTGTTCAGTACGTTAATCTGACAGGTATTGGTTATAAGACAATCAACGATACCAGTGAAAGATTATTCAAACTTCAGAAAGCTCAGAGTAATATCCATAACAGTTCCGATTATGAAATGGAAATAAGGGTATTGCTGGATGAGAAGGGACAGAGCATTAATGAAATATTTCCCCAACATATTCAATCAAGAGTTATAGGATGGAAGTAATATGAGTCGTAATAAATATTTACCAAAAAAATTAAGATTAGCTAAAAAGAATAAACAAAACAGAAGAGTTCCTATCTTTGCTATGATGAAAACATCAAGAAAATTAAGAACTCATCCAAAAGCCAGACAATGGAGAAGAAGTAAAATTAAAGTATAAACTTGGAATGTTTATCTTTAATCTTAAAATAAATATAGGAGCGATTTAGAATGGAAAGAATTTACACAATTCCTCTAAGAGATGTAAAAAACGTACCTAGAACTAAAAGGTCACCAAGAGCAATCAGATACATCCGAGAATTCATTCAAAAACATATGAAAGTGGAAGATGTTATCATCGACACTGCAGTCAACGAAAAAATATGGGAAAGAGGACGAGAAAAAATCCCATCAAAAATTAAGGTTAAAGCAGTGGAAGAAGACGGTACAGTAGAAGTAACATTAGTAGATGAATAATTTTTTTTACTAAATGCTAACTATGAGATTATTATGTTATCTAATACTCTTTAACATAAAATACGAGTTACTAAAGAGTTAGATAATAATGTATACATGTAATTATAGGAGAACTTAATCAACTCTCTTCCTACTATAATATAATCATGAAATGTTTGAGAGATGGGCGTTTCGGATTATATTGATACATATTTAATAAACCTCACAGATGGAGTGATAAAATGATACAAAGATTCGATATTGATGGAAATCCTAATTTAGGTGTTTCTATTTTAGCAAA
>MVAA01000095.1:45232-72087 GCA_003266105.1 Methanosphaera sp. rholeuAM6
CTAACGGTCTACTTGTATCACCATACGTATTTCAACATGAATTAGATATACTAAGTGAACATGACATTAATGTAGAAATAATACCAGACAAATTAACTGCAATAGGAAACATTATTGTAGCTAATGACAATGGAGCAATTGTAAATCCGGACTTGTCAAGCGATGCAAAAAAAATCATTGAAAATACTTTAGATGTGGAAACAGTAGAAAGTACCATTGCTGGGTTGGACATTGTTGGTTCAACAATAGCAGCAACAAACAAGGGTGCTTTAGTACATCCTGATGCATCAGAAGAAGAACTAGATTTAGTCGAAGAAGTGTTAGGCGTACCTGCAGAAATTGGTACAGTTAACCGTGGAGTTAAACTCGTAGGAGCATGTATCATTGCAAATTCTAATGGAGTCATTGTAGGAAACAAAACTACAGGACCCGAACTAGCAAGGATTGATCAAGTATTCAACTTATTTGAGGGATCATTATGAAAACAAAAATATTTAGGGTAAAAGGAAAATTATTAGATGTTGATAAAACAAAAAAATTCACAAGAGAATTAAAAGCAATTAAAGTAGAAGACGTTGAAGAAAAATTATACTCTGAATTTGGTAGTAAACACAGACTGAACAGAGACCAGATAGTCTTCGATGAAATTACTGAAATATCAGCAGATGAAGTAACTGACCCAATCGTACAAAGTTTATTATAGAACGTTTCGTTATACCATAACAAGGAAGTGTATCCATATGGAAGACAGACAAAAACTAGAACAGATGGTTAATGAAATTAATCAGTTACAGCAGCAGGGTGAAACAATCACCCAACAAATCGAACAGTTAAACGTTTCATTAAATGATGTTCGTACTGCACAGGAAGCTGTAAAAGGTATTAAGGGAGCTGTAGGAAAAGAAACCCTTATACCTATAGGTGCAGGATGCTTCATAACAACAGAACTTAAAAGCGAAGACATTATTGTCGGAGTTGGTTCTGATGTTGCAATAAAAAGAAGCAGAGAAGAAACAGAAGAAACTCTTAAAAAAGACCAGGAAGAAGTGGAAAATCTAATCAAAACATTAACCGAACAATTACAGAAAATTAACGACTACATAACACAGAAAAGACCTGAAGTCGAAAGGTTAATGAAAGAACAGGGAATACAATAAGTAACCCTGTAATTTTCAACTTCCCCTTATTTTAATCTCCCACATAAACAGTTAAATCTCATTTTTTATCATGCTTTCAATAATTAACTAACATTCACAGATGGAATAGGCATTGTTGCTGAAGTCATCCGGAGCATATATTAGATTATTCAGAATGGGTATGCAGTCAACATTACTCATTATAATCATTTTAACAATCCCATTAATAACTTAAATGAGACAAATATCTATTTTACTAATGAAAAACATAAACTAAACTATATACTAATAAATTGTAAGGATTGTGAAAAGCTTGTTTGATTCACTAAGAAAGAAACTTAAAAAAACTATTAAGGATGCATCAGATACTATACCTGAAGAGGAATTAGAACCATCACAAATAAGTCAAGAACTTGATGATTTAGAAGCAGATCTTCAATCAATAGAAGAAAAATACTCCGAAGAAACAACGGAAGATGAAAACATTGAAGAAGAAGATGCTGAGGAAGAAACTATTGCCGAAGAAAGTAGTGAAGAGGAAGCAATAGAAGAAGAAACGGTGGAAGAGGACACTGATGAAGAAACTGCAACAGAAGAAGATGAATTCTCAGAAGATAAAAAAGAGAAAAAAGGATTATTCGGATTCCTAAAACGTGACTCAACAAAAGAAGAACACGTATTTGAAACAGAAGAAGAATCAACCTCTCAAACCGAAGAAAGTGAAGAAGAAACAACAGAAGATGTTGAATCAGCTACTGAAGAAAGTGAAGAAGAAACAACAGAAGATGTTGAATCAGCTACCGAAGAACAAGCCGAAGAAGTAGTTGAAGAGGAAAAGAAAAGCCGTTTCGGATTCCTTAAAAGAGGCAAAAAAGAAAAAGCTGAAGAAAGTTCCAAAAAAGATAAAAAAGAGGATAAAACACCAAAATATGAGGATGAAGCAACAGGTGGCAGATTATCATTCATCACAAAGAAAACAATCAAGGAAGATGATATAGCAGAAATTCTTGAAGAACTGGAATTTTCACTCATAGAAGGTGATGTTGCATTTGATGTGGCAGATAGAATAGTTGAATCAGTAAAAGAAGATCTTGTCGGAAGAAAAATCAGACGAAGGGGAGATATGGAAAGATTCACAACAAACGCTCTTAAAAAGGCAATCACGGAAATCATAGACAACGGACACTACGATCTTCTCGGTGACATAGAAGCATCCAAACAAAAGGGAGAACCATACAAGATAATGTTCGTAGGAATAAACGGAACGGGAAAAACAACAACAATAGCAAAAATGGCAACATACCTTGAAAAACACGGATATTCATCAGTATTCGGAGCATCAGACACGTTCCGTGCAGGAGCAATAGAACAGTTGGAACACCATGCAAATAATCTTAACCTAAAGATAATAAAACATGAAAGAAATTCAGACCCTGCAGCAGTGGCATATGATGCAGTAGAACATGCCAGAGCAACCGGAAAGGATGTTGTTCTCATAGATACTTCAGGACGTATGCAAACAAACACAAACCTTATGGATGAAATGAAGAAAATTAAAAGAGTATCCAAACCGGACATAGTATTGTATGTTGGAGATGCATTAATGGGAAATGATGCAACCGAACAGGCATCCAAATTCAATGAAGTAATAGACATTGACGGAATCATATTGACAAAAGCAGATGCCGATGCAAAAGGTGGAGCAGCAATATCCATAGGACACGTTATTCACAAACCAATATTGTTCATAGGTACAGGTCAATCATATGATGATTTAATGGAATTTGAACCTGAATGGATGATAAAACAAATATTTGAAGAAGAATAAAACATATTCTTCATAGTTCTATTTTTTTCACATCATAATAATGGTGTATTGTATTCAAAATTCGATTAAATATAAAAATAGTATTTTTGAAAGGAATTAATCCTTTCTTGTTGCACCATATACTGCATTGGCGTAGTATTTCCATATAATATCTATTTCCTGGAATCCTACATTTTCTAGCATTTTCATGTGCATGTATATTGTTGTTGGTATGTCATTTTCCTCTCGTTTTCTGTTCATTTCACTGATTTCTTCGGCTGTCACTCCATTTTCCATAACGTCCCGCTGTGCTATTTTCTCGTAAAGTTTTTCATTGTATTTGCTGTTTGCCTTTATCACGTCCGCGTTAAGGAATACTCCACCAATTTCAAGTGCATCGTATATTGATTTGTACATTTTCTCTTTTTCTTCATCCGTTGGTATGTGATGTAGGGCCAGTGAGGATATGATTGCATCGTATTTTGTTGTAAGTTCAGTCTGTGTAAAGTCACCTATGACATATTCTATGTCCTCATAGTCTTCAAGCTTATCTTTGGCTATTTCTATCATGTTTTCTGATATGTCCAGGCATGTTATTCGTGCTTCTGGAAATCTTTCCTTTGTTTTTTCAGTTATATTTCCGGTTCCACATCCAAGATCAAGTATTTTCGGGTTTTCCTTCGCATCTGGTATTGCATTTATCAACACTTCAACCATTTGATCGTATTTCGGCAGGTTTCTCTGTACTCTCTGGTCAAATTCCTGTGCCTCTTCATTAAAGTGTTTTTTTAAATCGGACATTTCCATTCACCTCTATATTAATTCGTAGTTGAATTTTGTTTCCACCATTATTACTATTGCCATTGCTATTATTCCCAATATAAGGCATACAGGCAGTGAACCTGTAGGTGCAGTAATTATGTGCTGTAAGGGTATTCTCATTGAACCGAGCATGATTCCTATGAGTGTTGCTACCGTCAGCTGCTTATGGTTTTCCAGCATGTATTTGATTATTCTGCTCATTGCCATAAATCCTATTCCCGCTCCCAGTATGAAAACTATGATTTCTATTATTGATATTTTGTGAAGTGCGTTTATCATGTATTCATATTGTCCCAATAGCAGAAGCAGTGATGATCCGGATATTCCCGGAAGTAGCATAGCACATATTGCTATGAATCCTGATATGAACAGTATTGGCAGAGAGTGTGCTGTTTGCATAGGGTTTAATCCCACGAATATGTATGCCAGTAGCGCAAATATGAGTGTTGTCAGTATTGCCTTTATGTTGAATGCGTCCAACTGTTTGTAGAGCACGTATATTGATGCCAGAATCAATCCTCCAAAGAAGGAGTATGTGAATGCCGCATAGTTGGCCAGCAGGTAGTTTATGATTCTTGCCATAAGCAGTATTGCTAATGCTATTCCCAGTCCCAGAGGTATGAAGAATTCAAAGTCTACCTCTTCGAATAACTGCTGTTTGAATCCGTTTATGTCTCCCTTAAGCAATGGTTTTATAAACAGCAGTTTTATGTTGCTTATAGATTTTATCAGCTTGTCGTATATTCCCGTTATCAATGCTATTGTTCCACCGGATATTCCGGGCATTATGTCGGATGTTCCCATGAGTAATCCTCTCAGGAATATTTTTATCATTTCAGTAATGTCCATGTTTTTTCTCCCATTATTTTTAATTTCTTCTACTCATATTTTTGTTTGAAAAAAGTTAAATAATTTTTAATTCATAGTATTTATTATTGAAATTTTTTCGAGGATTTGATTTATTATGTTGGGAGAAGAAGAATTAAGAAAGTTGTTTCCGGAGTATGATGATTCCATTCAACCTTCCGGTATTGATTTGAGGATGGATAAGTTATACAGACAGACGGGATGTGGTTCTTTAATTGATGATAAAAAGAATTTGCCGTCTGTTGAGGAAGTTGAATGTGTGGATGGTATTTATACACTTGAAGCTGGAACAAGTTATAGTGTGACCATTATGGGCAAGACACGTATTCCCGTCGGTTATACCATGCTGTATCTGCCTCGTTCAACACTTTTGAGAAGTTTTATCAGTGTTCATACTGCCGTTGGCGATCCGGGATTTTATGGTACTTTACAGTTTATGATTACCAATAATGGTGACTATGATTACAGGATAAAACGTGGTGAACGTATTGCTCAGGCCGTTGTTTTTAAGGTGGACGGTTCAGGCAGGTATGATGGCAGTTATCAGGAAGAGGATTAGGTTGTGTTAATATTGAAAGCTGACAGAAATACTGCAGAGTATCTTGTGAAGGTGCTGGAGGATAATGGTGTTGATTACGTTTTTGGCTATCCTGGTGAGCAGGTTTTGCCAATCTATGAGGCACTTCGTAAGTCCGGCATTAAGCATGTTTTGACCCGTCATGAACAGGCTGCCATTCACGCTGCCGACAGTTATGCACGTATCAGCGGTAAGTATGGTGTTTGTCTTGCAACTGCCGGTCCAGGTGCCATGAATCTTGTGATGGGCGTGAGTGCCTGCTATAAGGACAGTGTTCCCGTTCTTGTTTTGACAGGGGATGTTCCCACTACCGTTAAGGGCACAAATACCTTCCAGGATTTGCCTCTCAATGATATATTCAGGCCGATTTGCTTTAAGTCATATAATGCATATTCTCCCGAGAAGCTTGAAAACAGTATCAATGAGGCTTTCATGTATTTTGAGGATGGTGTCAGTGGGCCTGTCCACATCAACATTCCAAAAGATGTTCAAAGTAAACCGATGAATGTATCTCATAAGGTCATACATACAAGAAATATCAGGACACCACAAGAATCCGATATTGAATACACTATTAAAATGATAGAAAATAGTGAAAAACCATTAATAATTGCAGGGTATGGCATAATATACGCAGATGCAATGAAGGAATTTAACGAATTTGTTGAAAAGACAGAAATACCTGTAGCAACAACATGGAATGCCAGGGGAATAATACCTGAAAACGATGAAAGAAATCTTGGACTGGTGGGAAACCGTGGAAAAACACGGGCAAACTATGCTTCAGAACATGCGGACCTAATAATAGCACTTGCAAGCAGGTTATCTGAAAGAACCACAAGCCACATAAACACAAAAAACATCATACAGGTAAACACCAATACACAACACAACTACGGTGAAACATTCTACCATTGTAACGTCAAGGAATTCCTCGAAGAAATAAACAAAAAAGAAATAAAGACAAATATCGGCAAATGGAAAACAAGAATACTTTCCAAAGATGAAACAAGAAATTATGTGCCGGAAAAAACGGATAAGCTACATCCTGACACTGTAATACAGAACATACTAGACAATTGTGATGAAAACACAACAATAGTGATAGATGCCGGAACAATACCAACATACTTTACAATGGATTCAACAGTGGAAAAAACAGGAAAAATACTCTTCTCCGGAGGATTGGGACCAATGGGCTACGCCATACCTGCAGCCATAGGAGCAACATACGCAAGACCGGACGATGTGATAATAGCTGCAACAGGTGACGGGGCAGTACAGATGACAATAGAGGAACTGGCAGTTCTAAACACATACAAACTGCCGATAATAGTCATAATAATAAACAACAGTCTGCTGGGAATCATCAAACAATGGCAGGACATGGCAGACATACCAAAATATCAGGTAGACCTTGACAATCCCGACTTTGTAAAACTTGCACAGTCATACAACATAGAAGCCGATAACATAACAAGCATAGAGGAATTGAATGAAAAATTGTCAAAGGCAATAAAAGAGAAAAAACCGCACCTGTTCAACATTGAAGTTGCAGACGTACCGATACCGCTGCCTGATGTAAGCAGCAAAAACAGCTTTTAAAAATAATTAAGTGGGAAGATTAATGGGAAAAAGCGTTAACGTAACTGCTTTCCTTTCTAACTATTTTAACGCAATATCCATTACCGTGAACTTCCTGCCTTCTTTTGGCATATTTTCAAAACCGACATTTAACGTGAAGTTATAATCCTTTTCAACTGTCTGATCCAGTTCGTCAAAGGCAAAGTCCAGTTTCTGATTCATCAGTTCATCAATCTTGTCAAATATCATCTTATACGCTTCACAATGAGGATCCACATTTTTTACTTCATGATTGCTTACAGCAAGAGCATTGTAGGGACATCCTCCCCTGCAGTAATCTATGTGTTTGCAGTCTCCACAGTCACTGTCAACAAATTCCTTGTATTCATGTAAAAGCTTTTCGGCTTTTGTATCCATCAGTTCTTCAAATGATGGCCTGTCCTTTACGTGTCCGATTTCATATTCGCTCATGTCCACGAACCTGTAGCATGGATATATTTTTCCATCAGGTCCCACGGCAAAGGTGCTGTCCATACAGTCAACGTATGTGCAGACAAATCCCCTTTTCATGAACACGCCCTTGCACAGATGGTCAATGTTTTTCAGTTCTATCGTATCGGCCAAATCAAGATATTGGTCAAGCAGGTACAGCATCAGTTCTCCATAATCCTTCGGGTCCAATGCGTAACCGTCACCATTGTCATCTTTTATTGAGGGAAGTGCAGGGTGTATCTTAAGGTTTAACCCATTTTCCTTGAAGAATTCAAATATCTCTTCTTTGTGTTTTATGGAGTAGTTGGTGAATGTACTTATGAAGCTTACTCTAAGGTCATGTTTTTTTGCTGTTTCATAACCTTTTAGGGTACGGTCATAGTATCCCTGTCCTCGCTGTTTATCGTTGAGTTCTTTAGGTCCGTCAAGACTGCTTCCGATTGGTATCTCATATTCTTTGAACAGCTGTGCCGTTTTGTCATCCATCTGCCATAGGTTTGTTTGTATTGCATATGCAGGATAACGGTCTTTTAGTCTTGAGGATATTTCCTTCAATGCATGTTCATAGAATTCGTATCCTGCCAGTAGCGGTTCTCCACCATGGAATGTGAATGTCACTGGGTCCTGTTTAAAATTTTCCAGCCAGTCTACTATCTGGGTCATGGTTTCCTTTGTCATTACCTCTGATACGGTTTCCGAGTTCCAGCAGTATGTGCAGTTTGCCGGACATCCCATTGTAGGCACTATCATTACATGCATCTTCATCACCTCCAAGTGATATGATTATTCTTCAAGGTAGTAGTATTCTCCTTTTTCCTTTTGTTCACGGTCAAGGTAGCTTTCCTGTTTGTTAACTCTTGGCCTGTTCGTTTCCTTGTCTCTTCTGAATGTTATTTTAACGTCGGAGAGGAATTTGTTCATTGCATCCCTCAGGTTGATTGGTGCCGTTGCATGTCCATGTCTTGCCGATTCACCATAGAATACCATTGCTCTGTCGGATATGTAATCTATGAAGACTATATCGTGGTCTATGATTAGTGCGGATGTGTCATCTCTTGTTATAACGTGTTTTATAGCTTTTGCTATTTTCAGTCTCTGTTCAACATCAAGAAATGCTGTCGGTTCGTCCAATACGTATAGGTCTGCATCCTGTGATAATGTCACAGCCGTTGCCAGTCTTTGCAGTTCTCCTCCGGATAGTTTGCTTACCTGTTTTTCCAGTATTTTGTCCAGGTCAAATGGTTTGGATATGTCAGTTTTGAATATGTTTGTTCCAAATCCTTTTGCGTGCATGTACAGGAAGTCCTGTACTGTTCCTTCAAAGTCTGAGAGTATGTACTGCGGTTTGTATGCTATTTCTATTTCCTCTTCCACTTCTCCTGCATCAGGCTTTGTTATTCCTGCAAGAATTTTTGCATATGTTGTTTTTCCTATACCGTTAGGTCCGAATGCTGTGATTACCTGACTTTGTTTGATTTCTCCGCTGTCCACTTCCAGTTGGAAGTTGTCATATTTTTTGTGGAAGTTGGTGTATGTGGTTATTGTTTCGGATTCTATCAGGTCACTTGGTGGTCTTATTTCAAATTCTATAGGTTGTTTTCTGATTCTTATGTTTTCCTCATTTAAGAATCCGTTGATGTATGCGTTTATTCCTACACGTACTCCCCTTAGTTTTGATACCACTCCGTATGCTCCTTCTTCTCCGTACATTACGTGCACATAGTCACTCATAGCGTCCAGTGTTGCAAGGTCGTGTTCTATTACAAGTACGTTTCTTTTTTCTTCTGTCAGGTCTCTTATAACGTTTACAGTGTTTAATCTTTGTTTTACGTCCAGCCATGATGTCGGTTCGTCTATGTAGTAGAAGTTTGCATCTTTGAGTACTGTTGCTGCTATTGCTATTCTCTGCAGTTCTCCTCCTGAGAGTTTTCCGAGTTTTCTATCCAGTGTGTTCTGCAGTTCCAGTTTCTCTACAACGTCTTCCATTTTGTTTCTTTCGTCTACTCCTTCAAGTAGTTCTGATACTTTTCCCTTTACTACTTTCGGCAGTTGGTCGACCATTTGAGGCTTGTATGATACTCTTATTTCATTGTTTGACAGTTTTTTGAAGTAGTTTTGAAGTTGCGATCCCTTGAAGTATTCTATTACCTTATCGTATGTTCCTTCCTCTTCGTATTTTCCGAAGTTTGGTATTATTTGTCCTGAGAGTATGTTGAGTATGGTTGATTTTCCTATTCCGTTTGGTCCCAGCAGTCCCACTACAGAGCCTTCCTCTATTGTCGGCATTCCAAACAGTTCAAAGGTGTTTTGTCCGTATCTGTGTATAGGTTCTTCTTTGAGTACTTCCGGCAGATTTATTATGTTTATTGCATTGAATACACATCTGTTTACACATATTCCACATCCTGAGCATAGCTCTTCGGATATGATTGGCTTTTTATCGTCGCCCACTATTATCGTGTCCTCTTCCATTCTTACTCCGGGACAGTATTCTATGCAGGCGTAGTTACACTTTTTCGGTTGACATTTGTCTTTTTCTAATATTGCTATTCTTGACAAAAATACACTCCCCACTGTATTTTTTTATTTGACCAATTATTATCTTGATTCAATGATTTATCATTATAATATTATGTTTCTTTTTCTAATTATAGTTTATTATTTTTGTTTTGTTTTTTTATTGTTGAACATGTAATGCACCATTCGGAAAAAATCATTTTTTTAGTGGGTGTGTTTATTCCTATTCACTATTCTACTGGACATTGTTTAGTTTTTTTATTCGCTTGTTAGATTAAAAATATCCTTATTTTAATCATTTGTATTTGTTTGATTATTTTAAAAACTGATAGAACTTTAAATTAGCCTATTAAGTCAATTCAATAGTGTAGTTTAAAACCACATATAGACAATACTTCAATATCGAAATACATCGATAAGAACTATTGTTGGTATTAATTTCTAAGATGTCCATAAATATTGTATAATGAACTCATTATGGTTATAATTAAAGTATTAGGGGTATTTTAATATATCATTAAAGTATTTATAGATAATGTTAATATCCTACAATAAAAAACCTTAATAATCATTTTAGAAAAAATAGCGATAAAAAGAGTTAAGCCTAAAAAACTTATTAATAGTTGATTATTTTTTTCATAACAAATACATAAGTCTTGTATAATCAATTACAAAGTTAAGAATTTTAGGATATAGAATACAATACATATAAATACTACAAAAATATATTAATTGTTATAGGAGTGATATTATGGAAACTTTACCAATAGCACCTATAGGCAGAATTTTATCAAACGGTGGAGCTCCAAGAGCTACAAAAGATGCAAAAATTGAATTATCAAATATTTTAACTGAATACGGTGAAGCAATAGCTGAAGAAGCAGTAAAAATTGCAAACCACTCAGGTAGAAAAACAGTTAAAGCTTCTGATGTTCAATTAGCTATAAAATTAAAATTCTAGGCTTATAGAGTTAATATAAACAAATAAAATAAATAATAAATTATAATATTGGTTAAATTTTCATATATGAGAGTGTATTTAATTATTTAACCATATAACTATTTTTTATTTTTAAAAAGACATTTTTAAAAACTATTTTTTTTTAATTTTCTTATTTAAGGAAACAATACTCAGTAACTGATTTTTACAGTTAAAACTATTTTTCATTAAAAACAGAAATTATAATTAATTACTTAAAATGATGACTACTGGGGAGAATCTCTTGATAAATATTAAAGACTTTATTGCATCCAACAGGAAAGATTTATGTTACATTCTGCTGCTTGCCGTTTTTCTATTGGTCATAGCCATTCCAAAACTTACGTCACAGTATCATATAGGAATAGGAAACTGGGATACTTTTCTGTACCTTGAAAATGGCAGAAATTTTGCTAAAATGGGATGGGGCGATGTTCCAAGCATTTCACCAGTATTGCCGATGATTCTTTCCAAAATGTTCCTCTTGGCAGGACACCCATATCAGGAGGCAATATTTAACATAGACGTAGTGTTCTACATCATAGGAACAATTACATTCTATTTGCTCCTGAGACTCAAATATGAAGAAAACACGTCTCTTGTCGGAAGCGTAATCTACTCCACATTCACCCTTCTTTATTCATGGGTGGCAATAGGTGGAAACGATATTATAGGAGTTACAGGAACAATACTGACCGTATACCTGATTATACTGGCACACAGATACAACAGTAAAATCTACTTCATAGCATTGCCTGTAGCTGCATATGCATTTCTTTCACGATACACAGCGGGAGTAATGATATTTTCAATACTCTTCTACTGGATAATAAACAGAATCGACATCGATGAAATCAAACACATAATCATAGGGGGAATTCTGGGAGTAATTAGTATCGGATGGTTCTTATACCAGTTCTACATACATCTTGGCACACCTTTCCCGTTTCTGGGACAATTCAGCGGAACAGTTTCAAACACAGTGGTTTTGGACTCAGGATACTTGCCGGACAGCTGGTATTATGTAAGGCACATACCGAACTACCTGGCAAGCCACGTTCCAAACGTAACAACATTCAATGCAATAGTAAACCCTATGGGAAACATTCCATCCGTCATAGCCTATGTTTACATTGTCCTGATGGTTCTGGCATTTCTACTAATGGTCTACAGGGTTATTTCCACAGTAAGGCAAAGTGACATACGCTTTGATAACAGAAACAGATTGTTTTTAACAATGGCTATGATACTGTCTGCATTATTCCTCTTTACACTGGGTAGCATATCATACATTATAAGTGTTGTTGTCTTCTTAACAATTCTTTACATAGTATGGTACATATTGAAGGAGTATGAAATAGACTATCTGGACTATGATCTGCTCATGATTTCCCTGTTTGTCATTTACCTGGTGTTCCAGTCAATACTCTTTACAAAAAACGATCGTTACTTCATAACAGCACTGCCATTTATCGCATACTTTATAACCTACTCTTTAGATGCCGTTTATAATGGAATTGATAAAATAAGCACGGGTAAATTCAGGCTTTCAACGACAGTATCGGCAATTGTAATTATTGTACTTCTGGCAAATACGCTGCTGTTTGTCAGTGTCATTCCAATGGACAACGATTATAATGATATGGAAGAGGCATGCCGCTGGCTAAGCAATACTCATAACGTAACCAACTATACTGTAGTATACTCGGATGTCTGGCCTATCGTAACATGGTACATGAACATATATTGTCAAAGGGGAGTGCCTAACCTTACGGATGAAAATTATCCGCAGGATTTTTCCAACGAGATACTGACAAACAACCAGTCACACATGGCGGCAATTTACTATATTGATGCAACAAGTGAAGATAAGGTTGATTATCCGGGAATGGTTAAATTAGATGGATTTGATACTGTTCAAATTTATCAGAACAGGTATGTTAAGCTTTACGGAAACGAATATGTTTATAATGATGAATACAATAGGAATATTCAAAGGGATATAAAACAGTACAACAGGACAACGAAGTGATGAAAAATGTTTGATAACGTTAATCTGTCGGATAGCAACAGGTATTTGGGATTATTGGCTGTTGTTATGGTAGTTTATGCTACTATTCTTGTTTATTGTCAGAGTATTCGTGGCATAAGTTATTGGGATATTTTTGTTTATCTGCAAAATGCCATGCTCTTTAGCAATATCAATATTGGAAGCCAGCTTGGTGTTGCCCCAGTACTGTCTCTTATCACGGCCATTCCATTCAGGATGGGATTCATTGGTGAAACAAGCCTATTTGTCGTTTCGGGAAT
Organism: Methanosphaera sp. rholeuAM6; assembly: GCA_003266105.1. GTDB lineage: Archaea > Methanobacteriota > Methanobacteria > Methanobacteriales > Methanobacteriaceae > Methanosphaera. Next base: position 58,324 of record MVAA01000095.1, read on the forward strand.
ATTGTTTATCTTTCTTGTTATCGGAATTTATTTGTTGTTTAATGAAAGGTTTGATGCTGAAATATCATTTGTTGCCAGTTTAATCTTTTCAATGCTTTCGCTTATTGTAACATGGGCTGTTACAGGTGCTACTGATGTTCCTGCATTATGTTTTGCTGTCTGGGCATTATACTTTACCATACGGGGATTGAAAAGTAATTTCAACTATTATTATCCTGCAATCATATGTTTTGTTTTGGCATTCTTCACGAGATTTACCGAAGGTTTCATTTTGATCGTTATGGGATATTATGTTCTGATTAATTTCAACGAGTTTAAAAGGCAGTTGACATTACGCAGAATTTTATGTCTGCTTTTATTCGTTCTTGTTATAGGACTGGTTATCTGTGGAGTGTATATTAGTTATCAGGGTACTATTCCATTTATCAGTCAGTTTTTGGAAGTCTCCAGCAGTAGTCAGGTTTCCAGTGTGAATGTTGGTTATGATTTAAATCCATTCTATTATCTGGAGAATTTGCCACAGTATCTGACTTCGTTCGGTGTATCCGATTCGTATTTCACGTATCTATCAACCAGTAACAATGCTCCTACAATAGTATCTTACCTTTTGTTGGCGTTGGTTTTCGTTTATCTTTTAATTTTTGTCGGAAATATCAGGGGTTATGATGATTCCATTTACAATAGGAATCTTAAGGTGGGCACATTAGCAGTTTTATCGCTTTTGTCAATAATCACTTATACTCATGTATCCTATATGATTACGGAAATACTGTTTACACTAATACTGTTGTTATATTACATGTGGCTACAGGATAATGATAATCAGATGGATTACATGATGGTTTTATGGATGGGCATTTTCATTATATTGCATTCATATCATCCGGTAAAAGTTGACCGTTACATCATACCGATAATGATACCCTTGACATACATGATGACACGGGCAGTAACAATTCTCTTGAAGGACAAAAAAAGAATACTTGCAGCACTGACAATAATCCTGATACTGATGCTTCCAATAAATGCAGGCTACATGATGTCAATAACACAGGAAAATCCACATACACACGAGGAAATAACGGCTGCCGAATGGCTTGAACAATACGATCCAAACTACTCAAACCGCAACATTTCATCAGACAGGGGAGTGGTCTTCAGCTGGTATCTGAAAAAATACGTGTACACAACAATACCAAGAGTACTGGAAGCAAACAATGAAAGTCTGATAGACAAACTGGACTCGGTCAATGCAAAATACTATATAGACTCAACAAGCAACACCACAAACATAACCGGCTACACCTGCATATACGATAACAACAGGGACATACACGTAAAGATATATGAGAGGATGTGACAATGTACACAAAAGAGGAACTCATAAACGAAATAATAAAGGTAAGACAGGAAATAGGACATGAACAGGTTGAAGTCAAAATAAAAGACATACACTACCACGACAACGAGTTAACAATAATAACACCGGACAGGCCGGAAAAATCAATAATCATAGGAAAAGGAGGCTGGGTGGTAGGAAAACTACGTGAAAAACTGGAACTTGAATCCATACACGTGATAAGCTACACTGACATAATATTAAAGGAATACCAGTTGGAACTGTCAGTCAACCATATGTCATCCTTGCTTGAAAATAATAAAATACCCGAAAAATACGTTGAGGCATTCAACAACATTAACACATTGCTTAAAAGCAAACAGGAAGCACCATACGACAATACAATAATTGAAAAGTACGTTACGGAAAACATTAACCGTGAAGCCTATGATGGGGCAAAGGCATTGGTGGCCTTATCAGGTGGTGTAGACAGCAGCTTCTCAACACTACTTGCAAAATCACTGGGATTTGACATAAAGGCAATAACGATAGATCCCGGAACAATCATACTGCCCAAACAGTTCAGAACAAACATTGAAAAACTCGCCGCTAGAATAGGTGTAGAACACGAATACGTTAAGACTGCTATGGATGACACTATAGAAGATGCACTGTCAGGGAAGATACATCCATGCGGAAGATGCTCAAACACCATACACTCCAAGGTGGAAGAAAAGCTTGAAGAATACGGTTACGGAGTCATGATATTCGGAGATTTGCTTTCAACAGGATCACAGTCAATAGTGTTAAGCAATGAAAAAATAAGAATAAATCTTCCGGCACTCTTCAGGATGGAAAAGACAGAAGTAAAAAACATTATAACAGAATATGACGTAAAAAAAGTTAAGGGATATGGATGTCCACTGATAGTAGAGGTTCATAAGAAATATCCTCACTACAGGCCATTCTCCATTCAAAGAGTATTAAGAGAAACTAGGGCGGGTGTTCTTGAACCTGGCGAAGCTCTGGAGTTAATAAGAACTATCTAATAACCATCAAAGCTCCGTAAATAATCAGTCCAAGACCCAATATGTATGCAACCAGATTCGGATAGACAATAATCAGAATTCCAATGATGATTGCCGCTACATAATAAATATCTTCTTTTTCTTCAAACATTCTCATCACCGATTAATAATAATTTAACAAATAGTATTATATATACTATTAATCATTTTTCTTTTAAAAACCTTTCCATAATTTCAATGGATTCCATTACAGCAGAAGGTGCACAACCACCCTTAACAGTTCTGGATTTAACATTCAACAACGGATCCAAAGCCTGACGAACCAAATCTTCACCAAGACCAAGTTTTTCACCAGTAATTTCCACTGCAACCCTGTCAACGTAATCATTATCAATGTCAGATGTGCCGATACCCTCACTTATGGCATCGGAAACAATGCGACCAACAATCTGATGGGCAGTACGGAACGGAAGATTTTTTTCCCTTACCATAACATCGGCCAGTTCGGTGGCAGTTGCAAAATTGGCACCGGCAAGCTCTGCTGTACGTTCCTTATTAACCGTGAGACTGGCAAGCATACCATGAACAATGGCAAGAATATCATTGGTATTGTCTATGGCATTCCAAACATGAGGAGAAACCTCCTGCAAATCCCTGTTATAACTGTGTGGAATACTCTTTATCATTGCCAGCACAGTCATAAGCTCACCATAGGCAATGGTGCTTTTTCCACGGGCTAACTCGGCAATGTCCGGATTTTTCTTCTGTGGCATAATGGATGATGTGGAGGAATACTGGTTGGAACATTCAACCATCCCAAACTCATAACTGCTCCAAATGACAATCTCCTCAGCAATCTTTCCAAGAGTAGTCGAAAGCATCGCATAATCAAATATTGTTTCGGCGGCAAAATCCCTGCTGCTGACCCCGTCAATTGAATTGTCCATAGCCTTGCTGAATCCCAACAGTTCGGTAGTTCTCTGTCTGTCAATAGGAAAACCGGTTGTTGTAAGGGCTGCGGAACCTAACGGATTAATGTCGATACGCTTATAAGTATCCATGAAACGTTCACAGTCCCTTCTTAGCTCGTTGGCATAAGCCATCAGATGATGGGCAAAGGTAGTCGGCTGGGCGTGCTGAAGATGAGTGTAGGCAATAAATAATGTATCCGTATTCTCTTTTGCCATGGAAACAATGCATTCAATAAACGCTTTAACGTCGTTTATCGTACCTTCCACTTCATCCTTAAGGGTTAATCTGATGTCTGTACACACCTGGTCGTTACGGCTTTTGCCGGTATGCATAAATCCTGCTTCCTTACCGATTTTCTTGGTGATGTAATCCTCCAGAGCCATGTGAATGTCCTCAAATGAAGGGTTCAGGTCAAGAGCATCCAAACCTTCCTCTTCAAGTTCATCCAAGGCCTTAAGAATTTTTCTTCCGGATTCTTCCGGAATAATTTCCTGTTCTATAAGCATGGTGGTGTGTGCCCTGTTACATTTAATGTCCGATTCAAACAATCTCCTGTCAAATTCAATACTTGATGAAAAAACGGCCGCATCATCAGTCATCTGTCCATCAAATCTTCCCGCTCTCAAATCCATCTCAATCAATTCCATTTTTCATTACATATAATATGTTAAATTCCACTAATCAATTTTGTCATATATAAATCATTTGTTTATCTCATCGTCAACGGCATTCAATGCTTCATCTATGATTTTCCACATATCATAATACTTGTATGTTCCCAAACGTCCGCCAAAAATTACGTTATCCTCGTTATGGGCCAGATCTTCATACTTGGCATATATGCTGTTGTTTTTGTCATCGTTGACAGGATAATAAGCTTCATCACCCGGCTTCCACTCTGAAGGATATTCCCTTGTAACAATTGTCTTATCGGAATCGGAACCTTCAAAATGTTTATGTTCAATAATCCTGGTGTATGGAATTTCACGTTCCGTGTAGTTAATCACAGCATTTCCCTGATAGTTCTCCATATCCAAGGTTTCCGTTTCAAATCTAAGTCCCCTGTATTCAAGCTGTCCATACCTGTAATCATAATACTGGTCAATCATTCCCGTGAAGACTATTTTTTCGGCAATGTTTTCCCAGTGTTCCCTGTTGTCAAAGAAGTCACATTCAAGTCTGACTTCAACGTTCTCAAGCAACTTCTCAATAATGGCTGTGTATCCGTCCAGTGGAATTCCCTGATATCTGTCATTGAAATAGTTGTTATCGAAGGTTAAGCGTACAGGTAATCTTTTGATGATAAATGCAGGCAATTGTGTACAGTCCTTTCCCCATTGCTTTTCCGTGTATCCCTTGATAAGCTTGGTGTAAATGTCACGGCCAACAAGACTGATTGCCTGCTGTTCCAAATTCTCCGGTTCTGAAATATTTGCTTCCCTTTTCTGTTCTTCAATCTTGGAAACTGCCTCTGAAGGAGTTTTAACACCCCACATCTGATAGAAGGTATTCATGTTAAACGGCAGGTTGTACATCTTGTCCTCATAAACGGCTACCGGTGAGTTTATGAAGTTGTTAAACTCGGTAAACTGGTTGATGTATTCCCATACCCTTTTGTCTGACGTGTGGAAGATGTGTGCACCATACATGTGGACATTGATGTTTTCACGTTTTTCGGTGTAAACGTTACCTCCTATATGGTCTCTTCTTTCTATAACCAGACATTTTTTACCAATTCTGTTCATCTCATAGGCAAATATGGAACCGAAAAGTCCTGACCCTACAATTAAGTAATCATATTTCATGTTTTAAAATTCCTTAGTGTTTATAATAATTATTATGTAATTATAATGTAATAATATTTATAGACATCCAAATTAAATATAAAATTATTAAGGAAAAATTGGGAGATAAATTCTTATGGCAGATTTTAAATTTAACAAGACAAGTATTGAAGGAGTATACATCATAGAACCACAGGTATTCGGTGACAACAGAGGATACTTTATGGAAACGTATCATGAGCAAGTGTTTGCAAAAAACGGTCTGGACATGAAGTTTGTACAGGACAACCAATCCAAAAGTAAACGTGGAGTTCTAAGGGGATTGCACTTCCAGTATACACAGCCACAGGGAAAACTGGTTCGTGTTGTAAGCGGAGAGGTATTTGATGTTGCAGTTGATATGCGTAAGGATTCTCCAACATACGGCAAATGGGAAGGAGTTATTCTATCTGATGAAAACAAGAAGCAGTTCTATATTCCTGAAGGTTTTGCACATGGATTTGTTGTACTTAGTGACACTGCAGAGTTTACGTATAAGTGCACGGACTTTTACAAGCCTGATGATGAGGGTGGAATACAATGGGATGATCCGGAGATTGGTATTGACTGGCCAATAGATGACATTGATGAAATACTCTTGTCTGAAAAGGATAAGTTATGGAAACCTCTCAGTCAGACTGAAACTGATTTTTAATCTTCATAATCAGTTTTTTCATTCTATTTTTTTTCTATAAATGTTTAAATAACTGTTAAAAAAAGTATAAATAAAGAAAAAAGTCTTTATTTTTTTAGTTTTGGTAGTTGATTTCCTGTTTTTCAATTAAAGGATATATTGCCAACTTGCTAGATTCAAGATCATAATTATGCATATTCACTGCATTGATACATGTGTTGTTGTATGTCTTGTAGTAGTATATCCCTTTATCAGTATTTACACAGGATGAGTAGATTGTATACTCATATTTGTCGGGTGCCACTTCACAACAGCCTTTCTGCTGGTATACGGATTCAAGTATGTGGAAAAATTCGTTCACGTTTTCTGTTTCGTCATTGAATTTAAGCACGTTTTCATGGGTAAATGCTACTTTAACAAATCTTGAAGCACTTGACAGGTCACCTGGCAATCCCATACCACCCATTCCACGACTGTAAGCATTTAATTCAACATTGTCTGAAAACGTGTTTTCAGGTGTTTTTACAGATAGGTGTCTGTAGTTATTAAGGTTGAACAGTTGTTTGTCAAATGATGGACTGTTGGTCATTACTCCAACAGGATTATCATATATTTTCAGTCCTTCAGGCATGCATTCAACTACTATTGACTCGTTTTTGTCTGATATCATCCAATGAAGTGGTGAAAGAGGTAGCTGTTGGCTGAAATTAATATTTACCAGGTTAATGTTTTCTAAGAGTTTTCTTGCCTGGCTGACATTGTCTGCTTGTCCAAGTATCCATGGTATGAATTCAAATGGGGTTATGTTATCCTTTTGTTCATCATAGTCAGGATATTGTGCTTCCGGAAAGTTTAATCCTGCCATGCTAAGTCCTGCCTCATTTGTTGCATCATAGTATAATGGGTATTCGTCAACTACAAATGCCATTCCTATGATTGCATGGTGGCTTGACATGTCTTCCATTTTCCTGAATGGGAATGTGTAGTTTCTTGGCGTGATTACTACAGTTTCATTGTATGAAAATTCTAAGTCCAGGTTTCTTCCAAAGTAATGGTCGTCTGCATTAAAGCTTGCTGCTGTACACATCTTTTCTCACCTATTGTTTTATTTTGATATAGATTAATTAATCGTTAATATTATTTCTTAATTTCATTGTATTAAAGAATGCTTTTAATATTGATAAAATATATTCAATAAATGTTTTTATTAACGTGTGGAATGATTTAATGGGATGTAAAGAGTAATGAATTTGAAAGAACAATGTCTCTGCAGTCATATCTTATTGTTTGGCAGTGCATGCGTATAGTATTCGTATAGTTTTGGGCTGTTCTTTATGGTTTCGTAGTCTATTATGTCATAGCTTGTATCTTTGTTGTGCTGTGCTATTGATAATTGGCTTGGTATGAATCCCTTGTTTTCTATTATCTTTTCCAGTCGTCGTGCATAGGTCAGCTGTGAATTGTTTATTCTTTCCTGTACTTTGTCTATTACGTCACTTTTTTGCAGATTCAGTTGTCTGTTTATTTCATGTATTTCTCGGATTATCTGTTTTGCCCATTTTTTTGGGGGTATTTTCTTGTTTTGTTTGAGCAGTCTTGTGTTGGGGTTAAACGCGTTTTGTGCTGTTTCTTCTTCGTTGTATAATCCTTCCTTCTGCCATTGGGGGTAGTCTGTTTCTTCTTTCACCAGGAGGTATATCATGAATAGGTGCATGAAGTGTGCATCGTTTTTATCTATTCCGCATTTGTCGAAGGGGTTGATGTCTATGCTGCGTACTTCAACGTATAGTATTCCATCTTCCTTAAGTGAGTCAAGGTATCTTGTCGGGTCTTTTGGTTTCAGTCTTATTTGTGTGTAGAGTTCTTTTGCTTCGGAGAGTATTCCCTCGTTTATGTATCCGTTTACGTCTTCACAGAAGTGTTCTACACTGTCATATCGTGGGTATAGTGCTTCCAGGTTTTTGTATCCTATCCGTGAGTTTCTGTAGGATGGTCCCTGGTTGGAGTAGTGGCTTCCGTGTCCATCCTCTAGGTGCATCAGGTCAAGGCATTCCTGTGTGAATGTCTTGTGTGCGGATATGGATGCTCCAGTAATGTATATTATAAACCATTTGTATCTGTTGTAGTTTCGTACGACTTTCAGGTATGCCTCGTTTTTGAAGTTTTTGTATGATTTTTCGGGTGCCAGTTGTCTGTGTAGTTTTTTTAGTGTTTCTTCGCTGAATGAGAAGTTGTAGTGTATTCCGCTTATCATCTGTTTTAGTGTTCCGTACTTTTTTGCAAGGTTTATCCGGTAGTTTAGGGATTCTTCCCCTTTCTTTCCTTCGTATTGTGCTATTGGTATCATGTATTTGTCGGGCAGTATGCATGGCAGTGACTGGTTCCATATGTATTGGTCGTGTGGTATTGACGTGTTTGTGATGTCCACCAGAAATGACAGGCAGTGGTATGCTTCGTTGACGTTGTTGAAGGTTGGTGTCACTATTTCCACCTGGCTTTCCGAGAAGTCTGTGGTGATGTATGGGTTTTTCAGTTTGTCTGCGAATACTTCAGGGTGTGGTGTCAGTGAGAGTTCCCCCTTAGCGTTTACTCTCAGGCCCTCCTTTTCGAAGCCGAAGTTTCCACTCAGTATTTCCTCTGGTGTGAGCGTTTTCTTGATGTTGTCTGTTGTGAAAATATTATTCATGTTTATCTATATGTTGCTGTTTCCTTATAAAATTTAACAATGTTATATTTATGGTAATAAAAAAACCTGAAAAAAAGTTCAAAAACAATTAATTGTCACCTTTTCCCTCTTAAGTTATATTTTCACAAAAATGGAAAGATTACTACAATTGGAAAAAATGTGTTTCATAATATTAAAACAATGGCAATTAATTCTTTAACAAAAAAATTTTTAAAAAGGAATAGTTTAGGGGGGGGGTGGTCAGGGTAATGTTTTCTCAGTCATGCAGCTCGAAGATGCTGCTGTTGCTTTGGCTTCCCATACAAACGTTGCAGAATGTTGGAATATTAACCTTTTCTCTATGAAGCTGACAGAGCACTTCCTGTGTTTTTATAGTCTTACAGATATGACAGAACTTTGGAATCAGATCTATTGGCTGAAGATCCCCGTTTTTCATCTCTATTGCCATATCCTTAATGTACTGCTCCACCTGAGGGTCAAAATCTATTTCATGTCCCCTTTTATCACTTATGTACTGGCTCACCGCAGGCTGTGTAATGTCCAGTAACTGTGATATGTCCTTCTGTTTCATTCCAAGGTTAAGCAGTTCCTTTGCAAGTTTTGATCTGATGGATGGTATGACGTACCATACCACAATTTCACATGGCGGTTTCATGGAATCCTATCCTCCTATAATAATATATACTCTTTTTTCCTGTTTTCTTGTTATGTTGCTCATAATATATAATTATTTCACATTGTTAATATTTGCCGGTCCCTCAACATAACATACTTTTAACTACTTTAAAAGACAAAACTTAAAACAATGACAAGATGTTGGGGAACAAGACATGAACATAGAATGGTTTTACATAGCAATAGTACTTGCCTGTTCGGATATACTCCACGGAATATTATGGCACACATTCAGCGACTTCTACATAATATTCGGAGAAATAGTATACCACATAGTAGAATCACACTTTGTCACATGGCTGGTACACGAGGTACTTGAAGCAATATTCCATTTCATAGTACTTACACTTGTATTCCAGTCACCAACAATAGGAGTACTTGCCGGAACAATACACTTCTGTATTGACGTAACGCACAACCTATATGAACTGGAAATGACACCATTACAGCACAGGTCATTACACTTCGTAATAGAGTCAATATTTTTCATGATAGTGCTGGCACTATAATCTCCCGACATAACGATATAATCAACATACATCCCCAATAACAAAAGGAAAGATAATCATGCCCGTAATAAATTTCACATATGAAGAACTGTACAAACAGCTAGGAAAACGCCTGGAAAACAAAGAACTAATAGATATCCTGCCAATGATATCAAGTGACGTAGAAAGCTATACCGACGAGGAAGTAAAAGCAGAATTCTTCCCAAACAGGCCGGACTACTACAGTATAGAAGGAATAGTAAGATCACTAAAAGGATACCTTGAAATAGAAACAGGACTGCCGGAATACACACTAAACAATACAGACACAACAATAACTGTAGATTCCAAACTGGAAAACATAAGACCATACGTTGCAACCTGTACAATAAGGGGAATAAGCATAAATGAGGAAGAACTGAAAAACATAATGGAATTTCAGGAACACCTGCACTGGGTAATAGGAAGAGACAGAAAAAAAGTGGCAATAGGAATACATGACTTGGACAAAACAAAAGGACCATACCAATACAGGGCAGGAAAACCGGACGAAGACACATTCATACCACTAGAATCAGACACCAGACAAACACTAAGACAAATACTTGAAAATCATGAAAAGGGAAAAAAATACGCACACCTCTTGGAAGAATATGAATATTACCCTCTGATTGTAGACAGTGAAGACAACATAATGAGCATGCCACCAATAATAAACAGCGAAAGGACAAAACTGACAACGGAAACCAGAAACCTCTTCATAGACGTAACAGGAACAGACATCAATGCAGTGACAAATGCCTTGAACATAATAGCAAGCAACCTTGCAGAACATGAAGGAACTGAAATTGACACAATGAAAGTCATATATCCATACCACGAAGACATAACATACCCTCAGTTCGAGCCGCAAATCATAGACGTGCACACAAGCACGGCATCCCAATACATAGGAATGCCACTTACGGCAGACAAGATAGTGGAAACACTGGAAAAAACAAGATTCAAGGCAGAAAAACAGGATGAAGAAAGGGTAACAGTAACAGTACCAAGATACAGGATAGACATACTCCACGAAGTAGACATAATAGAAAACATAGCACTTGGATACGGATTCAACGACCTGCCTGCACAACTGCCGGACTTTGCAACCGTAGCACAGCCAGACCCAAAAAGGGAATTTGACAAAATACTCGAACAGGTCATGATAGGACTGGGATTTACGGAAATAAAAAGCCTAATGCTAACAAGCGAACAACAGCACTACACAAAACTGGGAATGCAGGTGGAAGAAGATAGGGTAACGGTAACAAGTCCAATCACACAGGACAGAACAATGATAAGAAAATCATTAATAAACAGTTTGCTCGAGTTCTTACAGGACAACAAACACGAAGAACTGCCACAGAAAATCTTCGAAGTGGGGGATGTGGCATACATTGACGAAAGTGCAGAAACAAAGATGAAAACGGTTAAAAAACTTGCAGGAGCACAGATATCATCCAACGCAAACCTTACAACAATAAAATCATACGTAGAATCAATAGTATCAAACCTTGGATTTGAAATTGAACTGGAAGACTATGATTCCACAGTATTCATCAACGGAAGAAGCGCAAGATTTGCCGCCAGACCAATGGATGACAGAACACCCTTTGCACTAGAAGGATACTTCGGAGAAGTACATCCACAAGTACTTACAAACTTTGAACTTGAATATCCGACAATAATGTTTGAAATGGAATTCTCAGAGAAATAACATTCCATAAAACATTTTTATTCAGATGAAATCACATTCCTTTCCAACATTTTCAGGGAATCTTTTCATAGAATGTGTAACGAATCAATATAAACTCCAATGTTTCCGGAGCTACCCACATCTTAGCATAATCCCGGAGGCAACTTTCCTATCAATCAATCATAATTTATTTTTCCATACTTTTTTATTGGAAATAATATATAAATGTTATCTTTTTTTATCAATTTTTATTCATTAACAACTTAAAAACAATAACCAAAATTCCAAAAAAATTAATCATTCATTTATTTATAAAAAAATAAAAAAAGCATTTAAATAATTAATATCCAAAAATAAAAGCAAACAGAAAACATAACAAAAAAATGGATTAAAAATTCAATAAAAAAAATAATACAACAACAACCAATCCATTTCATAATCCAAAACAATGAAAAAACCCTTTTTTTCAAATGAATATATTTATTAAAATACGTTGATATAGATAAAATTATATTATTTACTAAAATTCAATAGATTTTTTTTAAATAATATATTAGGTATTAACCAATACTGATGATTTGTATCTTGGATATTATCCATGGGTGAATATTCACGTATCTGGATGAAAACCGAGGATACAATGAAGTTTTGACTAAATACCAAGATTTTATAAACAACGTTGTGATATAAATGAAGTCGAAGAATGCAAAAATAATTACATTTCTTACGGTCTTCTTGTTGGCGATAATGTTTACAGGTGTAGTCACAGCTACCGAAATCGAAAACACAGACGATACGCTTAGCGTTGACAACACAAACGTAGCAGACATACAGGTAAACGAACAAGCAGCCGCTAATACAAATGTAGTAAAAACATTTGAAGATACGAAAAATATAACGAAAGAGGCACAAAAGACAATTGATAAGAACACAGATACGACTGCCTCAAAAGGTTTACCAGCATCCATTAAATATGCTGGTGAGGACACAGCAACATATGCTCAAGTAAAAGATCTTATCGAAAATAATGATATTGCATCTGAATTAATCCTTACATTAAATGAAGGTGTAACATATGAAATAACAGCACCAATAGTCATTGATTCCAAAGAAAACACAAAAACAGTAACAATCAACGGTAATAGTTCAACAATTACCGGATTAGACACACAATCATTCATTACAGTAAGCCAGGGATACACATTAGACATACAAAATGTAACAATTAAAAATACATACAGTGCAACAAACGGTGGAGCAATCAAAAACTACGGTACATTAAACGTTGAAAATGTAACATTCGACCATAACATCGCAGTTAAAAAAGGTGGAGCAATCTACTCAGAAGGAACTGTAGATGTTAAAGACAGTACCTTCACAAACAACCAAGTAACTGAAGGTAAAAATGGACCTGATGATGGTGGAGCAGCTATATTTGCAAAAAATACACTTACTGTATCAGATTCCAAATTTGAATCAAACGTTGCAAAATATACTGATGATAGTTCTTCAAGTGATGGTGGAAACGGTGGAGCAATACAAGTACTGGACAGTACAGGTGACTTTATCGTAACAAACTGTGAATTCCTAAACAATGCAGGACGTCACGGTGGAGCAATCATGATTCTTGACAATCAATTCAGAGACCAAGGTACACGTTCTGTTACTGGAAGCACCTTCAAAGGAAACAAAGCAACATACGGTGGAGCAATCAAAAGCCATGCCAGTATTACAATAAAAGATTCAGTATTTGAAGAAAACGAAGTTGACGGTTTTGGTAATTTAGGTACAAACAGTCCATCAGGAGGAGCAGTCCTTTTAATGGGTCAAACACACGTAATTACTTCAAAAATAGAAAACTGTAACTTCACTAAAAATGTTGCACACAATACCTATTCAAACGATGCAGGACAAGGTTCAGCAGTATACACATATTCAGAAAATGCACAAATAGAAATAAAAAACTGTGAATTCAAAGAAAATAAAGCTTATACTGGTGGAACTATATATGTTCGTAAATTAGCAAATGATTTAACAGTTAAAGACTCAATATTCACAGACAACACTATAACTACTAATAGCCCAACAGTATCACCATTAGGAACTATTACAACTTCAAACGTGGAAATCAATGGATTAACAATTGACAACATCGATGCAGACGGAACAATATACGTAAGTGCAGCAGACTATGCAGCACTCGTAAACATAGTAAACACTGTAAAAACTACTCAAATGAAAGATAACATTACAGTAACATTAACCGGTTCATCATACACAGAAACAGAAACAATAGCACTTGATGACACATTCTTACCAGAATCATTCACAATTGACGGTAACGGTCAAACCATTAATGCCGACAGCCATCAATTCTTAAC
>MVAA01000095.1:72149-72295 GCA_003266105.1 Methanosphaera sp. rholeuAM6
TACTCAGATGCAAACTTAACCGTTATAGGATCAACATTCAGCAACAATATAATGTCCACCAAAGAGGCATTTAATAAACGTCTTGGTGGTGCAGCAATTACTTCACTCGGTAATTTAACTATTGATAAATCAGTTTTCACAAACAA
>MVAA01000027.1:0-2324 GCA_003266105.1 Methanosphaera sp. rholeuAM6
GTTTTTTTGTCAATCCTTTTCTGAAATCTCCTCTGTTGAGTTCATCAGATGCAGGATGATGTGGTGTCCTAAGTGGTGGAAGTATTCCTACATTCTTCAGCTCCGGTGTAATCGGAAACACTTGTTTTCTCAAGTATTGAGGTGTATCCATGTATTCTAGGATAGTTTTCATATAGAGAGCATCATCCCTACTACCTCCGTCTGAATTGTCATTGTAAATAACTATATTATTAGCCCTAAATAGAGCAGCATATCTTCCTATTAAGCCAACTTTATATGTTCTAATTTTTGAATCTTTTGATTCGGCCAAAAAACTGTTCGGCACGAATATCGATAATTTTTCCATAATAAAAAATTTGTTCAAAACCATATTTAGTTTTAAGGAAGTATTTATCAGTTGGAATACTATATTATATATTACTTCAAAAGTATATATAAACTTTCCGTTTTGAAAAGTACAAAAAAAAGTTTATCATTTTCAATTTTGGTTAAGATTAAATGTTTAATGTAATTTACGAAAAAGGAATATGCGAACAATCCTTAATTTACATGTTAACTAGTCAAGATAATGTTAAAACTTAAAATCAATATTATAAAGGGATTTTAAAAAATAATTAATCAAAAAGGGAAAAAATGTGATTTAATTATCTTTTTTGCTGATCTTCCATTATTCTTTGCATGTATGCATTGACACTTGTTGAAATTGCAGCTATTTTCTTGTTTGGTAAGAACGTGGAATTTAATTCGTTAATTCTTTCTTCATCTTCTTTAACTACTTTTTCAATTTCCATTTTTAAGTCTCTACTATTTTCTTCAATGAAACTAGTATGTAAATTTGCTTCCTGGAAGTTTTTATTTTTCATCAATGCTTTATGGAATGGTATTGTTGTTGGAACACCCACCACAATATATTCATTCAATGCCCTTTTCATACGTGCAATTGCTTCCTGTCTGCAATTTCCATGTACAATCAATTTTGCAATCATTGAATCATATATTGATGGAATAGTATATCCATTGTATACTCCACTATCCATCCTAATACCTATACCACCTGGTGAACGGTACCCTACTATTCTTCCGGGACTTGGTACAAAATCCTTCAGCGGATCTTCAGCATTGATTCGGCATTCAATTGCATGACCGTTTACTGTAATATCATCCTGTTGGTATGCAATTTTTTCTCCGGCAGCTATTTTAATCTGTTGTTTTACTAAATCAATACCTGTTATTGCTTCTGTAATTGGATGTTCAACCTGTATCCTGGTATTCATTTCAAGGAAGTAATATTCTCCGTTTGAATACATGAATTCTACAGTTCCTGCACTATTATAATCTACACTTTTTGCGGCTTTAATGGCTGATTCTCCCATTCTTTCCCTTAAATCTTCTGTCATGATTGGAGAAGGTGCTTCTTCTATCAATTTTTGGTGTCTTCTTTGAATGGAACATTCACGGTCACATACATGTATTGTATTTCCATGATTATCTGCCAATACCTGGAATTCAATGTGTCTTGGTCTTTCAATGTATTTTTCTATGAATACTGTTCCATCACCAAAAGTTGATTGTGCGAGGTTTTGTGTTGTTTCGATTGCCCGAGCCAATTCATCTTCTTCATAAACTACTCTCATACCAATTCCGCCACCACCTGCGGAGGATTTAATAATTATAGGATATCCTATTTCTTTTGCTCTTTTCTTTGCAACCTCTACATCATTTATGCCTTCTTTATCACCAGGTACTGTTGGTACTCCCACTTTTTCCATTAACTGTTTTGATGTAATCTTATCTCCCATTGATTCTATTGCATTTTTTCTTGGTCCGATGAATGTAATGTTGTTTTCTTCACATCTTTCACCTAATATGGGATTTTCGGATAAGAAACCATAACCTGGATGTATTGCATCTGCTCCGGTTTCTATTGCTATATCCATAATCTTATCTATGTCCAGATATGATTTTGCAAGTAATGATGAATTTAAAGGTTTTGCTTCATCAGCATATTTTGTGAATAATGCAGTTTCATCAGTGTCGGAGTATATTGCTACTGTATCAACATCCAATTCTCTACATGCTCGCATAACACGTATTGCAATTTCTCCACGGTTTGCGATTAATACTTTTTCAAACATTTTTATTTGTTCCCCTTATTGATTAAGATTAATAGTAATTATTTTACATTAATTAACTTTCTATATATTATCTTATTTTGTTAATAGTATATAGATTTTATTAGTTTGTAGTTTATTTTCTAGTTATGTGATGATTATTTTCTTTTATATGAATGATATTGATTGGAAATAGTTTAGTTATGGAAAAAA
>MVAA01000027.1:2364-20614 GCA_003266105.1 Methanosphaera sp. rholeuAM6
CAATCCCTTTAAAATATATTTATTATATAAATCAATATATTATTATAATAAAATGTCAATTAATATGTTTAGTTGATATTAAGTATAATTCAAATTATTGATAGGGTTTAAGATGATTAGACAACACATACTTAAAAATATTGAAGAAGAATACGCTACCGAATCTGAATTGTTAAAAAAATTAGAAATATCCGAGGAATTTTTAAAAAAGAATATGGAAATACTTAAAGAAGCAGGATACAAAATTGTACATGACAATGATAAAGGATACAAACTAGAGGATGCCCCCGATATTGTTAAACCATATGAAGTAAGTCGTGGATTAAAAACCAATTACATTGGGCATAATATTCATTTCTATGAAGAGGTTGAATCTACCAATCTTACTGCTAAGAAATTTGTGGAAGCTGATGCTACTGAGGGAACTGTTGTTATTGCAGAACATCAAACAGCAGGCCGAAGTAGAAAACGAGCAGATTGGGTATCACCTGAAGGTGGTATTTACATGACCATGATTCTCAGACCTGAAGCTACTCTTCTTGAAGCATCAAAGTTAACCATTGTTACTGGTGTAGCCATAGCAAAAACATTACATGATACATTCGATCTTCATGTGGGAATAAAATGGCCTAATGACCTGCTTATTGGTTCCAAAAAAATATGTGGAATCCTCACTGAAGCAGTTACCAATAAGAATGAACTTGAAGCAGTTCTTGTTGGTGTAGGTATTGACGTGAATATTGAAGATGAAGATATTCCTGATGAAATACAAAACATTGCTACAAGTGTTAAAAAGGAAACAAATATCATCTTTAATCGTGCTGCTATCATGAGAGAGTTCTTTAAAACATTTGAAGAATTATATGAAGAATTTAAAAAGGGTAATTTCAAACATATTGTTTCCGAATGGAGAAGATTATCAAGTACAACAGGTAATCGTGTTAAAGTATATAAAGGTGGTAAAGCATTAATAGCTGATGCTGTTGGAATCACCAATAATGGTGCATTAATTGTAGAAACGGATGAGGGAAAATTAGAAAAAATTACTTCTGGATCCTGTTTCTTAATAGATGATGAATAATATCATCATCTATCGTTCTATTTTTTTGTTTTTTAGTTATATAATTCCTGTTCTATCTTATTTTCTTGACATATGTGTGCAGTTTTATCAAACGTGTCTGTTATTGCTGTGACCATCTGCTCCATTGTTAATTTATCAGAATCTTTTGCAGACCAGTCAATACGTATCGTTTTACTTGCACCAGGCATGCCAACTGCAGGGATTGTTACAATATTATAGTTTTCCAAGAGTACCATAGAATATACTGTGGCAATTATATCAGAAGGTACATTCATATCTCCCACTTTGTTGATTATGACGTTTTTTATTTCATCTTCTTTAAACATGAATCCTGTTGGTGTTGGTAATGGTTTTAATCCTTCTTCAATTAACTTTTGAATAAGTTTGTCTTTTTGAACATACGCTTCTCTAATTCTTTCAGGTGAATATTTTTTCAATCCTTTTATCATTCCAACAACCAATGGTGCCTGTGCTTCCCATCCGTACTGGTTAACTGTTAACTTTATTTCATCTATTAATTTTTTGCTACCGGCCATTAGTCCACCACGAGGACCTTCCATTAACTTATCCGTACTGGTAACAGATAAATCAGCCCCCAGATCGATTGCTGTTGGTTGATTATATACTGCTCTTCTTAGTCTAGCTCCTGATGCATCATCCACAAATACCATGATATCTTTTTCTTTAGCTTTTTCTATTACGTATCTGAAATCATCCTCACTTATTACTTCATGATCCATTGTTGTACCAGTAATAACCACGAGGGATGTGTTGTCTGTTATTTCAAAGTCGTTGATATCTGTATATTCTACATAATCGGCTCCGACAAGCTGTGCAGTTCTAGGAATTGATGGATGTCCCGGTTTTTCAGGTAAATAATGTACTATTTTTGTTCCTTCCTTTACATAGGTTATAATCATAGCGGCTATTCCACTGGTTGTACGGTTTAATGGTAATACTTTTTCTCCACCCAAGTGTTCTATTCCCAATTTCTGTATTTTTTCATCAAATACTGCCGGACCGGCATATGTTTCCAGTAATGAAATATCCTCCGGTGTCACATCAAAACCGCCTGCCAGTCCTGTTAAGTCAATTAATGAGTTTATTCCTTCGGTTTGAATTTTGTTATTTATGATTTTCAGTCCTTTTTCACGTTTTTTAATTTCATCTAACTTGATTGACATAGTATAACCTAATTTAATTAATAAAAAAAATAGTTTGTAAAAAAATGATTAATATGGAAGTTAAGTATTCTTATTCTACGTTTACTGTAAATACGTCTGCAAATAATTCTACAATTATCTCCAGCTGTTCGTCACTGAAACTTATAATTGTCACGTCACCGTCTTCTTTTACGAAGTATTCGGCATTAACGATAGCACCCTCTTCATTCATGTATAAATAGATACCATCTGTTATTCCTATTTCAGCATCATTTAAGTATATTTCAAATTTAATTAACATTTCAACTGATTTTACTTCTTCAAATCCACTGCCCGGATTTGCATTATGCTTTTCTAAAGACTCTGTTAGTTCTTCCATACGTCTTTGTAATCTTTCCACATTTTTTGTCATAGAATCCCCTTATATAAAAAATAAATTTTGCTTATTATTAAATATTATTAATTTTAGAGTTAATATAGATTATTATTTTTTAATCAAAAATAATTAAATACTTATTTGATAAGTTATATAGAATATATACAGAGTTTATTTTCAAAATATAAGACAAATTAAAAAATTAGCAATTAATTTATTATATTGAAAATAATGGGAGGTAGATACTTGTCTGATAAAAAATCTAAACTGGCATCAGGAAGTATTATAATCCTGTTAGGATCCATAATACTTAGATTAGGTGGATTTATTTATCGTTTCATATTAAGTAGACTATTAACAACAACGGGCTATGGAATTGTAGGATTAACATTACCTTTCCAGAATATGTTTATCATTGGTGCATCCGGTGGAGTGCCACCAGCAATAGCAAAATATGTTTCACAGTACAAGGCTCTTGAAGACAAGGAGATGGTATATCAGGTAAGTGTTACCGGTATGAAAATGATGATTTTCATGGCGGTGATTGCTGCAATTATCATGTTCCTGATTTCAGAACCTATTGCTATAGGCATGTGGAATAAACCAGAAGCATTAGTGCCTCTAAGGTTAGTTAGTGTTATTGTTCCGTTTAGTGTAATTGTCGGTTCATTTAGAGGAGTATTTCAAGGATTTTACCAGATGAAAAATATTTTCTACAGTAAATTCATTGAACAGATCTTTACTCTGATTATAGCATCGGCATTAGTTATTATAGGATGGTATGCTGCAGGTGCCGTATTGGGTACTGCATTGGGTTTTCTTGTATCGCTGATAGGTTCTTACATACTGTTTAAACGTGATGTTAAAGATTCATATCTTAATGAAAAATATCCTAAAATATCATTTAGAGAAGAATTAGGTTTAATGAAGGAAATATTGAAATTCTCTATACCTGTAGTTATTTCAGGTATTGCTGAAATATTCCTTTATGATACCGGAACATTCTTCATTGGAATGTTTTTACCTACTTTCTTTGCAGGATTCTATACAAATGCAAGTGCTATTGCAAGAATTCCACTGATATTGGCGAATTCCGTGTCAACATCAGTACTTCCTGCAACAAGTGAAGCAGATAGTCTACAGGATAAGGAATTATTAAGAATGTACATGCATCAATCATATAGATATACTACCGTTACATCATTACCTGTATCTGCCTTTATAATGGTATACGCAACTCCAATGATGATTTTATTATTTGGAAGTGAATATGCCCAGGGTTCACAGGCATTATGGATATTAGTTGCCGGAATGTTTTTCTTCTCAATATATCTTATTGCAAGTAGTATGTGTCAAGGACTGGGTAAACCTGCATTTCCAATGTATTCCTTAATTATTGGTGCATTGGTTAATGTTGTATTCAGTTACCTTTTAATTCCAATTTATGATATTACAGGTGCTGCAATTGCTACAACAATTGCTACGTTGGTATTGATGTTATTGACAGTAGGTGAACTGAGCAAATTATCACAGATTCATCCACCTTACAAAGATTTATTAAAAATGTTTATTGCAACAGGTTTTATGATTTTTGTAATGTATCTGATACCACATACTATTATTGGAATGTTTGTTGGATTAATTGTTGGTACTGTGGTTTACATCATTGTAATTCTTTTATTAAAAGCTATAAGACCGGAAGATGTTGTATTTATAGAACATTTTGTCAATAGAACAGGTCCACTTAAAAAACATTTAATGAAACTAGTAAAATTATCTAAAATTTATCTGGATAGATAATTTTCATAAATTATTCTTTTTTTAATCACCAAAAATAATTATACTCATTTTAATGAAATTATTAGTTTAAAAATAGTTTTATATTGTAAAAAAAGAAAGGTATGAAGAAGATTTATAATTTAATTTTTATATCTAATGCACTAGATCCTTCTTCATAACAGAATACTGGATTTATATCTAACTCTTTTATTTCAGGGAAGTCAAGTGTTAATCTAGTTACACGTTTAAGAGTGTCTTTTACTGCATCAATATCACAAGGAGCATCTCCACGATATCCTTCTAATAGTTTGCTTACTTTTGTGCTGTTTATTTGTTCTTCTATTGCTTCTTCTGTTAATCCTGCACCAAGTTTGAAGTTTACATCATTGATTAGATTAACGTAGATTCCACCCATACCAAATCCGATGATTGGTCCGAACTGTGCATCACGTAGCATACCGATTAAAACTTCCTGTCCTTTAGGCATCATTTTTTGTACTTCGACACCGTCTGGTACTACATCAGGATGTGCTTCTTTGGCTCTTGCAATAATTTCTTCGAATTTTGTTTCAACTTCTTCTTTTGAGTTGATGTTTACCTGTACTCCACCAATATCTGTTTTGTGTAAGATTTTATCTGATGCAATTTTAAGTACTACAGGATATTGCATTTCTTCTGCTGCTTCTCCTGCTTCTTCTTTGGTCTTTGCCAATACAATAGGTGCTGCGGAAATACCGTATGCTTTTGCTACCTGGTATGCTTCACTACCAATTAATGCATCTTTACCACTTGCTTTTACAGATTCAATGATTTTTTCTGCTTCTTCTTTGTTTATTCCTTCAAGGTTATCTACGGCGGATTCATGTGATTTACGTTTTATTTCAGAGAATGCTGCCATTCCTTTAAGAGCTGTTACTGCTGTTTCAGGGAATACGAATGTTGGAATGTTGTGTTCACGTAACACAAGGTTTTCTTCTACGAATGTAGGTCCACCCATGTTTACAACCATGATTGGTTTGCTGAATTTATTTTTAGCATCAACAATTGCTTCTCCTACTTCTTTAGGTTTGTATGATGCTGTTGGACATGCCATAATAATTGCACTGTCAATGTAATCTTCAGCTAAAACTATTTCTAATGTTTTTTCGTATGCTTCCGGTGATGCATCTCCTAATACGTCAATAGGATTTCTTACACTACCTTCAGGTGGTATGACTTCTCTGAGTTTATTCATTGTTTCTTCTGTGAGTTCTGCTAGTTGTAACTCTTCTGCTTCTATTTTATCTGCGGTTAGTACTCCTCCACCACCGGCGTTGGTAATGACTGCAATGTTTTTACCTTTTGGTAAATCGGTTTTTGAGAATGCCGTACCTAAGTCAAATAAATCCTGCATTGAGCGTGCTCTCATTACTCCACATGTTTCAAATGCTGCGTCGAATGCAAAGTCGTTTCCTGCTAATGCACCTGTGTGTGAAGATACTGCTTTTGCTCCTGCTTGACTGGATCCGGATTTAAGTAATATAACTGGTTTTTTCTTTGTTACTTCACTCATTACTTTAATAAATCTTTCTCCTTCACTGATTCCTTCAAGGTATCCTAATATTACATCAGTTTTTTCATCATCAGCTAGCTGTTCGATAACATCAATTTCAGATACATCTGCTTTGTTTCCTAAACTTACTACTTTACTGAATCCTATTCCTTCAGATACACTCCAATCAATGATGGCTACGGTCATTGCACCACTTTGTGATACGAATGCTATGTTTCCCTGTTCAGGCATGATTTGTGCAAATGATGCATTTAATGGTGTATGTGCATCTAAGCTTCCAAGACAGTTAGGTCCTTGTACGTTCATATCATATTTTTTAGCTATTGCTGCTAATTCCTCTTCTAGTTTTGCTCCTTCTTCACCTACTTCTTTGAAACCTGCTGTTAATACTATAACATTTTTGATTCCTTTTTGTCCACATTCTTCAAGAGATGCATTGGTGAATCTTGAAGGAATTGCAACTACTGCCAAATCACATTCTCCTTCAATATCAAGTACAGATTTATATGCTTTTAATCCTAAAATATCCTCTTCTCCTTTGATGTTAATAGGATAAACTTCTCCTTGATATCCACATGTTTTCAAGTTATCTGTAACTATATATCCTAATTTTCCTTTCTGATTTGATGCGCCTATAACGGCCACACCTCTAGGATTGAATAATCCACTGAGATCTTTCATAAATACTTCTCCAAATAAATTTATTTCACTTAAACAAAGCAAACTCAAAAAGTATTTTGCTTTCATGTTATGAAAAAAATGATGACATATCATTGTTTTTAATCATCATATATTATATGCTTATATTTATGTCAGTATAGATATATAAATCTTATTTTAAAAAGTGATTATTTAAAATAAATATTTAATATAAAGTTTAATAAAAAAATAAAAAAAAATATAAATACTAAAGTTTCATACTTAAACTAATCCTATTTTTTTCATAGTTTACTGATAAAACTCTAACTTCTACAATATCTCCAACATTTACAATATCCATGGGGTGCTTTACAAACTGGGTGTCAGATAATTCTGAGATATGTACCAAAGCATCCTGATGAACACCTATGTCAACAAAGGCTCCGAAGTCAACAACATTTCTAACTACTCCCTCCAATATCATACCTTCTTCCAAGTCTTCAATGTCAAGTACGTCAGAACGTAGTTGTGGAGCATCCAATTCATCACGTGGATCTCTTCCCGGCTTTTTAAGTTCCACTATTATATCTTTTAATGTCCATTCTCCAACTCCCAGTTGAGTAGCCAATTTTTCAACATTATCCACTTTTATTGATACTCCACCATTTTTAACATCATATAAATCATAACCGTAGACTGTTAATAATGATAAGGCCGTGTCATATGATTCAGGATGTACACATGTACTGTCCAGGACATTATTTGGTTCATATATCCTCATAAAACCTGCACATTGCTCAAAGGTTTTTGCACCTATTCCCGGTACTTTAAGCAACTGATTCCTGTCAACAAAGGAACCATGTTCTTCCCTATACTCCACTATATTGTTTGCTATTTTTTTGGATATGCCTGCAACATGCTGCATTAATGTTGCTGAAGCAGTGTTAAGGTCTACTCCTACATTGTTAACACTTTTTTCCACGATACCTTCCAATGATTCGTCAAGTTTTTTAGGATTCATGTCATGCTGGTATTGTCCTACTCCTATTGATTTTGGATCTATCTTAACTAGTTCCGCCAGTGGATCCTGCAGTCTTCTTGCTATGGAAATTGCTCCACGTTCTGTTACATCATATTCCGGAAACTCTTCCTGTGCAAGTTTACTTGCCGAATAAACTGATGCACCTGCTTCGTTTACTATAACATACTTTACATTGGTGTTTTTGATTATGTCAACTATTATCTGTTCGGATTCACGTGAAGCTGTACCATTTCCCAATGCTATGATATCAACATTATACTGTTTAATTAATTTTCGTACTGTACTTTTGGTCTCTGTTATTTTTTTCTGAGGTTCCGTTGGATATACTACGGTAGTATCTAAAACTTTACCGTATTCATCTATAACTGCCAGTTTACATCCTGTTCTGAAAGCGGGATCCCATCCAAGTACTGTTTTTCCAGTGATTGGTGGCTGCATAAGTAACTGTTCAAGATTCTTCTTGAATACCTTAATTGATTTATCTTCAGCGACTTCCGTTAAAATTGACCTTATTTCCCGTTCTATTGCCGGTGCTATTAAACGTTTATATGAATCCTTTATAGCATCTTTTATGAAATCTTCCGTATATTTGTTGTATTTGATTTCTCTTGGATTGGTAGAAAAATTAATTAATATTTCATCTTCTAGGAAGTACTTGATATTCTCTAAAGGTGCTTCCACCTTAACGTTCAATATTTTCTCTTTTTCACCACGATTAATTGCAAGTATTCTGTGTTGAACAATATCAGATATGTTTTCAGAATAATCATAGTACATTTCATATTCTGAGGATTCGCCTTTATCTTTTGGTGTGATGGATATTTTACCTTTCTTTATTGTAATGTCTCTAATGAAGCGTCTGAATGATGCTTTATCCGATATCATATCGGCTATAATATCATTTGCTCCTTGTTTTGCTTCTTCTATTGTGTGCACTTCATCGTTTAAATATTGTTTAGCTTCCTTGTCTATGGAATGGTCAAGTTTTTGGTCATAGATAGTGTATGCAAGTTTTTCCAATCCTTTTTCTCTGGCTTTACTTGCTCTTGTTTGCTTTTTCTGTTTGAATGGTCTGTATAAATCTTCCACTTCAACCATTGTTGCGGCTTCTTTTATTTCATTTTCCAACTTTAACGTTAATTTTCCCTGTTTTTCTATGTTGTTTAGAATTTGTCTTTTACGTTCGTCAAGCTTTTTAAGGTAAACTAATCTTTCATTTAAACGACGCAGCAATTCATCATTCAAACCACCTGTTGCTTCTTTACGGTATCTTGCTATAAACGGTATTGAATTTTCATCGTTAATGAGTGTTATTGCAGCATCTGCTTGCCATGGTTTAATTTCTAACTCATTTGCCAGTATTTGTTCTATATCCATCATATAATTTCATCCATTAATCCAAAAATTATCATTGGATTATCTAATGCATTATTATATTTTAACTTCGGAAATAATAATAATTTTGTAGGTGTCATAACAATTAATATCAATTAACTATAAAAGTTAATAATATTGAATAAAAGATGTTTTATGGTGAATATATGGGAAACAATGATAAACCTTCACTTAAAAGGAATCCCCGTTACGATAAGCAAAAAAGTAAATCACTTGACATTCCACAAATAGAAATTGGTGATATTCCTTCAATTCCTAAAAAACCTGTTCTTCTTATTGTTTGTTTAGTTATTTTAGTTTTATTAATGTTATTTACTGTTGATATGATTGATAATTCCAACAGTAGCAATAATAATAGTACTAATAATAATGATGAAGTGGAAGAGATTGTTGCAACAACTACATTGTTAGGCAATAATTCTTTGGGAAGAGTGTATAAAGAAGGTCCTTATGGAAACACCAGCTCAAATATTAAAATAGCTTACATTTTAGGGGTTCATCCTAGAGAAAAAGGAGCTCACAGATTAATGGAACAAGCTTTTAAAGAAAAAGAAGCTAATCTGAAATACTGTTATTACATTTACAGAATAAATGTTACTCAGGATCCAACAGATTATTCTGACAGTCGTTTAAATGGACAAAAGTTGGCTAACGAATATATTGTTCCTGATGCCATTAATAACAATTTCACATTTGCTGTTGATGCTCATTATAGTAATGGAGCATGGGGTGTTTCAAGGTTTGTTTTCACTCCAAGTAAAGATAATGAATTGTCTTACCAGTTAGGCAATGCATTAGCGGACAACTTTGATTGGCTTTCATATTATACTCCTCCAAATCCGACAAGTCCAAAATATGTGACCAGTCCATTAAATAATGGTGGAGTAGGTGCAATTATATATGAAGCTTATACTCAAGATGATAATAATGTTACATTAGATCATGATAGACAAATAGTTGATTTTATAGATAATTGGAGTTTTAACAGTAGTATTAATAATACTACAGAATAACTTCCTTTTTTAAAAATAGAAAATATAAGAGTAATATATTTACTCTGTACTGTTTTTTACTGAGAAATTTATTTTACCAATACCTTCATCTGTAATTTCCATCTGTTCACAGTGTGG
This sequence comes from Methanosphaera sp. rholeuAM6, assembly GCA_003266105.1. Taxonomy (GTDB): domain Archaea; phylum Methanobacteriota; class Methanobacteria; order Methanobacteriales; family Methanobacteriaceae; genus Methanosphaera. The sequence goes on from MVAA01000027.1 coordinate 12,522, forward strand.
ATTTAGATTATTCAGTAAACTTTTTCCGTCATCACTACTCATGAAGTGTGGTAAGTATCCTGAAATATATATAGGATAAACATTTGCGGTAACGTTTTCATTCCTTACATCAAAGTCTACAAAGTATGCCGTATGGGTATTGGGATTACTTTGGTCAAACATGAAGTTTCCCAGATTGTAAAATATCGGTTTTCCATTGTATACTTCTATTCCCTGTGTTACGTGAGCATGAGAACCGACTACTGCACTTGCTCCCGCATCTATTGCCAGATGTGATATTTTTTTCTGATTGGAGTTAGGACTTCTGGAATATTCATTTCCATAATGCATGTAAACTATGATAATGTCGGAACCATTTTCTTTTGCTTGTCTTATTTGATTTGGACTTTCAGTATCATCCCATGCTGAGTAACCCGGAGTATCATCTCCCGCTTTTGGCATTACAGCTTGACTGTATTCCTGGAAGTTTTCACTATCCATGTAATTGAATATTGTTATTTTATGTCCTTCTTTTTCGATTGTTATTGGTTTTGTGGCTTCTTGTTTGTTTTCACCAGCACCAATATGAGCTATTCCATATGAATCGAGATTTTCAATTGAAGATCTCATTCCTTCAATACCATAATCAAATACGTGATTATTAGCATTTGCAGAGATTACCATTCCTGTTGTTCCGTTAAGCAATGGTATATATTTGGGATTTGCCTTTAATGGAACATCCGGTTTTACAGGATTTCCACTTGTTGTAAACGGATTTTCTGTATTTACTAGCAGTATATCCGTGTCACCGGTTACATTTTCCACGTAACGATATGGTGATGAATCCAATGACAGTACTCCGGGCATTTTTCTTCCGAACATCACATCTCCGGTGACTGTGAATGATAGATTACCCTTCTCTATGGCCGGTGCTATATCAAGTATATCGTTTGTATCTCCTTTTGCTACTTTTTCTGCCATATGTAAGTATGGACTATCAAGTGCTACTAAAAGTACTCCTAACAAGATTACTAGCAATATTATTAGAATAATTTTATATTTGACTTTCAAAATTATCACGACATTTATTTTAATGTTATTTAAAAGTATGTCTTTAATGAAAAATATAATTATTCCACAGATATTTTAATTTTTCTTTTCAAAGCATATTCTGAATGATATTCACTTTAACCTATATCTCCGTTTGAAACGCTACCTTAAGTTTAAACCAAGATTAATGAGTTTTTCATGTTTTTACAAATATTTTTAAAGTGTAATTATATGCTTTATTCTAAATTTTTTTATAAGTTCTCAGACATATATTATATTATGATAAAATATCGAAATAGGTAATTATTATTTTACTATTCATTTTTTAATTATTAATACGGAGGATATCAATGGATATTGAAGAAACTATTTATAAATATGCTCTTACTAATGCTGTTGAACATGGAAACAAGTGTCAAACAGGTTCAGTAATCGGTATGGTAATGAGCAAACATCCTGATATGAGAAAAGATCCTAAAACTGTCAGTCAACTTGCAGGAAAACTTACTGCAAAAGTTAATGCAATGAGTCCTGAAGAACAACAAAATGAACTTGATGGACTGGGTGGTATTGAGGAACATAAAAGAGCTCCAGAAAAACCTAAGGGATTACCGGAACTGGAAAATGTTAAGGACGGTAATGTCAAGCTACGTTTTGCACCTAATCCCTCAGGTCCTTTACATATTGGTCATGCCCGTGCAGCTATTCTAAACCTGTTATACCAGAAAAAATATAATGGTAAACTTGTATTAAGAATTGAAGATACTGACCCGAAACGTGTAGAACCTGATGCATATGAATATATTCCAGAGGATTTGGCATGGCTGGGCATTGAAGCGGACAAAGCATATATTCAAAGTGACAGACTGGATATTTACTATGAATACGCCAAAAAGGCAATTGAATGTGAAGCTGCTTACATGTGTACCTGTGATGGTGGAGACTTTAAGAAACTGAAAGACAACTGTGAACCATGTCCATGTAGAAATCATAGTGTTGAAGAAAATTTGGAATTATGGAACAAGTTCCCTGATATGGAAGAAGGAGAGGCTGTTTTACGTGTAAAAACCGATATAAAACATAAAAATCCTGCCATTCGTGACTGGGTTGCCATGAGAATTGTTACACAGGAACATCCAAGAATCGGAAACAAATACAAAATTTATCCTATGATGAACTTTTCTGTAACTGTAGATGATCATCTTTTAGGAATTACTCATGTATTGCGTGGAAAAGATCATTTAGCTAATAGTGAAAAACAGTCTTACCTGTACAAACACTTCGGTTGGGATATTCCGGAGTTTATTCATTATGGTAGACTTAAAATGGATGATGTTGAATTAAGTACTTCAAAAGCTCGTGCCGGTATTGAAGAGGGACTGTATTCCGGATGGGATGATCCTCGACTTGGTACTATAAAAGCTATTGCACGCAGAGGAATTAAAAAAGAAGTATTATATGAACTTATTGAAGAGATTGGTACTAAACAGGCTGATGCAACTATCAGCTGGAAGAAAATATATGGTCTTAACAGAAATATCATAGAAGAGGAAACAAACAGGTACTTCTTTATTCCTGAAGCCGTGAAGGTTGATGTGGAAAACTTACCTGAAGATAAGAAAGAACTGATTGTTGAACGTGAACTTCATTATAATCAGCCGGAAAAAGGTATGAGAACATTAGAATTTAACGGTTCAGCATATATTCCTAAAAATGATTATGATAATGCGATAAAAAACAATAAACCGTTAAGATTGATGGATTTAGTTAACATTAACGTTTCAAATGATTCCTGTATCTATGATAGTGACTCATTGGAAGATGCTCAAAGTAAACATGCCACAATTATCCAATGGGCTCCTGTAGAAAACAGTGTTCCTGCTACGGTAGTAATGCCGGATAACACTAAAGTTAAAGGATTCATTGAACCTGCAAGTAAAGATGTGNNCACATAATTAAATTATTGGACGTGAATGATATGGTAGTAAATGTAAACGAATATTATAGTAACATACAAAACAATTATTTGTTTGTAGAAATAGCTAGACGGGTAGATAAATATCAGGAAGAAAACCCTGATGCTGATTTGATTAAAATGGGTATTGGGGATGTGACAAGACCTTTAACAAAAACTGTTATAAAAGCATTTCATGATGCAGTGGATGAAATGGGAGTTGGAGAAACTTTTCGTGGATATGGTCCGGAACAAGGATATGATTTCCTTATAGAAGATGTAATTAAAAATGATTTTGAACCTTTGGGTGTAGAGCTTAAAACATCAGAAGTGTTTATCAGTGACGGAGCAAAATGTGATACGGGTAATTTCCAAGAATTATTCTCACAGGACAATGTTATTGCAGTGACTGATCCGGTATATCCTGTATATGTTGACAGTAACGTTATGGCAGGACGCAGCGGCAAGATTAATGAAGATGGTTTCTATGAAAACATTGTTTATTTACCTTGTACTAGCGAGAACAATTTTGTACCTGCACTTCCTGAGGAAGATGTTGATATTATTTATTTATGTTTCCCGAATAATCCTACCGGTACAACATTAACGAAAGATCAACTTAAAGTATGGGTTGATTATGCTCGTGAAAATAATGCCTTAATATTATTTGATGCTGCATATGAAGCATTTATTGCTTCTGATAATGTTCCTCATTCAATATATGAAATTGAAGGAGCTAAAGATGTTGCAGTTGAATTTAGAAGTTATTCTAAAGTTGCTGGTTTTACTGGTACTCGTTGCGGCTATTGTGTCGTTCCTGAGGAAGTATATGTTAAAAATGAAGCAGGTGAAGATGTACAACTTAATCCATTGTGGAACAGAAGACAATCCACCAAGTTTAATGGTGTTAGTTATCCTGTTCAAAGAGCTGCACAGGCAATATACACTCCTGAAGGAAAGAAAGAAATTCAGGAAAATCTTGACTATTACATGAAAAATGCAAAGGCTATCAGAGAAAGTTTGGAAAAAATTGGCTTGGATGTGTATGGTGGAGTGGATTCCCCTTATATCTGGTTTAAAACACCGAATAATATCGATTCTTGGACATTCTTTGACATTTTATTGGACCAGGCTCATGTTGTAAGTACTCCTGGTGCCGGTTTTGGTCCTAGTGGTGAAGGTTATATTAGATTAACTGCTTTTAACACTTATGAAAAGACTGTTGAAGCTATGGAAAGAATTTCTAAGTTAGAATTTTAATTCCACCCCATATTATATTTTTTAAATATTGATTTTTGTTTTATACAAATTTCAATATGACTATATTTTTTTTACAATTTTTACATTTTTATGCAAAATACTTATATACTCCTTACTACAATATTATTAAATAAAGGAGATGACAAAACATGACTGAAATACCAAAAGCACCAGTTACAAGAATTGTAAAAAAAGCAGGTGCAGAAAGAATTAGTAAAGAAGCAGAAGAAAAAATTGTTGAAGCTGTAGAAGCTTACGCATGCAGATTAGGTAAAAAAGTATTTGATAATGCAAATCATGCAGGTAGAAAAACTATTCAACCTGAAGATGTCGAATTAGCAACAAAAAAATACTGCTAAGTTAACTTCGATATTTTTTCTTTTTTTAACCCCCTTTAATATGAACTATTTTTAAACATTTTATATTAACAATTTTCTATTTTTGAAATATGTATAAAAAATGAATTAATAAGATAATACAAAAATACAATTGTGTATTAAAAATTATGTTTTTGATTTAACGCCAACTAATGATAAAATAACGGCAATTACACATAATATTGTCGAAAAGATCATAGTTATATGACTACTTTGTACTAACAGATGATAGTTGGATGGAACAATCTGTACATTTCCCATAACAAATGAAAAGATTAAAGTCAACAATCCCAAACTAAATGATTGACCTATTGTTCTAACAGTAGATAACGAAGCGGATGCTATTGGAATATCCTTTTTCTCCACACTTCCCAATATTATATTGCTGTTTGGTGATGAAAATAATCCAAATCCGACTCCCTGCAATATCATTGCTATTATTATCACATATAATGGTGTTGATTCATTCAGGAACGTTAAAATAAACATGGCTATAGTTACCATGGCCATACCTGCTGATGCTATAATTTTTGGTTCAATCTTATCGGATAATTTTCCAGAAAATGGTGCAACTATTGCCATTAATAATGGTGAAACTATTAAAATGATTCCAGTAGTCTCCGGTTTAAGTCCATTTAAATACTGAAAGTGATAATTTAAAATATATGTTACAACAAAAGTTGCAAAATAACTAATGAAAGATGCAATATTTGAAGAAGCATACTTTAGATTATAGAATAATTTAATGTCATATATAGGATTTTGTATTTTTAACTCATATTTGGCAAAAATAATTAAAACAACCACACCCACTACTGCCAATAAAAGACCCGTCATTTCATTCAAAACAGTAAAGCCATACATTAACAGTGAAATCCCAAGCATATACAAAATTGAACCTTTAACATCCAGAGGAACGTCAACATCCATTGACCATTCACTAGAGATTCTACTCAACAGGAATATTGATATAAAGATTAATGGTAATGTAATATAAAATATACTTCTCCAAGAGGAATACTGAACCAATAATCCACCAATTGTAGGAGCACTGGTTAAACCAACATAAACTCCCATAACTGTTAATCCAACAGCCTGACCCCTTTTTTGTGGAGATATTTGGGCAGTAATCATGGCCATGACATTTACAAACAATATTGAAGAGCCCACAGCCTGTATAATTCTTGCTAATAAAATAAATATTTCGTTGGGGGCTATACCAGACAATACTGCTCCAATAATATAAATTAACAAACCGATTATTAAAGTTCGTTTCAGTCCGTATTTGCCACATATCTTACCAAAAGGAACACTTGTAATTGCAATAACTAATAAGTATACGTTAACAATCCAGTTTTGCATAATATTACTGATTTGAAAATCGTTTGCTATGGTTGGTAATGCCACACTAAGTGCATTAGAATTAAATGCAACGGCAAAAGAACATAATATGCCAATAATTATCACATAACGATTCAAGGTATCATCCGATATCATAATATTCTATTTGTATTTTAAAGTTTAAATAATGAAAAAATTTATAATAATAGAATCCATGATAACTTGATTATCTTTAGAGTTACGGTTTAATCTTAAAACTTTATATTTTTAATTATACACTCATTTTAACATCGGTTAAGCATAAAAAAAACTTATGATACGTTGTCATGAGAAAGGAATAAAAATTTGGGGGTTAAAAATTATTAGAAGCTAAATTATCTTCCAATACTTGAATTATGTTTCTAGCTACCTGTGGTGTCATTACCACCTGTGCTACACATTCCTGTATCATTTCAACATTTCCATAGTCATCGCTTGCTAACTTTTCTTCTAGAAATGCAACACGTATTTGATCTTGTGAGCCTACACATACTGCACCAGATACAGGTTTACTTGGTTCATTGTTAAATTTTATTTTAGGCATTTGTGCATCATTTAAATTGTTTAAATTATCCATAATTCATACTTCCTTTGTCGTAATCTCTATTTATATACTGTGTTAATATTATATCTGTGTCTAATTTATTTGATGAGATGATTTTTGAAGCGTTTTTTGTAAATTCGGGATATTGTTTTGTAATGGATATTTCTTCACCATGTTCTATTTTTTCTAGTTCAGCATCCATGTCTACTTCATATTCAAAACTATCCAAGAATTTTTCAAATTCTTCATCTGATAAAGCTTCACCTATTATTTCATTAGATTTTTCAAGTTCATCATTCATAACAAGTTCTGCTAACGTTATTTGTGTTTTTATAAGCGTTTTTACAATTCTGGATGAAACATTAACAGTATATGTTAATCCTTCCTTGTTTAGAATGTTTTCTTCTACAAGCTCATTTATAAATGAATCTAATGTAACTCTAGATATGTTTGCACCTACTGCTATCTCTTTTTTTGAATATGATCTTTCAGGGTTTACTAAAACATAATTTATTACTTTTACTTGCGGATATTTGCCAAATATTCGTTCATACATATAATCATCTCAGGTTTATTTATTAAACACAATTTTTTAAAAAGATAAAAATGTACAGTTTTTAAACATATTATTATATAAGATAAATCTAATATATAAAAGTATATGAAAATCAATGATGACTTGGAAAGAGATATTTTATCAACTCTTTTTAAACATGGATGCATAGGAAAACACCATACTCCCATAATAAATCTTTGCAAAAACCTAAACCAATATTCCTGTAAAGAAATTAAAAAAGGGATAACGTCCCTACGTAAAAAACAGTTAATAAACATTTATAAAACATATCATGGAATAGATGTTAGAATAGTACCCTCAAAATTAAAGGAAATAAAAATAATAATAGAAAAAGAATATTAGATGAACATGGTATCATGAATTTCAACCATTTTACGTTCAAACTCAACATCATCAATAGTTCCATCAATAAACTGGATTTTTAAATCAAATACTTTAGTAAATAATGATAGTTGCGGTAAAATTATTTTCAATAAATAATTAATAGATTCAAGATTAATTATTTCCTCATAAACCAAAACATCCGAAACATTATAATTCAATAAAGCCTCATCAAGTTCATACTGTAACTTATCAAATAAATACAATACCATCAACTGAATATCCATAAATTCAGGATAGATGTCATCTTCAAAATTTTCATCCTGACCAAAGAAAGCTAATAATAATGGAAAAACTCTTTTTGAAGCATATTTCATTATACCTGTCAATTCTATATAAGTTTCACTGGAAAATACATTGTTTTCGATAATCTTATCTATTTTATCTACAATTTCATAATAATCAGTTAAAAGTAGGTTTACATACTTAATGTATTCCTCAAAGTCATCATTCATTGTTAAAAAATCATCATTAACTAATTCTTTAGCCATTCATATCACTCTTTAAATCTTAATAATATTGTATTTTTTTAAAGTCATATATAATAGATATGTTTTTTAACAGAAAATATTTGTAAAACGGACCCAAAAA
>MVAA01000018.1:0-1462 GCA_003266105.1 Methanosphaera sp. rholeuAM6
GTTCTTTGATTGTGTTGTTCATGTTTTTGATTGTATCATTTAATGTGTTGATAGTATTTGCTTGTTCTTGAACAGCATTATTCAAGTTGTTGATTGTGTTGTTTTGTTCTTTGATTGTGTTGTTTAGGTTTTCTACTTGTTCTTCTAGTTCTTCTATTTTTTTATCTTTATCTATTTCTACATTGAAGTTAATTGTTGCTTCTGATGATTTGTAATTCTCTGTTTCATCGTATAAGATATTTATAGTATAACTTCCAGGGGTTAATGTTGTATCAGTGATTATTCCACTGCTAGTTGTCTGTGTGATGTCTCCTGTTATCTTGATGGTAGCATAATTTATTGGTGTGTTGCTTACTGCGTCTATTACTGTTATGTTTATCTGCACATTGCCCTCTGTGTTATTGATGATATCATATGCTATTGTGGTGTTTCTTTGTTTGTTTATGTTTAATGTGAACTCTGTTGAACTAGGAACTGCGTAGTTGCTGGTGTATGTAATGTTTATAATATATGATTCGTCTAAATTATCATAGAGATTTTCAAGTGTATCTCGTAATGTTTCTGTTGTGAATGTGTATCCATCTTTTACATTATGATAAGTTAATAGTTTTTGGTATTTGTCACCCTCTTTGACGCTTATATCAACTGTTCCTTTTTCTCCACTAGGATTGTTGATTTTTAGTGTTATAGTATTTTTTATTCCTTCATAGTAATCATATTCATTTTCAGGTGTGGTTATTTCAGTAACTACTATTACCTTAAATGTTACGGTGTTTGATATATTATGGTTAAGTTTATAAATAATAGAATATTCACCAAATTCTAGATTAGAAAGTGTATAATTATTATATTTTGTTGTAACATTTTCTATTCCGTTGATGTAAACTGTTTTATCTAGTTTTTCTAGAATATTCTCATCATAATTTTCGGGATGTTCCAATTCTATTGTGAAATTTAATACTACATTTTCACCCAATAAGTAATTTTGTTGATAATCGTTAACAGTTAAGTTAACTGTTTTTAACGAAATATCCGTGGAGTTATAAATATTATTTTCAACAGTTACGCTTCCCACCAACTTAAGAGTTTCTCCATCAGATGATGCAGAATTTTGGGTAAACACGTTACTTATTAAATTAGCGGTGTTACCATTGAAGTTTATTGCTGCTCCGCTGGATGCGTTGTTTTGGGTGAAATTGGAATCGCTTATATTTATTAAGTTTTCAGAATATATTGCTCCTCCAAGAGCTTTAGCAGATGTACTTGTTCCCCTTGCTGCTGAATTTGCTTTGTTGTTTTGTAGTGTGGTGTTTGTAATGGTTAATGCTCCGTTGCTGTATATTACTCCTCCACTGGCATCAGCATTTACATATGAATCTGCTGTTGTTGCTGTTGCTTTGTTATTGTTTAGTGTGGTGTTTGTGATTGTTAAATTTCCATTATTGTTGTATATTACTCCTCC
>MVAA01000018.1:1558-1683 GCA_003266105.1 Methanosphaera sp. rholeuAM6
TATATTACTCCTCCCCGGGCATCAGCATTTGAATAAGCTTTTTCTGTTGTTGCTGTTACTGTGTTATTGTTTAGTGTGGAGTTTATGATGATTATATTTCCATTATTGTTGTATATTACTCCTCC
>MVAA01000057.1 GCA_003266105.1 Methanosphaera sp. rholeuAM6
AATTGTATTTAATAAAAATAAAAAAGATATTTGTTATTGATGGAAAAAACCTAAAAAAAAATATTGATGAAGATTAATTTTAAATTATTTGTTTAAAAATTAATCATTGAAGAATTTAGTTCTTCTTTAACAATATTTAGAACTGTTTGTGTGTATGTTTTGGTAACATTTTCTTCTTGTAATAATAATTTAATGAATTTGTTTAATTCAAAAGTGTTTTTGAATTTTGCTATTATTATTCCATCAAATTGACCTGTAACATCATACACGGCTAATAAATTGTCTTTAAATGGTTCTTTTTCAATTAAATAGGATATTGTTCCACCTTTGATTTCTATACCTATTACTGCTGTTAATGTATATCCTAACTTTTCATGATCGATTACTGGAACAAATTTGTTAATTATTCCGGATTTAGTAAGTTTATCTACACGGTTGTGTATTGTTCCTACAGAAACTCCTAATTCACGTGAAATTTTCCTGTATGATTTTCTACCATCCTCACTCAATAATTCCAATATCTGTTTATCAAGTGTGTCCATAGTAAAAATCATATTCTCTGGTTCGACGCCATATGCATCTGTATTTTTATTCATAAAAACATTACCTCTCATTATTTCAACAGTATTATAATATACCTTACTAATATATTTAAGGATAATTCTATATAAACCTTTTTAAATTAGTCTTAAAAAATAGTAAATGTGTTCGGTTTTTTATAAGATTATAATGAAAAAAAAATAAACAATAACATTTTAAGTGTAAAAAAAATATTAAATTAATAAAAAGAAAATGATGAAAATATCGAAATAGCCCATTCAGAAAAAAATTAAAAAAGCAATTAAAAACTGTTTAGAATAAATTTATTGAATTATGAGAATAGACTAAAAAATTAATGCACCATTATTAAATTATTCAATGGCGCTTAAGAAATCCAAATTACAAATAAAATTATTACATGAAAAGTATTAAAAAAATACAAAAACATATATAATATTAATAGTTGTATCAAACACAAACATATGGTGAACATTAATGAAATGGTATGTTGCTTTTATAGTTATAATTTTCTTATTAATAGGTTTTCTTTATGTATCGACATCAGCAACTTCAGATGACATTGAACCGTTAGGTAGATTGGCATTTGTAAAAATAGCAAATCCGGATATGTATCCGGAACACGTACATGCAAATTTACTTGCACAATATGCTGAAGAAAGGAACTCAAAATGTGCTATCGTTTTACACTTCGCAGGTAGTTCAAACTATAGAAACTTTAGAAATGGTGCTGTATATATAATTGAAATGGCATTTATGGATTCTGCAGGAGCCCAAGTAAATATCGACTGGAACCAAGTACTTGATTACGGAATAAATGGAGTACCAGATGACAAATGGGATTATAAAGTTGATGGTGAAATTTACGATAAATTTGAAGATGCTTGGGCAAGAGTATTGGAAATGGCTGAAGCACAAGGACAAGAAGGACCAATACCAATGGTATGGCATGGAACAGTAAGAGAAGGAAATATATTTATAAATCCGGGATGCGGATTCCCATTATACTACCAGGTATGTTCAAAAGAATTTGGACACTTGGGCGGAATAATGCATGCAGCAACAGGTTCCATATTCCCATACTTTAACAATCCTTACAGAGCCTACGAAATACAGCATGCAGCAGAGTTACAATACTATTATACACACAACATGTTAAATTATGAATAAATAATTTAACTTTCTTATTTTTTATACGTCATTACCAAGTGTTTCTTCTTTAACTTTTAAAATTAAATCTTTAAGTTCATTTAAAGGCATGTCTGTGCGTAAACCTGTTAATTTAAAATGAGTTCTCGAAATAAAATAACCTCTTTTTCGAATTTCATCAATTACATCATTCATCTTAGGAGAACTTGTTTTCAGAGATTTGCATAATTTATGAATATCATAAAAAGTTATAGGACCTTCAGATTCTTCATAACATTGATTAAACAACTTTAACAAATCATCTTTTTTATTTAATTTTAATTCATCAACCGTTTCAATCATATCCGCAATAAATTCCTTATCTGAAATATTACCCAACCATAATGGACCTGCAGTAACGTATTTTTCACCACATTCAGGACAATATCCCTCTACCGGAGGAACAAAGCCGTTATAACTTTGTCTGTGTAAACAATTGGTACAATGTGAAATAAAACCGATATTATTTAACGATTCATTGGTTTTCTTTCCGCCACGTTTAACTGTAGCATATATCCTCATGTAATGTTCGGTACTGTGTGAAAACAACACATGCATATACTTTTGATTAACAGCCAAATTTCTAGCAATAAAAGCCAATAAGATACGAATCCCATTTTCATGACAATATTCTGTTTTTTGTGGCTGAGCACCATATTTTCTAAGACATGGATCATGATAAGTTCCGCATAATGCAGAAGTATCCGTAGCACTAATACAAATTAATCCTCCAGGTCTGATGTTAATTGCAGTGGATTGTGTGAACATTGCGGGAGTTCCAAACGGATCAATATCAATTATATCAAACAATCCTTTATTTGACTGCAACAATACATTAGCATCATTCTTTTCAACATCCACATTCGTAATTTCATTAAGTTCCATATTCTTCCTAGCAATTTCTACGGCAAGTGGATTAACATCCCCCACCAGTACTTTTTCAACTCCAGGTATTTCTTTAGAGTATCTTGCACCTCTAATACCCGTACCACCAAATGCATCAAATATTACAACATCATGGTCCAATGTTTTACGATACTGATTCAAAACAACCACTGAAATGTCCCTGTTCAATTCCATTACTGGATTATAGAATACTGGCGCCTTTGACGATACTTTTTCAAAATCCGGAACTTCAATTTTAACTAGTCCTTCCTCAATATAATGTGTGTCCATCATTGTAACTTCCCAATTTTTCGATTAAATATAATTGTATATATTTAAAAAATTGCTAATATACTTTAAAGTAAGATTATTGAGTTGTTAACAAAATAATTATTAATTAAAAACTAGAGAAATAAGAGTAGTCTAGATGATGAAAAAAATAAATTTTACATCAACAACCAATTCAAGAACATTAATTGTAATTATGAAATAAGGGGATACGATATGATAAACATAGCAAAACCAATAATTAGTGATGAAGAAATTGAAGCTGTTACAGAAGTTTTAAAATCAGGCATGCTTGCACAGGGTTCTAAAGTTGACCAATTTCAGAAGGAATTTGCAGAATATACCGAGTCAAGATATGGTATTGCAACAAGTTCCGGTACAACAGCATTACACACGGCATTAGTTGCTGCAGGAATAGAAAAAGGTGATGAAGTTATAACAACCCCATTTACATTTGCAGCCACATCCAACTCAATATTATACTCTGATGCAACGCCGGTTTATGCAGATATTAATCCAAAAACTTATACTTTGGATCCTTCAAAAATTGAAGAAAAAATTACTGAAAAAACCAAGGCAATTTTACCTGTTCATCTTTATGGACAGTCAGCAGATATGGACCCTATTCTTGAAATTGCTGAAAAACATGATTTGAAAGTTATTGAAGATGCCGCTCAAGCTCATGGTTCAAAATATAAAGGTAAAAAGATTGGAAGTATCGGAGATTTAGGCTGTTTCAGCTTTTATCCTACAAAAAACATGACTACCGGTGAAGGAGGTATTGTCACAACCAATAATGAGGAATTGGCAGAAAAATCATCAATGATACGTGCACATGGTGAAAGCAAAAGATATGAACAATCATTACTTGGATACAATTATAGAATGACAGATATTGCGGCAAGCATCGGATTAGTACAGTTAAAACATATTGACGAATTCAATGAAAAAAGAAACAGAAATGCCGCTTACCTGTCTGAAGGTTTAGCTGATGTTGAAGGAATTACAACCCCGACAGTAGATGAAAATGCCTACCACGTATTCCATCAATACACTATCCGCGTTTCCAAAGATAGGGATAACTTTAAACAATTCCTTACCGACAATGAGATAGGTACGGGAGTGCATTATCCAATAGTGCTGTACAAACAACCATACTATCAAAACCTCGGCATTACGGGAAACTGTCCTGAAGCAGAACTGGCTGCCAGTCAAGTTATTTCATTACCTGTACATCCTTCATTAACNNTTTTTTTAATAAATGTCATTAAAGGATACCTGTTATTATGAAAATAGAAAAAACATCATTTAACAATTACGTTGAAAAAAATGTTTTTGATACTATTGGAAATTATAAATTAATTAAGCCAAAAGAGAAAATTATGATTGGCGTTTCCGGTGGTAAAGACAGTATTCTGACATTACATATGCTTCATAATTATCGATTGAAAAATGACATTGAATTTGACATTGAAGCGGTTTGCATAGATGAAGGAATAAAAGGGTATAGAGAAAAGGGAATTGAAACCGCCAAAGACAATTGCAAAAAATTAAAAATACCCCTTACTGTTTATTCGTTCAAAAATGAATGGAATTATGATTTAGATGACATATATGATGTTTATAAAAGTACATGCATGCCCTGTGGAGTTTATAGAAGATATCTGTTAAACAAAATTTCAAATTCTCATGATTGTGACAAAATAGCGACCGGACATAACATGGATGATGAAATACAATCATTTCTGATGACTTTTGCCAGAAACGATCAGAACAAATTTCCAAAGTTTTCACCAATTCTTGAAAAAATTCATGAAAATATGGTTCCACGGATTAAACCGTTGTGGAAATTACCCGAAAAGGATGTTGGAATTTGGTGTGTGATTAATGATATCCCCATCCACAATGAAGAATGTCCTTACTCCGTAACATCCCTCAGAAGCGATGTTAAATTAATGTTAAATAAGATTGAAGAAAAAAAGAAAAAAACTAAAGAAAACATCTTTAAATCATTTGAAAAAACATTTCAGATAAAACAAGAAAATGTTAATTTAAGTTCATGTGAGTACTGTGGACAACCAACAGCCAAAAGTCCATGTAAAGCATGTGAAATTACAGAAGAAATAAATAATATCATAACTGGTCGGCAGTTCTAAAAATAGAACCACCATATATTTCTTCCTGCATATCCTGCACGGCTTGGGTAGCGGCATCTGCAGAATCTGCAATTTTTAATATTCTCCTTTTTCTGACATTCAACGTTTTTCCACATGTACACCTTTTTGTTTTGGTATCCTCTTTTGAATATAATACTCTTCCACAGTCACACCTATATATTAAATAAGACATTTAAACCACCAGATTCAAATTCCAAATATTGTATGAAGATATGGCAGGAACACATTGTTGATTGTTACGATAACTCCGATAGTACAACCAAGATTTGTTCCAAGCACTACTAAAATCACTCTAAAAAGTTTGTTATGCCATAAATCACTTAATGATTCAAAACTTCCCAATTCATTCAAGTCATCAAAGCCCACTTTTCTCAGTTTACCTTCAACCAATCCGGAAAACCATCCTGCTGCAAGTAATGGATGAATTACGGTTATTGGCGCAACCAGAAATGCAACTATTGCCGATTGTATTTTAGAACCTGATAAAATAGATCCTAAAAATGCTCCCGTACCTGCAAACAGCACATAATTCAATAATCCCCCCTCTATATTAATGCCCTGAAAAAATGCCACAATGAATATAATGATGAATAATATTGGTATCATGTACAATATTATCTTTGTAATTGAAAAACGTGACTCTTTAACATAACTGAGAGATTCCCTTGAAGGTATTGTTTCAGGTTCATCCAGAAATTTTTGTATTCCCTGCTTATGTCCTGCTCCAACTACTGCAACAACATTATTTTCTTCCAAACTTTTAAGGTGGTATGCCATGTAAGCATCCCTTTCATGCACTAATGAATTATATCCTCCGGGAGATGTTTCTTTAAAGAAGTTCATAACTTCCTGTATCGTATCTTCCTGTTTCAATTGTTCAATATCCTCTTCCATTAATTCTTCATCGTCTCCAGAAAAATAGGACACTGTAAATTCCCATAGGAATGTTATTTTTTCCTTTAAACTCATACCCTGAATGGTACGTTTCAACGTTATTTGTATGTTCCTATCTATTAATGCAACGTCGGCATTTACTTCCTGAGCTATTTTTGCTGCTTCCAACATTTCAGAACCAGGCTTAACACCAACATCTTCACCCATTCTTTTTTGAGCATTTGATAAAAATGCAGTTACTAAAGTTACTATCATATTGGATGATTTTAACATGGATTTTAAATCCAGTTTATCTTCATGAACTATTCCATTACTTTCATCAATTAATCGTTGATATCTTGGAAGATCCAATTCAATTGCAACAATTTCAGGTCTTTTTTCATGAATCGTTTGCCTTACCGTTTCTATACTTTTTTCGGATATGTGTGCTGTTCCCACTATTTCTAATGACGGTTCATGTATCGGTTCAATAATTTCATTTTCTAAAGTCATGTCTGAAAGCGTTTCATCATCAGTATCCTGTGTTGGTTCTATTGTTTGATTAATATCATCTGTATAAGGATAAAGTCTAAGTATTGGTGGCTTATGAAATTGTTTTTCAAATGTTTCTGAATCATCACTTGTCATTTTATCACTTAGTATTATATTTTTTATCTTTTCTATTTAGCATTATGTTAAAAAACCTATTTATTATATTATATCAGTCACTATTATTTAAAATATTCATTTTGTTATAATAAAAAACAATTATTTAAATGCACATATACTATTATTAAGGGGATATGATGAAAATTATTACAACACCCATGTGCGAAGATGTTTTGAAAATAGCCGGATTAGACAATTACACTGTTGTAAAACCTTCCGAGATTAAAAACGCTGATGTAGCCATTCTATTATCCGAAACCCAGTCCGATATTCCTAAAATATCAGTAAAATTAAATACATTTACTCAAGTTTATGAAAGTGTTTTAAAAATTCAGAAAGAGTTTGACACAACTATTAATCAAAGTCAAGTAGATGTAATTAAAAACTATATTGACATAAATAATGAAAAAAAAGATAATAGAAAAAATACTAAAGTAAAAGTATATAGTAATTTTTTAAGGGACACCCTAATTGACATGGGTTTTACGATAGATGATGCAGATTATGAATGTATTGTTGTTCCCGATTACTGGAATAATGATATTGATGAGGATAAGAAGGTTATTACTGTCCCATCACATAAGAATGTTTCAAGAAGTATTATTGAAAGAGTTAAAGAAAGATATGATTTACTGGAGAGAGAAATATGTACGAAACAATGACATATACTGGTGGAATTCATAAAAACTATGAAATTGAAGAATTAATTGAAGATTTAGGTGGATTTATCCTGCAACGAAATGAATCCCAACTGGATATTACCCTAACCCTTGCCATACCATCAGAAGACATTAGTAAAGTAGAGGCTAAGGCAAAAGAATTATTAGGCGATGTTGAATTATCACCACTTGCCAGTACGGAGATTGCTGTTGTTTCA
Organism: Methanosphaera sp. rholeuAM6; assembly: GCA_003266105.1. Classification (GTDB taxonomy): domain Archaea; phylum Methanobacteriota; class Methanobacteria; order Methanobacteriales; family Methanobacteriaceae; genus Methanosphaera. The sequence continues at coordinate 7,516 of MVAA01000057.1, forward strand.
CCAACACTTGCAAGACAACATTTACCCCACGCCGCGTGTGATATTGCCGAATATCTTAGAAGATATGGTACAAAAACAAATATGATTGGATTGGCAAGAGGAGCGGGCAAAGGTATTTCACAAATCAGTAAATCCGAAAAGGATTTGATTGAAGAACATGACCTTGCCGTTTTTTCGTTGGGTAGTTTTGAAGACTGCATTCGTAAAAAAACACACTTGTTTGAAGACATTTCCATCCCTGTTATTGTTGTTGGCAGTCCGGAATTGGATGCTGAAGAAATAAACGCTAACGCCTATGTTTCAGGTTTTGGCAGAATTCCTAGAAGATTAAAACGTGGAGAAAATATTAGGGCCTTAAGAGAATTAGCCAGCATAGCTGAAGATATCATTGCCAAACAGAAAGAAGATCTTAATGATGATCCGTTAATCATCTCTCCGATTATTGCAAAAATAGCCATTGAACGAAGCGTTGATGAAATAAAACACGTGAACTCACCTATGGCATTGGTTAGTCAATTGGATGGTGTTCGTGTTAAATTGCCTTATGACAAATATCATGAGGAAATAGCCGAGGTCAATGTAGAAGGTTATCGGCTAGGTGATATTGCCGAAATCAAAAAGTCGAAAATGTATGATCATATACTGGTAAAAATCCTCCCTGAAACTTCCCTATATTAAATAATCACCCAAACCTTTTCTTTCTCTTTTAAATTTAAACAAAAAATTTTATCATAAATAAATAATAAATAATTAACTAGTATAAAATAAACAATATAATTTTTAAAATAATTATTATATTTGAAAATTAAGGAGTAAAAATAATGGCACATGGACATGGTGCGGATTTATCTGATGAAGATAGAAAAGCAATGATGGAACAGAGCATAAATATCACTCGTAATCTTGCTAATATTAAATATAAAGTAGCTGTTATGAGTGGTAAAGGTGGAGTTGGAAAATCAACTGTAGCTGTTAATTTAGCTCAGGCATTTAATGCAATGGGTTATAAGACCGCTATATATGACGTGGATATTCACGGACCTAACGTTCCTAAGATGTTGGGTATTGAAGGTGAATCCATAGGCGTTAAAGGAAACAAACTAGTTCCTGTGGAAACTGATGATGGTATGTTGGTTGCATCAATGGCATTTTTAATTGAAAGCAACGGATCACCAATTATCTGGAGAGGTCCACAAAAAACCGGAGCCATAAAACAACTAATTTCCGATGTTGCATGGGGAAATGTTGATGTAATGATTTTTGATAACCCTCCTGGAACTGGAGATGAACCTTTAACAGTTCTTCAAATGATTCCTAATTTGGACGCTGCAATTATGGTTACAACACCAAGTTCTGTTTCTGAAGAGGATGTTGTTAAATGTGTAGGTATGACAAGGATGTTAAATATCGATAGGATTGGTTTAGTTGAAAATATGTCCTATTTTGAATGTCCGAATTGTGATGAAAAAATTAACCTCTTCGGAGACAGTAAGGGGCAGGATTTTGCTAAAGCAATGGATGTTGATTATCTGGGTGATTTACCATTTAGAACACAAGTTTCTGAGTCTGCTGACAAATATGAAGTTCCTATTGTTAAAGCCAAACCAGATTCAAAGGCAGCACAAGAGTTTATGAAAATTGCTAAAGAAATAGAATCCAAGTATTTTACTAAAGATGAATAAATTTTTTATTCATCAACTTTTTTTAATAATTCTTATTTCAATATTTTTCTTCCTAAGATATTTTAATTACCAAAGGTTATATAATATAAGGTCAATATAATATAATTGTATAAAAAAATGAAAAAAAAATAAAAGAAATAAACCATTAAATTAATGAAATGACCAAATTAAAGAAAAATTAGAGGTAAAAAAGATGAAACCAACAGAAAAAGATGTTAAAGGAACGACAACCGTAGGTTTTGTTTGTAAAGACGGAGTAGTAATGGCTACTGAAACAAGAGCAACAATGGGGAGCTTAGTAGCAAACAAAGGAGCAGATAAACTATTCCAATTAGATGAAAAAATTGGAGCTACAATCGCAGGAACAGTAAGTCATGCACAATCCTTAATGGACGTTATTAAAGCAGAAATTGCATTATACAAATTAAGAAATGAAAAAGACATGTCCTTAGATGCCGTTGCAGTACTTACAAGTAATCTGTTAAAATCAGGTCCATATTATGTACAGACAATACTCGGAGGAGTAGACAAAGATGGTGCAAAAATATATTCATTAGATCCTAGTGGAAGTTACATGGAAGATAAATACACATCAACAGGTTCCGGTTCACCATACGCCTTTGGAGTACTTGAAGACAGATATTCCGAAGATTTGGATGTGGAAGAAGGTAAAAAAGTAGCCATTAAAGCAATTACCTCCGCAATGGAACGTGATGTTTACTCAGGAAACAGTTACCGATTATGTACAATAACCAACGAAGGTATGAAAATATACACACCCGAAGAAATTGATGGAATTAAAGCTAGTATGTAATTTATTAGCTTTCACAATTTTCCA
>MVAA01000070.1:0-777 GCA_003266105.1 Methanosphaera sp. rholeuAM6
GCTCCTTCAATACCCATATGAAAAATACCCAGGAACAAATAATCCAAGACTATATTGATGACATTTGCGACAATAATAACACCTGAAGCAAAATTTGGTTGTCCATCTACCCGAATAAACTGGCCTAAAACCCCCAATATGGTTACTATTGGAAAACTCATAAATAAATATCTTCCATATGCTTTTGCATAAGGTATAACGCCGGCAGTTGGATGCAATAGGCTAATCACAGCATCTTCAAATAAAAAGCATACTAAAAAAATTAAAAATGATATGACTATTGTTGNNAATATCAAAGGCTCTAAAACCTGTAAAGCAGCTTGTCCATTGTGTCCAATGAATGTTGCCACAAAACTTGAATCAAAAATTGCAGTTATGTTCAAAGCCATCGCTATAAGTATTGACGGCAACANNCAACAATAATTCCCTAAATTTATGATTTATTATTTCATTTGACATTGTTTTCCCCTTAATTAAAATAGTTGAATTTATTTAAATAATCGATTAATCGTTTAAGATACTCTTTATCCGGTTGAGGCCAATAAAATCCTAACAGGTGCAGAATTTCGGTGGTCTGTTCAATTTCAACATTTTCCTCATAATCATCTTCCTCTTCATCAAAGTCTTCAAGTGTAAAATCTGCCGTGATTATACCCTGTATATTCTCATTCATATTCTCTTCGTATATTTGTTTAAACTCATCGAAATCCACTTCAGAGATTCCATAACCATAGGTATTTAGGACATCAACAATATCTCTATGAGAAATATAATGGT
>MVAA01000070.1:861-1278 GCA_003266105.1 Methanosphaera sp. rholeuAM6
ATAGTTTTTCTGGAACAAACCATCCGAGTAACGACTCATCAGGTTTCCCACTCTGACTATTTTCACTGAAAGACCATTAACTGCGGCTTCCAATACCATTCTTTCAGCTAAAAATTTACTGCATATATATTTGTTTGTTAAATCCTGTTCATAGTATAATGTTCTTTCATTATATTTCTGATTAGGGTATGCTTTTTCATTTAGAGAGTGTGATGAAAGAACGCTGATTGTTGATATTTGGACATACCTTATGCTGTTTCTTGTTTGGGCAAATTTAATTCCATTAATTACCCCATCAACGTTTACCTTGAATATATAGTCATCGGCAGTGTAGTGCTTTACAATTGCAGCCGCATTTATTATTGTATCAATAGGTTCATCTTCAAGTTTCCTGAAATCATCAATTTCAGTTATGTC
>MVAA01000070.1:1320-2170 GCA_003266105.1 Methanosphaera sp. rholeuAM6
CTTCCTCATTCTTGATGAATTCGTACAGGATGTGGATTCCTAAAAATCCTGTTGCTCCAGTCAATAAAACATTACCCAACTCGGATTTTTCTCCATCCAGGAAGTTTTCTAACGTGTTTTCTTCGAGAAGTTTGTTGATTTCATCATATCTGTAGTTTTTGATAACGTCGTCTTCCACATTCAACTCCTCTTCAGGGTTACTTTCACCGGACAATAATTTCGCTAGTGCTTTAGGAGTTTTATTTTTGAAAATATCATCATATCTTAAGCTATATCCTTGTTTGAGCAGTTCAATAATTAATTTTGATGCAACAAGAGATGTACCTCCAATTTCAAAGAAATCATCTTCAGTCCCAACACTTTCTATGTTTAATATGGATGAGAATATTGCGCATATTTCCTGTTCAAGTTTTGTTTCTGGTGCTACATAATTAAGCTCCATTTTTGGTTCTGGAAGTTTTTTAACATCCGTTTTACCGTTTGGTGTTTGCGGCANNCATCAAGCTGCATGAATACTGTTGGCACCATATACTGAGTAAGACGGTCTTTTAAAAACTCTTTTAAATCATCACTATCGATTAGCTCATCAGCAGTGTAATACGCACATAAATGGTCATTGTTGTTAATCTTTTTAATTACCACCACTGCTTGTTTCATATTTGGATATTGGCTTATGTTAGTTTCAATTTCACCAATTTCTATTCNNTTCTTAATCCTCTTAATTTTATTTGATTGTCAATTCTTCCCTTAATGTCAATTTCACCATTTGAAAGTTCGATAGCATAATCTCCACTTCTATAATATGGAATGCCCTGGATAGTTAAAAATACTTCTTCTGTTTTTTCAGGCA
>MVAA01000070.1:2374-2559 GCA_003266105.1 Methanosphaera sp. rholeuAM6
AATTCATTTAATTCAAGATAAGATGCAATTCTTGAAGGAGTAATCTCCAAGACTTCAGGTTTATTCTCATCAATTAATTTAATAAGCTCGGCAATATTCCTAATTTGAATATCATCAGCCAATATTAACTTTAATCCGTTTGAAAGTGAGGTCAGTATGTCATCAACAGACACGTCAAAGGATAT
>MVAA01000094.1:0-19014 GCA_003266105.1 Methanosphaera sp. rholeuAM6
GTATTATTTATTATAACATTGTTCAAAATGATTTTGTTTCCGTTATTTTGAATACGCTGCGTAATTATGGCATCATTGATTGTTACGTTACATCCATTATTAAATTGAGTATATCTTGTACTTTGACTAGACAATGTTTGGTTGTTTGCGTTTATTGTGATGTTTGGTGTGTATGTTCCTGAATTCAAGTTGGTGTTTGCCGTTATCTGATATGTTCCATTGTTCAGGTTGATTATGTATTCATCATTTTTGGAGTCTGCTACAGCACTGTTAATTGCCGTTGTCAACTCGTTGTAGTCGTTTACTTCTACCGTCTTGGTTGCGGTTTTCACGTTTTCCTTCGTTGCTTTTTCTATTTGTTTTGTGTTCTTTAAGGTAGTGTCACCACATGTAGTTGTGACAGGTTTGACAGTTGTGTCTGCCTGCGTTTCGCTTATAACACTGTCTGTTGTGTTGTCATCCACTGCAGATACTGTCGATGACAGTCCTATTACTAGCATTACAAGTGCTACCATAAAGAACATTTTATTTAAATGTTTCATAGTATTATTCGTCCATAATTTAAGTGTATATTCAAAAGTGTAACATATCTGTTAAATAGCTTTTGAATATGTTATATTGTTTATAATTTGTTATAAATAAATGTAATGCTTTCATTTGTAATATGAATAACTGTTTAGGTGTTTTATTTTATTTAGAAAAAGGTTGTATGGTGTTGAATATTTTATTTGAATTTTGTTAACTGGATAAGGGGGGGGGGAATTTTCATTGGTTAAATTTGTATTTAAGGATTTTTAAAGTGTTTTTTGATTTTGGATTAAAAATATTCTTATATTGGTTATGAGTGATATTATATAAAAGTATGTAATTATGATGGAGAGTGTGATATATGTTGAATAATATGTTAAACAGTAGTCAATACAACTTTCTCAATCAATCCTGCTTACATGAGTTAGGGGTGTTGGAAGAACGGTACTGACGAAGACATTGGAATCATTTATTCGATTATGATTTTTTAGTCATTTAATCGTCACATTCAAATATTATACAAGACATCTTTTATTCACAAAAAATTTAATTAATTTAAATAATATACCTTTAAATAATAAATTATAATATTAATCTTTAATTATTTATTTTTCAATTAGAAATTATAACAATAACAAGAGGATTTAAAATATGTTAGAGGAATATTTGCCTTTTTTAGGCTTATTAATATTTGGTAATATAGAAAACCTGATTTTATCGTCACAGGCAGTTGTTAAAAAGACCAACGTTCTCACAATCAGTATAGTAAGTATAGTAATAGTTATCCTATGGTTTTTCTTAGGTACTGTTTTAACAGAGGAAGCAATGCGTTATTCAAACATTATAGATTTTATTGGTGGATTGGCAATATTCATTCTTGGAATTCAGTCAGTTGTTGAAGCAGTCAAATCCATAAAATCTAAAAAAGAATGATGGTGATATTTATGGATATTATTAAAGATTGTAAGGGATTTTGGGGTTTACTTGTTTTTGGAAACATTGAAAACTTGATTCTTGCTTCACAGGGAGCTACAGCATCGGTTAATCCGGTAATATTACTTATCTTAAGTTTGATCTGTGTTGTAATATGGTTGGTTATGGGTATTTATGGTACAAAACTTGCCATCAAATATGCTGATGAAATTGAAATTATCGGCGGCCTTGCCATTATTATTTTAGGTCTTCAGTCAATGCTTTCAGCAATGGGAATAATATAATTTCCCATCATATTTCTATTTTTTCATTTTATTTATTTCAGAGCACAGTATTTCCACTATGTAGTCCATGTTTTCCCGTGTTAATGAGTCAATGTGCAGATTTTTTGTTTCTATTATGATGCTTGCCTTTTTTATCCTGTTGTACTGTGGTCCTGTTGTTATTATGTTTCCCGTTGTTTCAAGATTTTGTCTTATGTTGTATGCCAGTTTTTTTGCCATGCCTTTGCTTGGCGTGGTTATCATGGTGTTTAGTCCCTCGTCTTCAGGGTGTATTACCGTGTAGTCGCAGTTTTCTTCCAGTTCTTTCATTAGTCTGTCTTTCAGGTATTTGTTTGCTTTTACAGTTTTTTCATAGATTTCCCTTGCCTTTCCTATTTCATGACTAATTCCGGCACATGTGATGTTATCTGCTTTAAGACTTTTTAACATGTGTCTGTTGAGTTGTATCCTGTCTGTTCTGTCATGTATTATGCCACCGTTTTCTATGTTCACTATTTTTGGGCTTCCAGTGGAGAATATTAGTATGTCACCATATTCATATACGCTTTCGTCTCCAACGGATCCTGAAATATCGAGTATAAGCAGTACATCATGCACATCACATAACTTCTTAATCCCGTCCAACGGTTGCTTTGCAGTATAACCTGCAAGGCTTGTAACGTACAATGACTTCACGTCACTGTCTTCAAGATAAACTCTTAACCTTTCAATATTTATTAAACCGTCATCTGTCGGAAGATATTCAACCTTTTTGCCAAAAACTTCACAGGACTTGATGAATCCATTCCAACCTCCCTGGTCACAGACAAGAACACAATCATCAACAGCCTCTGCAACAGCCAAAAGACAGCTGTTGGCACTGTTAAGAATATAAGTGTCACCAGAACCTAAAACATCCTCAACACTATCAACACAGAGACTATAATAATCCACGTCACTGCCAACAGCATCACGCATTACACTAAGTGTATCACGGTCAATCCTCTTAAATTCCAATACCATCATTTCACCTCCAATATACATCATGATTATACAGCACTATGAAAAGTACTGGTCAAGAGTTGTTTGTCTTTCCTTAAGAACCTCATCCAACAACTGACTAGCCCTTCTAAAATCATTAACCGTCAGCTGAAGCTTGGTTTCAATATAATCAAGGGAATCCTTCATGGTTTCAAACTCACGAGGACACACGTTCATGGCATGCCTTATGTTTTCACGAACATTAAACACGCCCAACGGAATATAATCCTCATTAGCCTCCCTGAAAACAATACAACCTGCCTGTAACTTGTCCCGTTCAAGCTGTTCAAGAATAGCCATTTTGGCAGTATAATAACAACCGCCAACACGGGAATACTCACTTTTACCTTTATTATGTTCACAGTCAGTGAAAATCATACTGCCCTTGCCCTTAACATCAAGAAAAGCTTCCATCCACTCATACTGCCACTGGGTAGGCATTTCAAGAATGGCATAATAATTGTTCAAACTCTCAAACTCATAAACACGGAAAATGTCAAGAATATCATAATGACGAACATTGGCCAGTAACCTATCGGCAATGGTGGAATCCACAGCAGTAATGGACCATCGTGTAGGGACAAGCTTACGGTTTTTCTTCTCACCCATTGTACCAACACTGAATGCCTTCTGTATCTGACTAAAAGGAACGTTCTTGTCATGCAGAATCTCAACAGCATCAGCAGCCTTCAAATCAGTATCATAGAAAGTCTTCTCCAACTGATGATCCCATCTGACATTTTCAATATCAAACTTTTTAAGCTCGGCACTAGGTCCATGAGGAGCATTCTCTGCACTGAATGTCATGCCAACAGGCTTCTTATTGAATTCAGCCTCACTTGCAATAGACTTTGAAGCCATTGAAATCTCCTGTAACTTTTCAATATAATTGTTCTCCAAATCCTTGATGCCTATGGTCTGCTTTCCACGAACAAGATTCAAACGGTAACCAATAATATCCTGTTGGGAAGCGTTACTTGCAATCCATTCCTCAGGCTTATCCATAATTGCAGAATCATCAAAAGAAGGGGCAAGAAGAGGTCCGGCAAAGACTTTAGGATAATTGTAACTACCAATAAAAACGGAAGGGGGAGTGGTTCCATCAATCTCTTTACCAATATTCTTAGTTCTCATATTGTACAACTGTTTGGTAATTGTCTTCAGATACTGGTACTTACTGTCAATCATAAACTACACTCCTCCCGTGAACATTATTACATAATATGTCTATATTCATTGGTAATTATTTTTTTCTATTTTTGAAACAAGTATTTATATCACAGTTTTCAACCACAAATTTATAGTGTGGATTGGCACAAATTTATTTGTAAAATAAAAAAAGTATCTCTTAACATTCTTACTTAGATTCTAATAAATTAGTTCATACAAACTGAGAATATATTATATCTATTCTATTGGGTTTTTATCTTTCTTTTTCATATAATAAAACACCATCCTTTTTTATGTTGTGTAACAATTTTTTATTATTGGAATTTGTTGAAACTAAATCAACAGGGCAACCAAGAATACTTTCTAATTTTCTAACTAACGAAGAATATTGGAGTAATCCTGTTAATTCACCATCATACAATAAATCAATATAACTGTCTTCATCTGCTACACCTTTAATATACGATCCGAATAGGTATAGACTTATTAGGCCATACTCTTTGGCAATAGGTATAGTTTTTTCTTTAATTTCTTCAATGCTATACACCATTTTTTCAAAATCTTCTTAAAGACTCGATTAAATATAATTATACATCATTGATTAAATTCGGGGGTTTGAATTATAGACTCATATGTTTTACCAAAGTTCTATTACGGAAATTTCCATTTTTGAGTCATTTTAAACATTATCATGTTTCTTGCTTAGATTAATCCAACAATCCATATGAGTACAAGATATACATATGGTATCTCATTTAATTTCAGTAATAATCATCATTCTCTCATTTCTTATATATAGTATTTAGTTATAACAGAACAGATAATATGGTATGTAGAATATATTCAAAGTATTTATTTTTACTATTTTTTTAGAAACATTTATATACTTATAAATTAAACAATATAATATGAAAAGATTAATAAAAATAATTATTTTATAACAATACATCAAATAATTTTAAAATTTTATATTTTTTTATAACATTTATATGCTTATTGTAATCATATATTCTATTAAGAAGTATTTAATAATAGAAAACATATAAATATATAAAGAAATGAGTTTATAGGCTCTTATAATTAGTTTAGGAGGTAATGAAATGAATCCAATAACAGTAGAAAGTAAAGATGTTAATTCAAGTGTTCCATCAGAGTTTAGTGAAGATGTTTCTGTGTCTTCCAGACTTGTTACTAATGAGGCTAAATTCAGGTTAAAGGAATTCAATTTAAAAATTTTATCTGCTCTTGAGAATTTGGATGATGTTAAGTTTCTTGATGCATACATTAATCTTACAAACAAATTTTCCAAAAAGATTGATGACTGCTTGTTTATTGAGAACAGACAGGATTTGGATATGATTATTTCTGCAATCAAATCATCAGAATCTTTACTTAAGCAGGGAATTGATGATGGTGATGAGGAAACTATTGAAGTTGCATGGGATGGTTTATATTTGATTATTACCCATACGTATTTGGTTTAATTTTTTTAAATTGTAGTAATACAATAATACGGAGGTTTATTATTGAAGTACAAAATAGTTAAGAATAACGATAAGATTAGAAATTCAAAAAAGTTTACTAATGATAAGTTTCAAAAGGAATTAGTCACTTTTTGTAAAAGTTGTGATAAATCAATACCATTGTTATCATTTATTGATGAATTGTTTCATGTTAGAAATGTTTGGGGATATGATGAAAAATTAAGTAATTTGTTTCCATTTTTGAAAAGTAACGTAAATGATGCAATTAAAGTTCATGAAATTTTCTGTGAATGGAAACCGTTTGACAAATATGATTTAGGTCAGTTACGGGGTTCTTTTTTAGAAGAGTTGACTTTGGAGTTGTTAAAGGATGTGTATGATGATGAATTAATTTTTCAGGAGTCTAAGATTATTTTAGGTGATTTTCAAAGTCATTTTTGGGATGTTATTGTGATTGTTGATGATTGGGTTGATGCTTATGAGTGTAAATTTTCTTCATATTCTGTTAACAGGGGTCAATTGGATGATATGGTTGGTTTAAGGAATAATCTTGAATCATCCATGATTTTTTTAGTTGTATTTCAACCCAAAGGTGCAGTGATTGAAATATTAAATACTTTAAAGGGAAACACATCTGCTGAGGTGTATGAGAAATATCTGGATAAGATTAACATAATATCCCTGGAGGATTTCTCTAGGGGTAATCCGTTTAGGGATTGTACCTAACAGATATTTATATTATGTCATAGGAATATAACTAGTTATTATGAGTAATGAAGAGTTGTTTAAAAATCAAATCGGCGTAGTTGGTGCGGGACGTATCGGTCGTGCATTAATTCTTAAGCTATTGGAAAAGGGTTATCCCTATGATAATATTAAATTAACGTATAATGGTTCTATTTTTACTTTCAGTGACATTTCAGATAATAATCTGATTGACATGATATCAAGTAATGCAGAGATAGTCAAGATATCATCAATATTGATTTTATCAGTACCTCCACAGTCATTTAAAAGTATAGGTAATTTCAATTTGACTGATGACACGCTTGTCATATCGTTTATGGCGGGAATCAACAGTGAAACTATTAAAGAACAGACAGGATCAGATAATGTTGTACGCATTATTCCAACGGGACCTGACACCATAAGGGATTCAAAGGCAATCGCGGGAGTGTATGGAAGGGATTCACGTGCCTGTGAACTGTTCAAATTACTGGATATTGATTATTGTCTTGTGGATGATGAAGAAAAGATGGATTACATTGCCATTGCAGGTTGTCTTCCAGCCATATTCTGCAGAGTAGCTCCTGATTCTGATGAAGCAAAGGAGGCAATAGACAGAATATCCGAGGATTTTCCGGAGTTTAGGGAAATAGCATGCAAGTGTGGAAAGTTAGTTCCTGATGACAATAAGGATGAATTCATAAGTAGATTTACAACACCCGGCGGAGTAACTCAGGCAATATTGAATGGATTGAATATGGGTAAGTCACTGTATGATTCCCTTTTAATGGGAATTGAAAGAAACAGGGAATTATCCGATGAGTCATGGTAAAAGAGTACCATGACTGATTTGTCCTGAAAGAGAAATATTTCTATTTTAAAGTCGGGGATTAAAGATTACAATTGTACATGTCACTCTTTCATAATGTGTGAATGTTCAAATTTATTAATACAGTGTTACATATATAATATATTATATATTATTAAATTTCAATGGGGTGTAGATTTGAGGAATAATAAACACATATTCCTATTGGTTTTTGTTACAGTATTCCTGTTATCGGTGGGTGTTGTTTCTGCAGCCGAATCGGTAAATGATACTGGTACGTCCATTGAAGATACCAATATTCAGGATACCATAAAGGACACTTCCATGCAGGGTACTGTAGAGACTGATAAGACTACAATTGATTCAAACAAGACAGACAAGATTATAAGTAAGAACACTCAAAAAACGGTTAATTCAAAGGAAGCTTCTAAAAATTTAACGTCATTTGACATAATAATCCGTAACAATGTGGTGGATAATGCCACAATAGAAGTGGGAGTGATTGACTATAACACTAAAAAGGCAGTACCAAACAGTGTATTGAACCTTCAGTTGCCTGATAATTCAACAATCAACACAAAAACATTGAAATCAGGTTATGTCAACGTTACAATGAAGTTGCCGTATGGCAAAAACACGGTTAAAATATCCTATCCTGGAACAGCAAACCACTACAGTTATGATTACAATCTGGATCTGGATATTCTTAAACGCAAGACCAATCTTCAGGTTAATGTGGACAAGTCCAACACGACAGGTGATGTTAAACTTGATTTGATAATTTCTGACACGTTAACAGGCAATGCCTTAAAAAGCGTGAAAACACAGGTCAAATTGTCCGACGGCAGAACATTCAACAACACAACCGGAACCAAGGCAGTTGCTTCTTACTCATTCAAGATTAATGAGGGAAGAACATATATCAACGTTTCATACGGCGGCAACACAAAGTATCTTCCGGTTAAAACATCATTCTACCTTGATATGGACAAGATCAAGAAAAGCGTTTCATATGATGTGGCCCTTAACGATCTTTATATCGGCAAAACTTCAATAGCAGTCACATTAAAAGATGCCGACACAGGCAAGGCATTAAAGAACACTACATTGAAGCTTAAAGTGTTCAACGGTAAGACCTATTCCGGTAAAACGGATAAGAATGGGGTTTACAAAACAGATATTGCCGCCCCGGTTGGAAAGAATTATATGAACATTACATTTGCCGGAACAAAGAATTACAATGCCCTGACGGAGAAAATTAATTTCACAGTAAAAAAACGTGTAACCAACATGACCTTCACGGGTAAGGATGATAAGCTGAACATTTCATTAAAGGACGTGATATTGAAGAAGGCAGTCGGTAACGTTCAGGTAACATTAACATTACCTAATTCAACCAAGGTAACACTTAAGACAAACAAGAACGGTTATGTCACTTACACCATCAAGCCAAAGGAAGGAACCAGCACATATACCGCCACATTCAAGGGAAATGCTAATCTTACCAACATAACAAGAACTTTAAAAGTAACTTATAAGCCTAAAACAGAGATAACATTCAATGTAACTGTCAGCAACAAGGTTTACAAGGAAGATAAGGTTGTGTTCACCTTAATTGACACCAAAACCAAGAAAGGTATAAAGAATGCTCCGCTGACAATCAAGCTGCCGTCAAAGACTGTGCAGGCAAAGACCAACAGTAAGGGTCAGGTTGTCATGCAGACTAACATGAGTATTGGAAAAAACAAAGTTGTCATGTCATATGCGGGAAATTCAAACTATGAGGCCAAAAATGCATCAGTAAGCATCGAAATTAGTAAAAGACCGTCAGTAATCAATTCAATGATGTACATCTCCGATGTATTTGAACTTGAATTAAACCTGTCCGATGCAGTTAACCGTAAGCCAATAGCAAATGCAAATGTAATTGTACAACATCCTAAACAGACATTAACATTCAAGACAGATTCTTATGGACAGATAAGACAATGCATACTTTTACCGGTTGGAACTGCAAATGTAAAAGTAGTATACAAGGGAAATTCAGTGTATTCATCATCAAATGTCACATACTATAATTTAACATCCAGTCCTTCCAGCAAGGTTGCTACAAAAGTTAGTTTAAACGATGTCAAGGGAGTCATTGGTGAAAAGGTTACCTTGACCGCAGTTGTCACAGACATAAAGTCCAATAAGATAACAGGTGGAAGCGTTGTTTTCAAGCTTAACGGCAAAGAATTAAAAACAGACAATAAGTTTGGCAGCAGCAAGGCAACCAAGGAAGTGTCCGTTAAGAACGGTGTTGCAAGCGTAACGATAGTTGCCGATAAGAATCTTAGGGATTCAAAGAATTTAACTGTAACATATTCCGGAAACAATAAATACTATCAGAACATATCAGCAGTAAAACTTGCACAAATACAGCTTAGAAAAGCCAATCTGACAGTAACAGTCAATCCTGCATCACAGGACCAGTACAAGTACGTAACATTCACGGCAAAATTTACCGATACAACAAATGCCAAGAAGACAAAGCTAAATGACAATGGAGCAGGTTATGTTTTATTCAAGCTTAACGGCAAAACAATCATAAATTCCAAGTCAGAAGCAATTAAGGTTAAGCTGGTCAATGGCAGTGCATCATTGAAATACCAGATACCAAAAGCAACGGCAGGAATAAATTCTGACGGTACAATTAAGAATTACACAGTCACGGCAACATATTATAATTCTAATTACCAAAGCACGTCAAACAATACAGTATACACGGTTAAACGTTCAAAAACATCATACAACATGTCAAAAACACAGTTTGTCAAAAGTTCAAAAACATTGGTGCTTACGGGAAATATTCTGGATTATAAAAAGAACAACGTTGTTGGAAACACCAAGCTTAATGTCAAGGTCAATGGAAAATTAGTTAAAAACGGTACCAAGACTGCCGTTTACACTATCAAGGACGGTAAGATAAATCTTAAGATTAAGTTGCCTTCAGATATTAAGACGGTTAATAATGTGACATTGATTATTGGAGATACTGCAGCATACCTTAAAAGCAGTCTTACAATTACTAAAGTTGCCAATGTTTAAATAATTCCCCACCAATACCCCATTTTTTTGTTTTAATTATTTATTTTTGATTAGTTTATACAAATATTTATGTCAGGTCTTTAGTGGAAAAACATTTTTTTTGTGAAAACATACTCATGGATAAACATGAAAATGGTTGGTTAAAAANNTTGGTTAAAAAACATGAAAATAGTTTGTCAAAAATTATAAATATGGTTGGTTAAAAAACATTATAATAGTTGGTTAAAAAACATTATAATAGTTGGTTAAAAAACATTATAATAGTTGGTTAAAAAACATTATAATAGTTGCCAAAAAGATGAGAACAATTCGTTACATTATTTTATGTTACTAAAACACAATTAGCAATCAAAAAAAGGAGATTAATAACATGCCAAAATACTTACCTAGGATAATGGATGATACAATTGAAGAGTACCTTGAAATTATGGGTGCTGTTTTAATAACAGGCCCTAAATGGTGTGGTAAAACAACAACAGCCAAACAACATGCAAAGAGCATGATAAAATTATTATCCAACAGAAGTGATTATTATACTCAACTTATAGAAATCAATCCCGAATATTTATTAAATGGAGAAAAACCAAAATTAATAGACGAATGGCAAATAGCACCAACCATATGGGACACAATACGCGATGAAATAGATGAAGCAGACCAGAAAGGATTATTCATATTAACAGGATCAACAGTAGTTGATGAAAGCAATATAAAACATAGTGGTACGGGTAGAATTCACAGATTGTTGATGATGCCTATGAGTTTATATGAAAGTAACGACTCTACAGGAGATATTTCACTACAAGGTCTATTTGAAAATCCTGACTTAAATATTAACTCATACAAATCGAATCTGACATTTAAAGATATTGCATTTCTATGTTGCAGAGGGGGCTGGCCAGAAGCAGTGACAATAGAAGATAAAGAAAAACAGATAAAAATATCAGAAGTGTATTATGATGCCATTTGTGAAACAGATATTTCAAGGATAGATAATATAAAACGTGATGCTGATAGAGCAAGATATATCCTACGAGCATATGCTAGAAACATATCTACACTAGCAAAAAATACCACAATACTCAAAGATGTGACAAAAGAATATGAGGATATTCAAAAAAATTCATATTATGAATATGTGGATGCTTTTAAAAGATTATTCGTAATCAAGGACATTAAAGGATGGGCACCAAATATCAGATCATCAAATACCATGAAAAAAGGAAACAAAAGACAATTCATTGACCCATCTATAGCAACATCAGCCCTTGAAATTTCACCAGAAATATTGATGTCTGATTTAAAAACATTCGGATTTATCTTTGAAAACCTATGCATACGTGATTTAACCATTTACATTAACAGCATTGGAGGAAACGTGTATTACTATAATGATTCCTATGGTCTAGAAGCAGATTGCATATTAAGATTAAAAAATGGCAAATATGCATTAATAGAATTCAAATTAGGTAGTTTTGAAATAGATAAAGGGGCAGAAAATCTCTTAAAATTGAAAAAATTAATTCAAGATAAAAGAAAAGAACAAAGAGTAAATTTACCTGACCCAAGCTTTCTGGCAATCATCACAGGTACTGAATTCGCATATACACGCAAGGATGGAGTTAAAGTAATTCCTATTGGATGCCTAAAAAATTAATACATTTATTGATTTATTCTATATCAAAGTAAGTATCATAACAGGATAACCTACTTGAAATCCAACCTATCCACACATTCAACTAACTTCAAAGCCAAATTATATGTTCTGTGCATAGGCTCATATGAAAAGGTCTCATAAACAATGGTTGGAACACCACTTTCAACAATGGGAATGGTGATAAATTCGGGGCTGGTCCTGTACTCGGGAGCATAATACACCAAATCATCAATACAGGATAACAGGATATCCAGGTACCCTGTTGATGCCTCATCAAAACCCGGAGCAAAAATAAAATTTGTTTGCTCATACTTTCCAGGTCCAACAAGGCCCTTATTTGAATGAACATCAACTACAAAATCATAATCACAGCCAATAACATGTGGAGCAATAAATTCCTGAGCCAAGAGCTGACCATCCATACGACCCTCAGTCTTTTCATCCAACTTGCCGGACACGCTGGTATTATAGATGTAATAGCAATAATTCAATTCATCATTCAAATGTCTGACACTTTCAAACAAAGCCCTGTGTGATTTGCTTTCCAATGGATGCATGCCGATAAGATAAGCTATCTTAACATTGGAATCACAGTTTCCATAAGGACCATGAATATGTACACTTCCCAGATTGTTTTCACCAAGCAGTATTCCATCATACTGTGCTGAATCAACCTTGGCAGCATCGGTCGGTTCTTCAGGATAATCTGTTTTAAACATTTTAACAACACCTGCACTATTTAATTACTGTATTATTCTTTCTTTTTCCAGTTTTTATTTGAAAAATTGATTAAAATGGGGGGGGGGAAGCTAGGAATTTCCAAGCAAATAATAAATCAACTGTTCTGCCGTACGTCCGGACTGTGCACCATGAGTTCTTACCCAAACGTTGGCTTCATGTTCAAGCTCTTCATCAGTGAGGGTTATTTCAGGATACTTGCGTGCCAACGTTTTGACAATTTCAAAGTATTCCTTCATGCTTGGCTTGTAATAGCCGATAGTAACACCGAAACGATCAACAAGGGATAGCTTTTCCCGTATCGTGTCTGAATGGTATAGCTCTTCGTCACTGGAGGTGTTGACCCGTTCGTTCCACGTTTCCTTTATAAGATGTCTTCTGTTGGATGTTGCATAAATCAGAACATTGTCTGGATTGGTTTCCAGGCCACCCTCAATCAATGCCTTAAGATACTTGTATTCGCTCTCGGATTCCTCAAATGAAAGGTCATCCATGTAGAGTATAAACTTGTAGTTACGGTTCTTTATCTCGGATATGATCTTTGACAGGTATTTTGATTCGTGCTTGTAAACTTCAATCATCCGCAGTCCCATAGGATAGTACTGGTTAAGTATTGCCTTGATGCTGGTACTTTTGCCGGTTCCCGCATCACCATACAACAGTACGTTATTGGCCTTTTTACCGTTAACGAATGCTTCAGTGTTATGTAAAAGCTTTTTTTTCTGTAGTTCGTAGCCTACAAGGTCATCAAGAACCACGTCATCAAGTGAAGTTATCGGAATCAGAAAATCATTGTCCCTGTCGTGCGATAATTGGAATGCCCTGTTTAATCCGTACTTGCCGACACCATATTTCCTGTAGAAATCGGTTACGACATCAAACATTTCATCAGCATCACCTGCTTTTTCAATGTCCTGACTTAATTTCTGCACCTTGTCACTAACGTCCTTATTGAATAGCTGTTGCTTCTTGATGATGGCATCATAGTCTGTTATTATGCTGAAGCAATCAATATTCAACGCTTCCTCTATTTTAGTGAAGTCATAATTGAATAATTCCAGAAATATTTCAAGGTCATGTTTTACGAAGTTGTTGACACTGCCCTCTTTTCTTCCAACCTTCTCTGATACTAGTGTGAAGGGATTTTCTGTTGTTGCAAGAAGGTATGCCAGGTAATTGTGCCAGAGGTTATGGTTGAATCCGTATGCTGTGGCCAGCGACAGCAGTCGGTTTATTTGGGTGTATATGTCACTTACAAGTTCGTCCTTATTGTATGAGCCGTTTTCAAATTCCTTAAATATTCGTGAAAGCTCGAGAAATATGGGTTCATCAATATTTTTGTAAACGATCAGTTTTGATATTAAGTTATGCATGGTTTATCACATCATTTGAACGTTAAAAAAGTAATCATAAAAAGGTTATGGGGGGTGTGGAAGCGTTTATTCAAACTCTATCGTGCTGGGTGGCTTGTTGCTTAGGGATAGGGATACGTGTGTTATTTCAGGTACGTTTGCCGTTATTTCCTGTGATACCTTATGTAAAAATGGCCATGGAATGTCAGGTACGTTTGCCGTCATCGCATCAAATGATTGTACCATACGTATCACCACAAGGTATCCGAAGTCTCTCTGGTCTCCCTTTACCCCAGTTACCTTACTGTCTGTGAGCACTACAAAGTATTGCCACAGGTCTTTGTCAAGGCCTTCATCTTCAACGTGCTTGTTTAGTATTGCATTTGCCTCTCTGCAGATTTCCAGTTTTTCCCTTGTAATGTCACCAAGCACTCTTACGGCCAGTCCCGGTCCTGGGAATGGCTGTCTGTGTACAATTGCGTCAGGCAATCCCAGTTCGCTTCCAACTTCCCTTACTTCATCCTTGTACAACTCACGTAAAGGTTCTATAATTTCCAGTACCAGTCCGTCGGGTAATGTGAGGTTATGGTGTGACTTTATGTTTCCTTCACTTTCAATCCAGTCAGGTGCTATTGTTCCCTGAAGCAACCATTTTGCTCCCGATTTTTTAGCCTCTCTTTCAAATACTTCTATGAATTTGTGGCCGATAATTTCACGTTTTTTCTCAGGATCTTTTACTCCTTTAAGAGCCTCAATAAATTCATCCTGTGCGTCAATCAGTTTGAAGTTTAACCTGTCCTTGAAGGTTTCCTCAACCTGTTGTGCTTCACCTTTTCTTAAGAGTCCATGGTCAACGAATATTGCTTCAAGCTGGTCACCAATTGCTTCCGATGCAAGTACGCTTGCAACACTGCTGTCTACTCCACCGGACAGTGCTATTATAACCTTATCATCTTTCACTTCTTCTTTGATATTTTTAACTGATTCTTCTATAAATTTTTTAGTATCCATCATCATCTTCAATACACAACCCTTATTATATAATTATTTTTTACATAGTCTGTAGAAGTTTTCAAATATTTCTCCACCACGTGGTGTATGTTGAACTTCAGGATGGAATTGTATTCCATAAACATCCTTATTTTTATGCTTCATTGCTTCAATGGCACATTTGTCACTGCTTGCAAGTACTTCAAAGTCTTCAGGCAAGGCTATTACCTCATCCTTGTGTGAAGCCCATACCTTCAACGTGTCTCCAACATCCTCGAATATACCTACCTGCTTTTCTATTTTCAACTCTATCTGCGCATAGCTTTCTATTTCAGCAGAAGTCGTTTGTCCACCATATACGTTTGCAATCATCTGATGTCCTAAACATATACCCAGTATTGGCACGTCCATTTTCCTTATGATTTCTTCACAGTTTCCTATTCTTTCTATTGAAGGTCCTCCACCCAGTATGATGCCTTCAGGATTCATTGCTTCAATGTCTTCTAAGCTTGTTTCATTGGAGATAAGCTTGTTTTCTATGCCCAGGTACGTTAATGTTCTGGATATCCTATGATTGTATTGTCCGAAATTGTTGATAATTACAATGCTCATATTTAATTCCCGTATCATTGTATTGATTTAGTTAAAATAAGTTATTGAATAACAAATATTCATCTATAATAAATTTGTTATATATTACTTCTCTCTATATATAATATTATGGAACTAAGTAATATAATAATTATACTAATTGCCTGTGTCATATCCGCGGTATTGACTTCAATATTTTTCAGCCTGCTTTTGCCACTGATTGTTTTTTTGGTGATAGCATACTTGGTTTACGAGTTGATTGTTGCTTGGATGGAACACGGCAAATATCAATATTGAACGGGTGTTAGTATGAATGTAAATATTTTGGATACTTTGGAAAGGGGAAGTGTTTTTGAGGTTTTGGTGGCTACCGAGAATTCCGGTGGCTGTGTTAACATCAAACCTTTTGGCGTAATATACGATGGTGAGAACTTTGTTCTTAATCTTTTTTCAAATGAATCTCTTTTAAATGTTAAAGATACCGGAAAGTTAACAATATACTTTACTGATGATGCTCTTCTTTTTACAAGGGCGTTGATTGCCAATTTAACAGCAGATGAGCTTACAGGTAGCGTAGCATGTGGTGTATGTTGTGAGGTGACGGTTATTGGGTCATCATCGGTGGAGGATTCGATCGGCAAAAACACAACATCAAAAATAATTGCAAAACCGATTAAGATAAAGGAATATAATAAAGCATTACCAATAATAAACAGGGCAACAAATCATATAATTGAATTGCTGGTTGACTTGTCAAGATATCAGTATATGAATGTACATGCCCGGAACAAATTCATAGAAAAAATACTTGAATCGGAAAAGACAATCAGAAAAACAGGCAACAAAAAACATGAAAAAGCAATAAAACTAATAAAAAAAGAAATAAACATGAAAGAATAATACACACTATTCTTCATGATTTATAATATCCATAAACTCGTTTTTAGTGACATCAAACAATCCCCTGTTGGTAATTTTAACCTCAGGAACAACAGGCAATGCCATAAAGGACAATGTGGTAAAAGGACTATCCAACGAACAGCCCATACGATAAACCATCTCATTCAACTCTGCAGACACCTTGGCAACCTCAACAACAGAACAGTCACTCATAAGACCCGCAATAGGCAATGCCAAATCCATCTTCTCCTCATTGGAAATGGCTACAAGACCACCCTTGTTTTCAATAATCTTATTTGTAGCTTCCGCCATGTACTGACTGTTGGTACCTACAACAATAATGTTGTGAGAATCATGACTTACACTGGATGCAATGGCACCATTCTTAATACCAAAACCGCTGATAAAAGAGTTGCAGATGGTGTTTCCACCATACCTTTCAACAACACTGACTTTCAGAACATCCTCAAATACTGATGGAATGACAGTACCCTTGTCAACGGTAAGCTTAGCCTGTCCCCTGCCCGTAACAATGGAATTGGGGACAACACGCATAAGATTAACAACCGCACTCTTATGATTAGGATTTTCGGCCTTAACATCAAAATCATTGGCAGTTTTACATTCCACCTTAAGGGTTGACTCCAAAGGTAATGGATTTGCACGATACAGTACTTTCTGTTTCTTGAATATTGTGTTACCATTAATGATGACACGCTTAACTCTGAAATCGTCAAGATTGTCAATAAACACCAAATCCGCATTCCTGCCCGGTGATATGCTGCCGCAGTTAAGACCATAATGTTCTGCAGGATTAAGCGTAACCTTACGGATTGCTTCAAAAGGATCCATACCCAAATCAACAGCCTTTCTCAGACGAACATTAAGATGTCCTTTAAACAGTTCCTCAGGCTTAAGGTCATCGGTAACAATAAAGTCAGTTGGAATGTTGGAAAACTCTTCAAGCATATGAGCCTCAGACCCTTCACGAATCATGATCTTCATGCCTAAACGTTTCTTTTCAAGAGCCTCTGCCTTGCTGACGCATTCATGCTCGGTAGTTATGCCATATCTGACATACTTCTGCAGTGATTCACCGCTAAGCAATGGAGCATGACCGTCAATCGGCTTATCATACTTCTTGGCAACATTAATCTTACTGATTACTTCTTCATCGTCGGTGATAACACCATTATAATCCATTACTTCAGACAATGCAACAAAATCATCCCTTTTTAGTAAAAAGTCAATATCTTCACTGTCGATTCTGGCACCACTGGTTTCAAAATGTGTGGATGGGACACATGAAGGTGCAGTAAAGAAAAACCTGAGAGGTGCAAACTTGGCATCATTCAGCATGTATTCAATACCTTCCATTCCCATAACGTTGGCTATCTCATGGGGATCACATACCACTCCTGTGGTTCCATGTCTAAGAGCAATCTCTGCAAATCTAGAAGGGGTTAACATGGAACTTTCAATATGAATATGAGCATCAATAAAACCAGGAACAATAATATCATTAAAATAGTCATCAACTTCTCTTATTGATTCTATTATTCCATGATTAATCTTTATTTCCCCAGGATATATTTCATCAGTAAAAACATTCAAAATATTTCCTCTAATAATCATTTTAATTTTTCTCCCGAATTATAATTCATGTACTAAATTACAGCGTCAACGGGATTAAAGAATATAATTGTTATGTTGTAGAGTAATCGATGCACTTTCCAGATTAGAATAACAACCTAAAAAATAAAAAAATGTTGTATGCCCCTAAAGATGTAAATATCATGCATCGCGTCAGCTTAATTCTTCAATCCAGTTAACATAATCTTTACGTTTTACAAGACAGGTTACTGGACAAAATTACTATAACAAATCCTATCCCAGAAAAAAACATAATCCTGTCCAACACTTAATGTCTTATAAGATAAGATATGTTTAGTATTCTATAAATATTTTTAAACCATTTTAAACTTATACCATTGAAACAGGATGAAAACACTCAAATCATGGTTTAAAGAACGGACAATCTTATAAAAGAGGTATGGATGACAGAAAATTATAAATGCGGTTGAATTTTTTATGCCGAATATGATTTGATTCTTGTTGTGAAAAATTGCTTTAACATGAAAAAGAGCAACAATAATTTAATCTCAAAAAAACAATATATAAATTAGGAATTAAATATATGATAAAAAAAAATCATAAGGGGCAAGACACATATGGAAACAAAGTATCTGATAGCAATGCTCATAGCAGCAGGAATGCTAATGTACATAGGAACAACAATGTTCTACAGCACGGGATTTGGAATAACTGATTTGAATCTGGAGGATAGTTCTGACACACAGTTTCAACTTTCATACATGCTAAGATCCGTAAGAAGCTTTGACTACGTTGACTGTGAATACTCAATAGTTTCAGAGGACGGGGAAGAAATAGCAACCGGAAACACGATACTGAAGGATATAGCAGATGGAAGTTTCCAAATCAACGAAACGCTTGATAAAACAAAACCCGGCGCAAAGGCAAAGGGTGTGCAAATAAGAATATACACAGAACCATTCAATCCTGAAAATAAAAATTCGGATGGAACCTATGCTCAAAGTCCATTCTTTGAACAAAAAACAGTGATTGACTAACAATCGTTTTTGATATGGGTATTGGACTCATATCACGTACTTTTTTTTTCATTTTTTCATTTTTCATTTTT
>MVAA01000094.1:19035-26372 GCA_003266105.1 Methanosphaera sp. rholeuAM6
TAGTAGTAGTAGTAGTAGTAGCAGTTATTCAATCCAGTTAAATGTATTAAAAAATACATGATTTTTTATTACAATCTGTGCGGGGATATAGGGGGTAATATGCGTATTACAGTAGTACAAAACAGTAAAATAATTGTAGTACAGTAATACGTACCCACTATATATACTCTCGCACAGGAGCGGGGGGGGGGGTCATGTTTTTATTTATCAAAATTTTTCAGGGTATCATTTTCATGCTTCAATCTTGGTCTTTCCTGATAATCATCCCCCTGAACAAGTTTTTCGTTTTGATCAATCCAATTCATTAAAATTTCGGGACTGATATTAATTCTGAATGCTAAAACTCTAAGTTTGTCATAGGTTATGCCGGTTTCCGACCTGTAAATTCCCTGTATTGTTGGCAGCACTTTCAGTATAACCTCCTCACTGGTAACCTTTCTCGGTTTAACAATATTCACATCGGAATACTTGCTTTCTTCTTCAGCAATCTTTTCTAGTTTAAGATTGCATTTGTCATACTCTTCCTTAAGAGTATTTTGAACGTATTCCTCCCGAATCTTTTCCTGTTTGACGTATTCATCAAATCTTTCCTGCTCCATGTCAAAGCTTTGCTGAATCTCATTGATAACGTTGAGTTTGGATAATTCAATATCCTTCTTCAAATCAGTATTGAAGAAATCTATTGCATCTCTTACATATTCGCTTTTGCTTACTCCGGATTCCCTTATTCTATCATACTGTTTCTTGTTAATTCTTACATTTATCTTTATCGGATACTCCATTTTTCATCACCTGTTTAACTTAATTTGACGATTTTCCTATAATGCTTGTTATTATACACCAGAATACTATGATGAAAGACCACCACAGTATTCCGGATAAACCCAAATAATTTGCAACGGCCACTCCAAGCACAAGTGTTGCTATTGTTGAAATCACTACGGCAATCAGTGCCAATAGCATAAATCCTAATGCAAATATGAATTCCATATTTCAATATCTCCTGTATTGTTCATGTTTTAAAGAAATCTGTTGAATCATAATAGTACTTCGTTTCCACCTTATTCAAGTAGTACCTTTTCTCAAATTTCTTTATCAGTCGTTTTTGCCAGTTATGTGTTGCAAGGTTGGTTTTAACGTATCTTGCAAGGTCAAGGTCATCATAAATTCCGTAAATTACCACCTTGTTGTTGACTTTCCGTTCCACATAGTAGCGTCCATCATGTAGGTGGATGTATTTGTCCCTTTTATGTATGTTTCTTGTCGTTTTAATTATGTGTTTTACTTCATCGTTGTCCCATTCCTTATTATCGAGGTATTCTCTTATTAGACAAGCAAGATTGTATGTTGGATAGGAACCTATTACAAATTTATGGTGTCTTATCTGTTTTTCCAGCTGGTACTTGTTTATGTTTTCGTCACGGTATCTTATGTTTTCACATTCATGTTCAAATGAGGGCAGTTTTTCATCCTCATAGTTGTATACCATTGTAGGATCTTCACACATCAGTTCTTCATCTCCGTCATATTTTACAATCAAATCCCTCTCATACAGTGCATCCTTCAGGTTTTTATGCGTGGTTCGGACAAGACCCCTGTATATGACATGGTATCGTCCGGTCATATCATTGTATGAGATGTATTTGTAGAATTCCTTATGAGCTATCCGCTCTATGTTTCTGATATTTATGTCATCCTCATGAAAGGGCAGTATTTTCTTGATTAGCTGGGCATATTTGTAGCTTTTGTATGTTCCGAAGGTTTTGCCGTTTTTCTTGTTCAGTACTATGAATCCATTATCGGTCTGTTTTACCTGATACTTTGGAAAATGCTGCTTTCTTGGATATCCTGTTGTTGAATTCTTGTGCCATCTGTTTTTAATAAGAAGTTTTCTTTGTTCAATTGCCGATTCAAGACTGTCAAAGTTGCCATAAACTATTGTCTTATCATAAATATTCTTTTTAAGGATATATCTACCGTTTTGCTTGTAAATATTTCTATACCTCATTTCACGCCTCTTTAATTATGTTATCCAAGGTTTTGAACGTGTCTTTTTCTTTGATTTTCCGTATTTTAACATTTTCTAAGCTTTTTAATTTCTTTATTTTATCATTTACCAGTGTGTTGTTCTTTTTTTTCTGATTGTCAATTATGATTAATGCTATTTTGTCTTCTTTTTGTAGTTTTGTTATCATTTTATTTAGTTCTGTTTTTTCTATTGTTGTCGTGTAAGTTTGGGTTATTTTAATGTTTTTTGTTTCATATTGTATGTTGTGTGGTAGTGTTGTTGTTATTATGTTGTATTTTTTTCCAAATCTTTGGAAAAGCTCTATTATTGAGTCGATATCATTGTTTTCATTAACTTTTAATGTTATTTTTTTCTTATATTTTTTCATATTTTTTTCCACCTATTCTACCTCCTATTTTAGTTTTTTATTTTAATTTATCTTATTTTTCAAGAATATTTAATATTAATTTCTTGAATGTATTATTATTTATTGTATGTTCTTTATAAAGGATTTGAAGGCTCTCTCACTCTCAGTCTCACTCTCTGAGAGACTCTCTCTGTGTGCCCCACTTTGAAAAGGTATAGCGAAGTAAATTATTACTTCTCAGCTCCCGGTTTTGTTTAAATATAACTTTTTACCAAATAAAAATAGAGGAGCTTAAATTAATAAAAAACCAATAAAAAAGGAAACAGTGGTGAAAATGAGCATATTCGAAGAAATAATGAGTAATGACAATTCCATATTTAGAAATCAGGAAATATTTAATATAGACTTCTTTCCAGAAACAATACAATGCCGAGACAAAGAATTGAAAAGCATACTAATAAATGTAAAACCATTGCTGAACAACAGTAAGGTATTGAATTCAATACTGATGGGAAAACCGGGAACAGGAAAAACAACAGTGATAAAACATGCACTTATGGAAATAGAAAAACATACCGACATGAAAACATGTTACCTCAACTGCAACATACAAAACACACTAAGAAAATGCTATTCACAAATATTCAAAGTACTCTTTGAACGCAACCCCAGAAACAATGTTGGAACAGAGATAATACAGGTGGAAATAATGGAAAAACTGGAAAAGGAATCATTCATACTTGTAATAGACGACATGAACTACCTTTCCCCAAGAGACTCAAGCAAACTGATAAACGAACTGTTCAGATCAACGGAATTCTACCATCTGAACATGGCAATAATAATCATAGTAAACGACATATCATTCAAATACTCATTGGAAAGAAACGCACAAAACATACTTCAATGCAACGAAATATACTTCCAGGAATACACATCAGAGGAAATATACTCCATACTGAAATACCGTTGTGAACTGGGATTCAAAAAGGGAGTAATAAGTGACGAACAAATAAGGCGGATAAGTGAATACACAGCAAACTATTCCGGAATAAGGGAAGCACTCATATCACTAAACCTTCTTGGACAAAAAATAGAATCAGAAAACAGGGATAAAATAGAAAACGAAGACTTGGCGGAAAGAATACTTTTCACATAAAAAAAGGGGGGTTGGTGAAGGTTAATTACAGTAATTTACGTAATTTTAACAGTTTTCGTGGGGAAACCTTAATCATGGCCTTAAGCAGTGCCTTGGTGGATAATTTTGTAATGTTGGCATTGGCAATGGCACCAAGATACTCGTTCATATCATCGTCATCAAGGTTATAAATGAAGTCTCTGACAGTAATCAACTTCTCAAACCTCTTGCCGATATTCTCGTTAACGTAATCGGAGTATTCCTGTAAGTTAGCCTCACTGTAATTGCCTTCCCTAATGCATCGTGCTGCTACACGGCCTGCCATCATACCACTTTCAAGACCGGTATCTATACCTCCGCCGGTAATTGGACTAACACAACCGGCAGCATCACCTACAAGCATGAAGTTATCTGCGATAATCTTGTCAAACACTCCGCATAACGGGTTGCCTCCAACGTTAACTTCAACAATTTGCCCGTCCATTGTTTCTTCATTCTGTGCTATGAAGTCATCCAGGTATTCAAGTGCCGTTTTTTCACCCTTAATGCCTGAAACGTCAATGCCTACATTGGCAGTATCATAGCCTTTTGGGAAAATCCATGCATAACCTCCCGGAGCAACGCTGCCGAAGTAGAATTCTATCGTGTCACTCTTTTCCATTTTAAGGTTTGTCATCTCGTACTGTGCACCCGATTCCATTTCACTTAACGGAACCTTGGTATTGAGTCCCATCCAACTTCCAACACGACCTTCAGGACCGTCGGCACCAATAACAATCTTTGCCTTCACCTGGTCAAAGGAATTGTTGAATGTGTGAATGTCAACAATCAGGGAATCATCGCTGCGTGTAATGCCTGTTGCTTCTGTTTTCAGCATGACTTCCGCACCGCTGCGGATTGCATCCATTGTAACGTGCTTGTCAAATACCTTACGTTCAAGAACAACACCTGTTGCAGGAGTTTCCAATGTCTCTGAGGTAAACCATGCACTGGTACCGTCAGGAGCAACAAGACGCGCACCATCAATATGCCGTGCTATGCAACGTTCATCAACTTCCAATTCTACCTTTTCAAGAACACCATCCATTATGCCTTCACCACAACGTTTCGGAGTTCCAATCTCGGATTTCTTATCAATAATCAGTGTTTTGGCACCATTCTTGCTGGCTTCCCTGGCCGCCATTGAACCTGCAGGACCGGCACCTATAATTAACACATCAACTTCTTTAACGGTCATAATATAATTTCCCATAATACTGTTTTATAATAAAAATTGTAACTACTTATAATATATGCATTTAAACTCTTATTATTCTTTTCTCATTTTTCATTCAAAATAATTAAATAGCTGGGATAATAATAGAATAATAGTTGGAACATTATGATAACAGAACAAACAAACAAAATAAAAATAAGGGACAGGACGGTAGAATACACTGTAGAATACCGTAAAGTAAAGTACATACGATATGAACTTAAGTATGGGAAGCTACGCCTAGTAATACCGTCACGGGATAAGACAGACATTGAGCAAATAATACACAAAAAAGAAGGGTGGATCTACAGGAAACTCTGTGCATATGATGATGAAAGCAAGAAGTTAAACGAGAAAACAAGGAACATGCGCCTTGAACAAAGAACAATGCAAAAACTCAGACAACTGGTAAACTCTTACATGGAGGAGTATGAAAAATTGCTGAATGTCAGGGTAAACAGGGTACAGTTCAGGGACACTGTGTATAAGTGGGGAAGCTGCAGCATCAACAGAAACGTAACATTATCCAAGAATCTGCGATACCTTCCGGATAAACTGGTGGCATACATAGTATACCATGAACTGGTACATATAATAGTGCTTGCACATAATGACAGGTTCTTTGAAATAATGGAAAGGGAATTTCCGAATTATGAGGAATATGATGAAAAGCTAAAGGAATACCAGTTTCTAATAGAAAGGGAATGTTAAAAAAAAGGATTATTGGATAAGAATCTTATAATATTAGGAATAATAGAAACTTATATTATGTGTATTTTGTTAATTGGGATTATAGTAATGCGAACGTTTTAATTGGGATGTATATGATGTTATCTCTCTTTTCTATATTTTTGGTAGTATCTGATATTATAATACCATATTTTGCTTTATAACGTTTGATGGCATTTATTATCTGTTTATTATCCTTTTTATTTTTTCCAACTTCTATTGGAATTACATTACCGAATTCTTCCTTAACTATAAAATCAACATTTCCTTTGTTGTTTGCATCATAGAACAATGTTAAGTCATCGTCATCTGATGTTATTTTGAATAGTTTGGATCCAACCATGTTTTCAATCATTAATCCTTCAAATTTATTTTTATCTTTAATATTGTTCCCGATTTTACTTGACAGTGCATATTTAATGCTGCTTGTAACAAAATAATATTTTCTTGGTTTTCTGGTTCTTAATGAGGGGGTACCATAAGGCTCAAGATGGTAGATTAAATGTGTTTTTTCAAGCACATCCAATATTGTTTCAATATTGCCTACGGCGGTGTTTAAGTAGTTGGATAGTTTATTCATTGACACGTCAGATGAATCTATTATGGATAAATATCTTAGAACACGATTAGCATTGGTTTTATTCCCCTCGGATATGTTTTTCATATTGGAAATATCTTCTTTAACAACTTTTTTTGTCATTTTCACAATGTTGTTGCGTATACCTGTAGTATCTTCTTCTTCAAAATATATTGGAAATCCGCCGTAGTATAAATAATTTTTCCAATCGAGATTAGTGTAATTACTGTTATTCATTAACTTGTCATTTATTTCAATTTCCCTTTCCATAACTTCATTTATATTTCCTGTTAATAAAAGATTAAGTAGCATGTCCTGATTTTCATTGAGTTGAATTTTGTATTTTAATTCCAGGTGATGTGAAAAGGATAGGGGTAATATTTCTTTTCTGTCAGAACGTCTTTCTATATCTGCATTGTCTTCTATTGTTAATGCTGATGAACCGGAGATTAATATGAAAATATTTTTTGTTCGGTCAAATAGTACTTTTGAAGAAGTGGTCCATTTTTTATCATATTGTGTTTCATCGATTAGCAGGAATATATTTTTGTTTAATTGTCTTATGGTGGTATCATGATAATCTTCCAGGAATATGTTAGTGAATTCTCTTATTGAACATTCACACAAATCATTTAAATCATCACAGGTAAGATAGATTATTTGATTGGGATTTACATTTTTTTCTTTGAGTAAATATTCATAAATTTGAAATAATAACGTGGTTTTACCAACTCCCCTGATTCCTGGTAAGAGAAGGAATCTTTTTCTCTTTTTTCCTTCAATAAAACCATTGATGTATTGTGTTATTTCATTAAATTCTCTTCGTTTGGAAAATTTTCCATTTTCATCACTGATATAACCGTTTAAAGAGTTTGGAATTTCTCTTAATGTTTCATCAATAAAGTTTGAGACAATCTTCCTTTTTTCATCAATTTCCATATTAATCACATAATTTTTTTTATCTATTTGTTTAGATAAACTTTACTGTATTATATTATGAAAAATAATTGTATAAATATTTTTCCATATAAATTGGTATTAATAATATAATTTCAAATAAATAAAAGACTTTAATGTATGTTATTTTTAGTTTTAAAAGATATTTCAATAGTCTATTATATAATTTTTTTTTAAAGAATGGAATTTGTTATCTATTTATTTAGATAAAATTGTAATCTATTTTATCTATTTATTTAGATAATGTTTTGTATAATCTTTTTATTGGGAGAGGATTCTTGGCTTGAACCTCCCCATCTTGTAGAA
>MVAA01000115.1 GCA_003266105.1 Methanosphaera sp. rholeuAM6
TAAAAAAGACATGTTCTTCGAAACAGATCATGTAGGAAGACTACTTGAATACAACAACAGACATTAAATAATAATCAGATAAATCATGGCATCGGTTAGAGAATCCCTCCACCTTTTTATGCAATGAAATGGTGAAGTTAAGTGGCAAGCAAAACCAAAACTATAACGATTGAAATCAACAACAACGCGATACAAGATGGAGTCCACAGATAATTCAATTTCGGAATCCAAAAAAAGATGATGCCACTTAGACTTGCCATTGATGAGCTTGGTGCAACATCACTTAAATCAACAGCATTAGTTCCAACATCCGAATGAACAATTCCATCCAATTCATCCAAAAGCATATCAGGTTCTGGTTTGTCATGTTCTAAAAAAATATTATATTTGATACAAAGACATAACTTTCTTATTTGGTGTATTATCTTCTTTAAAACCATTTATTTTTTTAATGACAAATGTTAAATACATTTAATTAAGAAAATAATTATAAGAAGAAAAATGCAATCAGTAAATACAATTTGTTGATTTTTTCCAGAAATTGAAAACAGAAATGACATTTAATTTGGATAAAAAATTTGAAGATGATAATTATGACAATGAATGATAAAATATCGGATTATATAACGTTTCCTCGAAACTTTGAGAATTATGGGTGGTACAAAGCGATACTTGTTTTCATAGTGGCTTTCATAATAACACTCATACTCACGGGACTAACATTAGGACTTACTTACCTATTACTTGGATTTGATTTTATAAAAACACTTTTCGTTGGAGGATATAACGCATTAAATTCGCCACTAACGATATTCATTATCGATTTGTGCATAATAGTATTTATCCCTTCAATATATCTTGCATCTAAAGTCGTTAAGGATAGGCCGTTTTCCTCGTATTCCTCTTCACGCGGAGGGTGGAATTTCAAACTTTACTTCAAGGCATTGCTAATTCCATTAATATTGTACCTAATATATATTGCTATAGATACGGCCATTTCAGGACCTAAAGGCACACCAA
>MVAA01000079.1 GCA_003266105.1 Methanosphaera sp. rholeuAM6
TTTAAAGTTTTTAAAGAGGTTTTTTCAATGTTAATCTGAATGGTATTTGTTGCCGATTATTTTAACGCGATATTTTCACAGTAACGATGGTGATGTAGATAATCTATTATAAAATATCACACATATATTTAAATATATTTGATATTTTAAGAATAGTAATCATTTATTGGCTAAGGCTATTGGTTGTCATGTTTATTGTCTATTCTTACCGTATTGATTATTTTTTGAGTGGATGGAGAAATTAATATGAAAAAGATTTTATTTGAAAATATAGTTGTTGAAGATGATAAGATTGGAATAGATCTGAAAACTGAGGATGATGCGGCCATTGATGAGGAATTGTTCTTCGAGTTTTCGAATAAGGTGACTTTGACCGATGATATTTTGGCTGTTGCATTATGTACCCTGTGTGGACAAAAATATGATTATATTTATATGGATTTGGATATTTCCGAGGATGTTTTCCAAACTATTGTTGATTATACCAATTCTGTTTTGGAAGTTAACAATGTGCTTTTCAAAAAATGTGCAAAAAATGAGGGTAATGAATTGGCATTATTGTTTTCTGGAGGTTTGGATAGTTTATCCGTTTATTCCCTGTTGAAGAATCAGAACATAATGCCTTTAAATATTATGTCATTGGATTTTGGAGGAGTTTTTGCACGTGAAGAACTGTTTTTCAGGTATTTTGTTCCACATACAATCCGGACAAATTTTGTTTCTTTGAAATTGAACAGAAATTCATCTACGTTTATGTATGTACCGGCCATTCTACTATCAAAGACTTTGAATATAAAATATAATATTATTGGTGACATTTTTGAGGCAGAAAATCATTTATGTAAACGTGGTGATGATTGTATGTTGAGGCCTCTGGATATTTCTTCCATTCCACTTATTCTGGGTTTAACTGAGGTTGGAACTGCAATGGTATCTGCATATTATTCTCCTGAGTTAATTAGTTTTTCTTTGAAGTCACTGGCTGCTTTTGGTGGTAACAAGTATCTGAGAAAACAGTTTTTTGTAGATATTATTTCTGAAAAATATGGTATTGATCTGGTGTATGAAAGAATGGATGGGTCAAATTCTGTTCCTTTCGGTAAATTCTTTTGGATTGATTTTTATTCATTTTATTTGGTTAAAAATAAGGGTTTTGAAGAAGCATCCAAGTTAATTGAAAACATGCCTGAAAGCATTATTGATATTTCAAATGAACTGTCGTTGAATTTTTATGAAAGATTTAATCCATTGTATTTGGATGAGATTCCTGAATCGTTAC
The DNA here is from genome assembly GCA_003266105.1 of Methanosphaera sp. rholeuAM6. GTDB lineage: Archaea > Methanobacteriota > Methanobacteria > Methanobacteriales > Methanobacteriaceae > Methanosphaera. The sequence continues at coordinate 1,280 of MVAA01000079.1, forward strand.
GTCCTATATTTTTGGAACGTTTGGCTATGGCTTCAGTTTATCCTTATGATGCCAATGATTTTTATGAAATCGATCTCATATTCAAGGAATTGAAGCGTCATCATAAAGATGTTGTAATAGACATATTTGATGAAGGCAGGTATGAAAAGTGCAGGAAACTATTTGAAAGCAATATTGTTTTTGGCAGTGAAGATTGATTAATGCTTGAATATTCTATTTGGATTCCTAGGGATAATGAAGAATGGATTTTAAGTTTTAAGTCATTGGAAGGTGATAGTAATGCATTGCCTGATAAGATAATGATTTTCACATTGGGTAAAGATAATCTTCTTGAAACTTATGTCTTAAAATCTGATTCAAGGGGTATTATCTCTTTATCGCTGAATTTGAATGAGGGGGATTATGCGGAATCTTGTTCTTTTGCGGAGAATTCCAGATATAATTCATATACTCATGAGAATATATTCCTTTTAGTTTGATGGTGTTTTTGATATTTTTTTATCAATTTGTGATGATTTTTAGATTAACATCATAACTCTTTTTTTTCAGCAATTTAATTATAAAAATAAGAATAATTAGTAAATAAGATTACTAATTATTTAAAAGGTTAAAGAAAATGTTCTTAAATTATATTCCTCTGAATATTGGAAGATTATTTTATCTGTTTTTGAAATTTCTAATCCGTTAACCGTAATAATTGTTTTTAAAGTATTTTTACTTTCTAAATCCGGGAAACCATCACTAGAGTATTCATTCGTTAGATTATAGCCAATTACCTTGTCATAATCATTGCAGATTATGGTACAATTGAAATGTCCGTCTTCCGATATTTCAAAATCCCGTGAACTGAGAATATCCTCATAATCCCGACTGCCATCATTTACAATGAACCTGATTTGAGCATCCTTGAAACTGTTCTGATATTGTGAATTATTTGTTAATGACACGTATCCGGATAGGTTAATGTAATTGTCAACAGGATTTGTGTTAAGATTAATATAATAATTATGAATATCATTCCTATTGGTAAATACTATATGGTCGGATGTTTGATTTCCAACAATATGATTTAAAGACAAATCAAATCCTTCAGAAGATAAATCAAACTTATAAGAACCTATTTTAGTTACTTTGTATTTAATGTAGAACTCACTGTTTGAGTCAACTTTCACATCAAATTCATCTATTTTCTGATAATCATAGGAACTGCTGTTTGCAGAATATTCTACGTCAACATGAATGACAGCATCTGGTTTTAATCTGCCATCATCATAGGTTACATTTCCTCTTAGTTCAAATGTGTCTCCAATTCCTATTTCCCAATCACCATATTCATAATATCGCTTAATGCTTATAGTATCTGATTTAAAATATATTTCCTTGCTTTCAATTGTATAATTGTAATTATGGTATCCTGGGTAATATGCGCTGAAGGTATGATTTCCTAAAATAAAAACTGATTTTATTCGGTTATCTTCAGGTGAAATTGTAACACTCTTTTTTATAGGATATGAGAATTTTCCTTCATTGTCTGTTTTAATGTAAACATTTGAATAAATCTTAGAATTTTCGTCATAAACAAATACCTTATGATTGTCCATTAATAATCCGACACTTGTATTTCTCAGGATATTATCCTCATCATCGGTCAAATAACCACTAATATTTAACTCCCAATGAGGGTCATCATAGTTTATTTCTGATGGCATATTGTCAAGGGTTATCATGGTTTCTTTTGGTATTATGCTTATGTTTGTCTGCGTATAATTGTATCTGTAGTAATGGTATCCAGGATAGTAAACACAGACGTTCAACTTGCCGGCTATTTGTGGCTTATAGACATATGTGTAAAATCCGTTCACATCAGTACGTACATATTCCTTGCTTATCTGTTCGTATTCAAAGTCTCCATAGTATTTTCCATTTATCAGAACTCCTACACTTGAATTTCTTAGGATTCTGCCGTCAATATCGGTTAATCTGCCAGTTAATGTGAAGTTTTCTCCAATACTTATCTGGTTATGGCTTGTGTTCATAGTCACTACGGTTGACTGTGGTGCGATGAATATTGATTTGGTTGCATTTTTGCTGATGTCATTGCTGTTGACTGTGATGTTTAATTGTCCTCCGATGTCTTGTCTGTATGTGAATTTGTATATTCCATTGTCATCGGTTCTTGTTGTGTTTTTGGATATTGGTGTGTAGTTGAAGTCTCCATATCCCATTCCAGTTAATGATATGTTCACGTCACTATTGCTTAGTGGTCTTCCATTATCATCCGTTACTTTTCCGGAGATGACAATATCATTATCCACATGTGCTTCTTCTATTTCATCAATGTTGATTTCCGATGTTGTTTCTGTATTGTCATAAGTGGTGGTACCAATATTTGCATCATCCGCATCGGCAGCGAATGCACAAGTTATTGAAATAACCGTTATAAACAGTAGTAAACATGTTGCATACCTAAATTTAATGTTCTTTCCCTCCTTTTAGTTTATTTTTATTAAATGTTTTTTATTCAATTTATTCATTGAATGCTTTTAGATATGTTGTTTATATTANNCTGGTAATTACATATAGATGACCATAGAATGTAATACGAAATCATAAATAAGTATGATTTTGATTAATGTTCTATAAAAAAATAGTCTTATTAAAACATATTTATCCTTATTTTTATTACAGGATAACAAGTTAAAAAACCTCTTTACAGATAATTCAAATTATGTGTAAATATTCTAAAACTCCGTACAAAAATTTAATCGTGTTCAAAAACTAAAATAATTATTAAATAAAGGAAAAAGGGGTTTCAACAAACCCTAAAATTATTTTTTTTTATAAAAATTTTTTATCTATGAAAATCCTGATATAACCGAGTAAACAAGTCGGGATTAAATGAATTGTTCTCATTTTCATAATCATTAACAGTACATACCTCGGTAGACTTGATGGTATCTATGTCACACACCCAATGACTCTTGACCTCCTTTCTAAAGGCATTCTGTAACAGATTCTTATTGCTATAGGTAACAGTCCATTTGCTGGAATCCTTTTCAAATCTGATCAGATTCTTATATTGATGTGTATGATAAACGTATTCATCGGAATACTGGATGGAATAAACCTTATACTCCTTGCCCAGTTCTTTCTGAATCATCTGAGTATACCGGTCATTTTTTCTTAAATCAGCACGAACAAGACTTGACTGATCCAGAATAATATGATTCACACCATCCTCACCAATATTTAGCGGAAGCTGTCCATTATTCCATTCAAGAGCTAATTTCACTAATTCCCTAACAAATTTCACATCATCGTTTTCTTTTCTCAATAGCTTGTAACTAAGCTTGCCATACCTGCATAACCTGTAATATTTTAGTTTTAGCTTAGCGTTATCGCTATTCAACAGTTCCAATTCCTCATCACAGTACTCTCTGGAATTATCATTAAACAGCTGTCTTACAATACTGCTAGTGAATCTTTTCTCTTCCAAATCATCAAATGAGGAATACCTGATGCCTTTAACTGCTTCTTCAATTTCATTCCATTCAATATAGTAATCCCTGTTCTTGTAAGTGGTCAGTTTAATATTATTCTCACCAATACCAGAAATCAAACCTGTCTTATAGTACTGCTTATGTTCCAGAATTTCCTCTTTGACCTTTTGGAAGTTCTCATCCAAATTGAACTTTCGGGGAGTGTAGGATGATTCATCTATGCTTATGTCAGCAAAAAGCCATGAAAGTATTGACAATATGATTTCATTAATGATTTTTCCCTGCTTGTAATCGTCAAGAGCCTTTTCTATGTCATTCCATGAATAGAAATTGTTTTCAATTTTAACGTATTTTTCACCAATTCCTTTAATCACCAGTGAACCGGGTAAGCTTTTTGTCTTAAAGTCCTCCTTATGCTCTATAACATATTCTTTAATTTCATTGAAATCATCCTCTGTACTGTACTGCAAATGTTCGGCTTCCATAACACATCACTACTCCGGCTTATATAATAATAGTTTAATCATGGTCTTTGTAATATTTTTTGATGAAAAAGTATTTATTGTAAAGAATATATATACACAATTGTAGGGCATGATTTTAATCATTGTTCTACGCTTTTTTGTGATTTCATAAAATGAAATACGTTTTTAATAATCATTTTCACATTTATTTTAATAGATAATTAAGGTTATTATTTATTAAAAAAGTAAGTTTTTTTTTCATTGACTCTTGTT
>MVAA01000103.1 GCA_003266105.1 Methanosphaera sp. rholeuAM6
AAAATTTTACTTCGCTATACGCTGATATAACGAAGTAAAAATAAAACCGATTTTCAACACAAATTTCAACAATAACAAAGTACTTCTAAAATAGTAAAAATCAATGACTACATATACATCACTTATAGTAAAAATACTATTTTAACAAAAAAATAAAAAAATCCTATTTTTTCATAAAAAAATTTCGAAATCAGCAACTTAACAAAAAAATTTTTATAAAATTTAAGACAAAAAATTTTTTCCATATGATTGAAAATTTTTAATTTCCAGAAAAATTAGATCCTAAAAAAAATTTCATTATAAATTAATTTGAAATCTGATTAATGAACAGATGTTAAAAAAAAAGAAAAAAGAAAAAAATCATATATTTATATAAATTTAATGTAATATTATTTTTAAGTTGAATTAAATGTTATTTAAAGCTATAAAATAAGATCATCAATTAATATAACCTTAAACGGCTTATTTAATTTTAACATTGAATTGTTTGCTTTATTCAGTATTAAATACAATAAAGTACGGTTTTTGTATTTTAGTTATCTAAAACTTTTGATAAAACGTTATGAATTCCATGAAATACTTTAAATGCGTTTTCATATGTTGTTTTAGGATGATTTTTAAACCATATATTATTGTTAACATTGAATGTGAAACTGGAATCTTTACAATCTTCAAAGAATTTCCTATTATTTTGGGATGAAATAGTCCCAATTTTATTTTCTAAAGAAAAATTTGAAAGTATTGAAGATTTTTTTCCATTCATAGTATTATTCATTGTTTTGTTATTTAACAGGTACTTGTTGATTCTTTTTTCAAGATCAACTCTTTTTCCTGTAGATTTTAATCCTTCTTTATGACAAAAGTCAATTAATTCCTCTTTTAAATAATAATACTCATTAAATTCTTCAGTACTTAATTCTTTACTTAAAATTGGTTTCATATTAATTCATCTTAAAAAGTTCAACATTATAATATATATTGATAATACTATTTAAATATATTTATTTTAATAAAAAAATTTTCATGAAAAAATATAATAATACAAACTGGTTTGAGAAAAATATAAAAAATTTTTTAATTTTAAAATTTTTGAAAAAAGATAAAAATAAAAATACATAAAATATTTAAAAACATATCTTTTTCTGTGAAAGTAATACTTTAATAACAGTTATAATTATTATGGTCATATATTAAATTATATATATTAATTTTTTATTATTTTTATATTATTACTATTATTAAGTGGATTTTAATATCTATTGTTCATAATTAATAACGTCCAAAAATAAAAAATGGGTGAATTTTTTTCAAGAATATTTAAATACTAGAAAATATAAATTATGTATTATGGTATTTACTATTTTGATTTTAAAATGTAAATATCATAAAAAGCATTATGAGTGCAAACAGTATTCAAAGTTATTTGAAATATTAAATTAATTTAAATAAAGACATTCACTATACTACTATTATTATTTCAAAGGAGAAAACCTTAAATAATAAAGATTTCATAGATTTCATTTAAATTATATTAACAATACTTGCTGTTGTATTGTTAAGATCTTCATAATTTTTTTCACATAATTTTGGTAATATAAAGTAATCATTATAAAGAAAAAAACTTTTTTGATTCAAATATTATTCATAACTTGATTATATTCAAAAACATACATATAAAGTTATAAAGGATCATTTCTATAAAATATTCACATATTATTAAAATATTTTTTGATATATGGATAAATACAATGAAATCCCTTTTTCATAATTTTTGTTTAGAAGGGTTAAATATTATTAATAATCTTTCGAAAGGAAAATTGGAATTAGAAGATGTCTGTTTCTTCTTTTTTCAATTATATTATTTTTTTTTCAAACTTTTTATCATTAAACTTATTATTACGTAATATACTAATTAAAAATAGTTAAAAAATGGTGAAGAGTATTTAGATGGGAATTATATTTCAAATCCACCATCAACTTTAATAATTTGTCCGTCAATAAATGCAGAATCATCGCTTGCCAAGAATAAAGCAACTGTTGCAATATCATCAGGTTCTCCACATCTTTTTACAGGACATTGATCAATCATTTGCTGTAATGCTGATGGTCCACCAATACTATCAACCATAGCTGTGTGTATTAATCCTGGTGCTATACCGTTACATCTGATTTCAGGACCTAATTCCCATGCAATAGATTTGGTTAATCCTGCCATTGCGTGTTTACTGTCAACATATGCTGCAAAACCGTGGTGTGCTGCAAATGATGCTACTGAACATGTATTAACTATGGTACCTTTTCCTTTTTCTTTCATTACAGGAGCTACCAGTTGTGTTAGGATTAAACTGCTTGTAACGTTAACGTTTAATATTTTATTCCATTCTTCAACTGTTAAATCCATGAGTGGTGACATACTTAACATTCCAGCATTGTTAAAGAGAATGTCAACAGTACCATATTCTTCCATAGTTACGTCAAATATTTTTTTGACATCATCCAAATTAGACATGTCAGCTATGACATAGATTGCTTCATTACCTTCTTCTTTAATTTGATCGACTACCTGTTTTGCTCTTTCTTCATTTCTTCCGGTAACAACTACTTTTGCTCCTTCTTGTGCAAATAATATTGCAGTTGCTCTACCCATTCCTGAAGTTGATCCTGTAGTTATTGCTACTTTTCCGTCTAGTTTTCCCATGTTTATCACCTATATTATTTATCATAATTAATCATTATAATATATAATAATATGTTTCTTTTACTATTTAAATTTATTATTATTTTCTTAAATGAATTTAGCATTAACTATTTATCCAATCTTGAAAAGAGATATAAATAAGAAATTATAAAGGGATTATGATGAATATATTAATAATTGGTTCTGGTGCAATAGGTATAGCATTAGGTGCATCAATGTTATCACAAAAAGCAAAAGTATCGTTTTATTCCAGAGAAAAAACGGCACAGGCTATTAAAACTAAGGGAATAGAAAGAATAGGATTATTCAATCATTACAAATTTACCAGCGATGAATTCACAGTCTACACGACATATGATGATATTCCAAACAACCAGTTTGATTATGTGTTTATAAGCTCAAAAACAACAGCGAATGATGATATCAGTAAAAAATTAGATGAAAACCGTAGAATTCTTAAAAACAATGCAAGGATAATTATTTTTCAGAATGGATTCGGTAACGATAAATTATACCTGCGATTCTTTAACAAAACACAGGTATTCTGTGCAAGAGTTATCACGGGCTTCAATAGGCCGCAATTAAATATCAGTGAAATAACGGTGCATACACAACCAATATTGTTGGGATCACTACAGGATTCTCCTGTGGAATGCCTGTCAGAAATTGCTGAAATGATAAATAATTCTGGAATACCTAGTCAAACAACAACCGAATTATCAAAATATTTATGGGATAAAATGCTATATAACTGTACTTTGAATCCATTAAGTGCAGTATTGAATGTCAATTATGGTAAACTAACAGAAAATGAATATACAATAGAGATAATGAATGAATTGATTGATGAAATATTTAACGTTATAAAAACCAGTGGATATTCTTCTAATTGGAATTCATCGGAGGAGTATAAGGAAATATTCTATTCAAAGCTTGTACCAGATACATATAACCATAAATCATCTACATTACAGGATATACTTAAAAAACAAAAAACGGAAATTGATACGTTAACAGGTAAGGTAATTGAATTGGCAGATGAATACAATGTTGAAGTACCGGTTAATAAGGTGATATATAATCAGATTAAAGCATTAGAATCTGATTTTTGAGTTAACTATCTTTTCAAATTCATTCTTATTATTTTCCATGTTTGTTTTGAATTTTTTATAATTGTCTTTGAATTCATCTTCCCTAATGATGTCACTTTCAAATTTTAGAACGGATAATGCCATTTCTATTAGATTGCCAACCAGTTTTTTTACAAATTCTAAATCAGTAACAATATCCTTAACTTCCCCTTCCTGATTTTTTGAAAGATTGTTCTTTAATAGATTGTTTAGAGAGTTGTTAATCGCTTCAAAAATATTGTCTATCATTATATTGGTATCCAGGACATTTTCATCAAAGTTGTATTTTACATCGCTTGATTTTTCCAGTATTTTAAATATTATCTGAAGTATGGTTTTATGGGTAAATGACATGAATCGTTTAGTTAGTTTTGCCAGTAAAATTATGGAATGTTCATCGAGATTATTCTTTGTAAAAGCTTTAATTAGGAAATCAGCATATTTGTTAAATTTAATGAATATTGCCTTGATATTATTTATCATATTAATCAGTGTCCTTTAATTCTATTATCCAATTTATTGTTATATGTTATTAAATGTTTCATATGTATTTATTGCTAATTATATATGGTACGGAAAACTGTTATTATCTTATTAGTACATTATTATTAATAAGCGTATTAATTTTTAAGAATTAGTTATGAAACATTTATATAGTAGGGTTATACAAAATATTAATTATCAGACTAAAATAATAAACATTATAATAAAAACAATTATAATCACATATATTTTTAATCTGAATAACAAAAAAGAGGTAAAAATAAATACTTATGAAATACCATTATAAAAACAGAAAAAGCAGTGATTTTAAATTAATCACACAACAAGACACCAAAAACAAAACAACAACAGAACTAGTAAAACAGGAATATCCTTACATATATCAGGCTATGAAAAAAGAAAACTACAAAATAGAATATGATGACTTTGAAATAATACAAGAAATCATAGATGAAGATAAAGTAGTAGGAATCATTGCCATGATAAATCAGGATGCATTGGATCAAACATTATGCATCAATGAAATATACATATTGCCCGAACACAGAAACAAAGGATTATTCTACCAGAATTTACTTAATCTCTTATCACAGCCGAATATGACAGTAGCATTAAGAAATCCAAGCAGAAGAATAATAGACCTATTAATAGAATACAAATTCGCACAAAAGTTGGATAATAATTTAGTAGTCAGTTATGTGGATTTCTATGTTGATTATTCTAAACACTATACAAATAAGAAAATCAAGGAATACTATAATGAATTTCAAAAAAATTATCAGAAAGAATTTATCAGGACAGAATACTACGACTTAAATATCAATTCATCCATATTTTTTGATATAGACAATATTCTGGTATTCAATAAAAATCCTGCATACATAGAAACAGCCAGATTATGTGATTCTAAAAAGGAAAATTACTATCAAAAAATAAATAATGTGGATATGGTCTATATAAACGTTCTACTGGAATCTTTAAATACAATAGATGATAATATAATTAAATTCTACGAAGAGAATATACAACGCATAAACAAATATCTGAAAGTCGATAACATATTAGGAACTAAAGATGAATTAACACCATTGTTTATTGAATTACTCCATAAAAATGATTTGTCAACGGATGATGGTTATAAAATAAGAAAACAGGTAATTAACGCACTAAAACGAAATGAAATCATACCAAAATCCATAGTTCTGCGAACAGTATATTTAATAGAACATTATCCACAAGAAGATGTGATAATTGATAAAAATCTGGAATTAGGACGTGATTTGGAGGAAGAATGTCCTTACTGTAATACAAACAATTATAGTATTCTTGAAGTATGTAGAGAATGCGGATATAATCTGCAGAGAAATAATCATTTTGAAGAGAACTTTCCGGAAATCATAAGTGAAAATTTCTTCTTGCATCAGATAATACCTGAATGTACAATTAAAGAGGAAATTAATAATAAACAGGAAAAACTACATGATTATGTACCTGATGAACTCTTCTATGATGAATTTGATAAGGAAGTAGTATATGAAACCCAGACAAAAATGGCTACATATCAACTGTTAAAGGAAATTGAGGACCTGGTTTACTTTGACATATTTGATTACGATGGTTTAAACAGTATTCGAGAAGGTAGTGCATTTGATTATGCTAAGAAAAATCATCTGATTAAAGAATTAAAGGATTACAGGTTATACTTTGAAATAATGGATGTATGTTTTCCCGTAAAGGAACTGAAAAATATATTAGAAAACAACAATCAAAACATTGACGGTTCAAGAGAAGAACTGTTGGAAAGAATTAAAAGAGAACTCAGTCCCATTGATATATTCGGTAAAAAATATGAAATTACTAAAGAAGGAACAGATTTTCTTAAAAATCATCAAGCATATGACTATTTCATAGATAACATCAGACAATTTCTTTTCTATGAATTTGTAGAATTTACAAAGCATTATAGTGGTAAATTAATAGAATTAGCCGATTCATTCATAGATTATATGGAAGAAATCTCTATTGAATATAATGACATCAGAAAATATCATAAGGTTGTAGTCAATAAATTAAATAATATACAAAAGGAAAGTGATGAATATCTGGTTTTATTCACACAGTTATTCATAATGGATATAAACTATTGGATAAGTATGAAAGAACATGCACATGGTGAAAAACCGTTAAGTATAGATGTCAGCTTAGAATATCCGGAAATCAAACAACTGTTCTTAAAGAAGAACATAAATGAGATATTCAGTCAAGCATTTGATAAGATAGAAATTGAGGATCTTAAGAAATATGAGGATTTATCATTATGTTATCTTATTAAATCATTGAAATATGAAGATATTGAAGATCTCAATAGAGAAATAGAAAATGATAAGTACAATTATGAATATGTAAAGTCATTAATAAAGGAATGATTCTTGAACCCTCTCCACCCCCTCTTTTTTTCATAAATAGTTTAACAATTTGGCCAAGTGATGATACGGATGTCAATCAAAAAAAAGGATAGATTATTCTCTATTTATTATATTTTTAATGAATAATATTCAATATAACAGTAATTTTTCAGTATTACTCATTTATAATAATTAAAGAAAAGTTAATAAATCCTTATAGTTTTTTACAACAAATTATAAGAATAAATTAACTATGAATTAAATTTAAAAATGTTTAATTATATCCTGTTTAATTTTAAAAATATTAGAAAAGCTTAATATATACTTCTACAATATATTTAATTATATTATAAGCAAAGATAATTTTTTTATATTATTGAGGTGTTAAAGATGACTCCAGAACCATCATTTACCCAGGCATTACGAGAGGAAGGATTCATTCAAGGAAGTGATGTTGAAGGTAAAGTAAACGAAACAAAAGAAGAAGTAGTTAACGAAGTACAAGACACAGCAGCCGATGTTGAAACTCAAACAGAAGAAGTTAAAGAAGAAGCTAAAGCTAGTGTTGATGAAGCTAAAGCAAAAGCTCAGGAAACAAGAGATGCTATTGTTAAAAAAGATACAGCAAAAGCAGAAAGTAGTAATAATACAATGCTATATGTTGCAATAGCCGTTATAGTCATATTAATATTATTGTTCTTATTTGTATTTAGATAACTTTATAAACAACTATTTTTTTATATTTTTTCAATTATATTTTGTCTATTTTTTCTAATTTTTCCAATTCAAACAATAGATTATCCAGTAATCTTTTAATAATCCAAGCAAATCATCATTTCACCAATCGTATCAATCAAGTATATTGCTCAAAAACACTTCACTGATATCAGAGAAATATATTTAACCCAATTAACAAATAGTATAATAACCAAATATTACTCTTATAATGTGATATTATGAAAAATACACTAGAAGACCTTGAAATAACAGATAATATTAAATTCATGATAAAATATTGTGACGTTTATCTTGACTACTGTCATGATGAAAACCTATCAATAGACGGTAATATTGCCGGTGAAATAGTTGATTCATTGAATGAAATGGAAGATTATCTGGAAAAAGCCACTGAGGAATTAACAATTGAGGATTTTAACGTGTTATATGATAACATAAACAATATACATGAATCCTTATTAACTATCAATGATATCAAATTATTCAATACAATTCACATAGTTTATTCAAAAGTAATTAAAGAAACAATGGAAATAATAGTAAAACAACTGGAATAAATGGTGAAAATAATTGAAGAAATAATGTTTAAACCAACAGGACATATGCATTATCAATATTAGGACGTAGTTAAATGACACACCAGTAGTGGACATTAAGAAAATATTCACTAGTCAAAAATGTTAAGTATTTACACTACTGATTCTTTAAAAACAGGTGATAAAAATGTTAATTAAATGTGATATATGTGGACATGAATTTGATCATACTGAGGCTCAAACATGTGATTGTGGCTACGATCCGGTTTCAGCAAACTTAAAATGTCCAAAATGCATGATAGATATTATTCTACCACCCGAACTGGAAGCACAAAGACAAAAAGAAATAGAAGAAAACTCATTGTTCTCTAAATTGGAAAGAGAATTTGAAAAAAACGAATAATATATTAAAATATAAATTTATACTTTTTTTTATATATTGGGGATATGTAACATGATCATTAAAACTTCATTATTTAATTCTACAACACATGATTTAACAATTGCAATAGATTTATTAAGAGCAAGTACAACAATAATGGTAGCTTTAAACAATTTTAATAAGGTAATACCAGTAAATAATGATGAAAAAGCATTTAAAATTAAAGAAGAACATCCTGATGCAATACTGGCTGGTGAAAAGGATTTAAACACAATTGAAGGCTATGACATTACCAATTCACCGGAAATAATACAACAGTATACCGGTGAAGTTTTTGTAATTAACACTACCAACGGTACAAAAGTCATAGAAAATATCAAAAACAGGGATGAAAACATAACAGTACTAATAGGTGCCGGAATAAATGCAAGAGCATTGGCAGAAAAATCATTAGAGATGGCCGACAATGAAATAGAACTGATTATGGCAGGCCGACATGAAACATTCAATATAGAAGATGCAATTGGAGCAGGTTTAATCGTCAATGAAATAATAGATGTAGCCAAAGAAAAAGAAATAAATATTGAATTGGATGAATCAGCTCTAGCAGTAAAATTATTGGCTGAAGATAAACAAAGAGCAAAAGAATTAATAGGTAATTCATGGGGTGCCAAAAAGCTTTCAAAAATTGGCCTAAGATGTGATGTTGAAATTTGTCAACAATTAAATACGTTAGATGCCGTAGGAATATATGAAAATGGGGTAATAACAAAGATTTAATTTGCATTTATTCTATTTTTATTTGAAAAAATTAAATCATGCTTTTTTAACCCACATGAATATCATAAAAACAACTAAATTTAAAATAACAATATTTATAATATTGTATTTACATACATTTAATTAATTCTCAGGGCGAGGTGGAATTCCTCACCGGTGGTAACATAATTATAAGTCCACGAGCATGAATATGCAGATTTGGTGAAATTCCAAAACCGACGGTTAAAGTCCGGAAGAGAGAGAATATAATTATTATAATCAATCTTATTTTATAGCCCTGTTTCATTTAATATATTATTAGAGGTAATGAAAAAATGAATCATGAAGAAATGTTAACAGGTAATTATATTGAACGTGTAGAAACTGCAGTTGAAGCAATCAGGAACAAAAAGGGAGTGATTGTAACTGATGATGAATCACGTGAAAATGAGGGGGATATGTTCTTTTCTGCAGAGTATGTAACAGAAGAGCAGATGGCATTACTTATTCGAGAAGGCAGTGGAATAGTCTGTTTATGCATGACAGAAGACAAGGCAGATGAACTGGAATTACCCTTGATGGTTGAAGATAATACCAGCACATATGGTACAGGTTTTACCATCACTATTGAAGCAGCAGAAGGTGTTACAACAGGCGTATCTGCACATGATAGAGTAACAACAGTCAAAGCCGCATCAAATGACAATGCTAAACCAGAAGATTTAAATCATCCTGGACACGTGTTCCCGTTAAGAGCCAAAAATGGTGGAGTACTAGAAAGAGATGGTCATACGGAAGCTAATATAGAACTGATGAAACTTGCAGGATTAAAACCAATGGGTGTTCTTTGTGAAATAACCAATCCTGACGGTACAATGGCTAGAATGCCTGAAATAATCGAATTCTCCAAGCTTCATGATATGCCAGTAGTTACAATAAATGATATTATTCAGTACATTTCTGAATAAAGACTCTTTTTTTACACTACCCTTTTTATCACTAATATTTCAATATATTTCAAATTTTACTTATTTTCAACTATTTTTACATAATATCCTTTTTCTATAAGCAATTATAATGACAAATTATTAATAACATTAAAAATAAATAGGGTAGTATAAATTAAAGGAGGTTTATCCATGGCTGAGAAAAATATGATAGTTGCACTTGTTCTAGGATTGCTTATTACAGGATTGGGTTTAATGTATGATGGTCTGGTAAAAAGAGGAGCAGTATCATTGGTAATCGCTATTGTTTTAGGATTATTAAATTATGCAGTTTCATCAATATTCATGTATGTAGGATTAATCTTTGCAATATACGTATTATATGATACATACGTATGTACAAATGCTATTAACAATAACCAGGCAATTCCAAAATTCTTAACCCAAATTGATTTAGAATAAACAAATTATTCTAACAATTTTTCCTATTTTTACTGTAATTAATATAACTAATGGGAAAATCACTGATTATATTAATGAATTTAAAAGTTCAAATTCATTTATTTTTTCCATGAGCAATTCTCTGTATTTATATTTCTTTTTAAGAGTTGATATTACATTTTTAACAGTATATGTACTGTTGTTGTAGGATATCATATAATTTAAATACTTAATAATTAACGTGTATCCTGAAATGTTTTTTGCTGTTTTTGCTTGATTCAATATGTAATTCTGGTATATTGATAAGATATTGCTTGAATATTTATCTTCAAAGTATTCTCTGTACTCTTCAATCTGTTTTAGTTGACAGTTATTTATTATGTTATAAAAGAGTTTGTCAACATCATGTTCTTCAATATACAAATCATTTAAAAAGTCATAAGAATAGGATTTTTCATAAAAAATTATTATATTGGACAGTTCTTCATTCCATTCTTCAGAGGAAAGCAGTTCCTTTAATTCCTTAATAAAATACATGTCTTTAACGTCAAAATCGTATATGATGGTTTTAAGTTCTCTAATGGCATTATAGTTATCATTTTTACATTTGTATAATGATAATAAAAGAAGATCGGATTCAAATGAAAAGGTATTTCCATGTATCTCTTTGTTTTCATTAAGAAGCTTAATTGCATTATCAATATTTTTATTCTTGATTTCTTCATCTATTAATATTTCCATAATTTTAGGATATTCCTTATTTTCTTCTAAAAAGGAATTAATATTTTCAAGAGGATAATCCAATAAGTTCATCAGTTCATATTTAGTCAGGAGAATCTTCTCAGGAGGGTTATTGCTGATTTGAATTATCTCACCAATGGTTGAATCCAATTGTTTAAGGTATAATACGGAATTAAATTTGTTCAAACATAGATTTATAAAATATTTGGTAGTATCTGAAGTGAAATCGTATCTTATCTTGTTAATTAAATAAGTAAATATTTCTTCGTTGGCCGCATTATCTTGCTTATCAATAATTTTTTCCATATAATAATTGCAGGAATTTAAAATAGTGTCTATTTCAATATACTGTTTAGCATTGGTTTTCTTGGAAATATTTTCATAAATCATGTATAGTAACTGTAATGCATAGTTATATTCCTCATTTTTATACAAAAGGTTGATTTTATCATTGATAAAGTTTTCAAGGTATTTCTGGAAGGGGGTATCCTGATAAAACCCATTTTCATTGTATAGTTCAACAACATCGATATTAAAGATATTTTCCAACATATTCTCATAATTATCAAAATCTTCTGGAGTAAATTCCTGCTGAAATTCATTTATGAATTCTTCCATAAAAGTGGTATTGTCATTAAAATGTTCATATATGAATTGTCGTAACTGTTTTTCATCAACTTCCTTGATTAAATCGGCAAACAAAGATTTTTCATCATAATTATCATCCAATATGTTGGATTGGGTGTTGTTTTTGATTTCTTCCATTTTATGTAATGTAGCTACCATATGTTTACAGTTAAAGTCTGAATAATAATAAGGACAAGTGCAATATAATGAATCTATTTCATCATCATTAAATGTTATTTTGACTTCGTAGATATTGGATCTTGATCCTTCAACTTTACTGACAATACTGTTTTCGGTTAATATCACATCATAAACTCTGTTTTCTATGTAATAGTTATATCCTCTATCTAATCTATCTTTATCAAATAAGTGTTTCCAATTCATTATATTGCCTCTTTATAATACTAATTTTATTTATCTAAAAAGAAATAGATTTCTATTATCTAACCTAATGATTAGATAATCTTTATAGTTATAAGTCCTATTTTATTTCTGATTTTATCTATGGTTTTAGGATGTAATTTAAATTGAACTTCTTTAGCCTGTGCAAGATTTTTGAAAATTTTAGGGGATAATATGAAATAGGTTTGTGGTATTCCTTTTTTTTCATTTATCATTTTATGTTTAAACGATATATTTGTTTTAACATAATTAATAGGTAATGTAGGTTCTGTATCCGTAAGTATAAGTTCATTATCCTTTAAAATGTCAGTGACTATGAATATTGTATTGTCTTTAATATTCAAGAATTTATACAATTCCTGAGGAAATGTCGTAAAGTAACTGTAATATGTTTTTTCACCGTTTAAAGTATTTCTTGTTCGTCTGTTACGATTTAACTTTAATGACCAGATGGTATATACAGTATTATCCGCTTCATTAATTATTAACTGAATCATAGAATCACTTCTTAATAATGTTGGAATAATATTTATTTACCATAGAAGCGTTAATTTTTATTATAAATTCATTAAAATGAATAAATTGAATATTTACATCTCTTATATTTTTATTTAAATTAAATAGCATAATCTAACCTTTTAAATTCGATATAAGAGCAAATAATATTAAAATAAGAAATTATCATTATATTTATTAATTGTTATTAATAAACACATACACATACATTGAAAAATGTATACCATAATTATAGGATATTTTCTAGTTATCATTATTCTTGTATACCGCCAAATATACATTTTGATAAGGATAATATAACTAGTTTATATTCTTATTTTTGTATTTACTCTAATTTTTTTATAATTTTAAATCTTTAATTATACTTTTATCCTTTCTTAATAATATACTATATAAAATTCCATAACCTCTGATTATGGATTTTAGTATTTTTTAAATATATCGAGAGTTATACTCATATTACATGATATTAAAGGGGGTGAAGAAAGTTAATAAGAAAACTTACATGCTATTATTAATAGTATTTACAATAACAATAACGTTAAGTAGTGTTAATGCAGGTTTATTTGATTTAGATTCTACTAATGACGATATAAATGTCACTGATTTGGAAATAAATTATGAAGGATACTCAACATACGAAGTTAACTGTAAACTTACACCAAAAAAAGACTTTGATTATTTAGAAATGTTTGTAATATTCTATGATAGTGATGATGCAGTTTTAGACAAATCTACATTAGTATGGAATACAAACCAACCAACTAAAGATCAGGTAATCAAAGTATCAGGAACGGCTTACGTACAAAACGATAATGAAAAACCTGTTCGTGCAGAAGTTTACTTCACTGATGGATTAGATGCAGAACCTGAAAGTGCTATTTACTCAGAAAATGTTACGATGGGATAAACATTTTCTCTTCAATTATTTTTTCAGGCAAAACTATTCAATATTTTAATAATGGTGAAAGAATGAAAATTTGTCCAATATGCAATACAGAAAATAATGATAATGCAGAAAAATGCAACGTGTGTGGAAACATATTGAATGTTCAAAGTGTAAATAACAGTCAGCAAAACAATTATACGAATGAAAACAATATACCGAAGGAGTACAATCAATCAATACCTGATAATATCCAGCAAACACCTCAAAATAATCCCCAAGATTTGGCAAATATGCCACAAAATCAACAAAATTATCAGGATGCTTCACAAAACACATATAATAATCAGAATCAGTTTCAGCAATATCAAAACAACGTACCCCAAAATCAGAAAAGTAAAATAATCGGTTTAATACTAAACATGCTGATTGTTGGTTTAGGATATGCTTATGTTGGTAAATGGGGAGAAGGAATTGTCTTATTAGTCGTTTATTTAATAATGATTTTCTTGGGATTTATGTTGATTATTCCTTGGATAATAGCATTGATTCTCTGGATCTATTCATTATTTAAAACAAATGACATGATAGATAAATATAACAAGGGAATACCTTACTAAACAGGATATTATAAATAGTTATAACAAATTGTAAAATATATTCATTTATATTTTACTTTTTCATATAAACATTTTCTAAAAAAATAGTATTTTGGATGATTATTCATCCATAACCGGAACCAATTCTGGCTGAACTTTATGTAACGCATTCATTACAAATACTGTTACTATACCTTCAAGTACACCAATTACAGCTTCAACTGGAGTGATAACTGTTAATCCATAACTTAATGGGAATGTACCTGCCATTGCATATTCTATACTTACAATTACTCCTAAGAAAGTAATCGTCAAGAATCCGGATAAGAATAATGCAACATTTTTATTATATTTATTTGTTAATTTGTAAACGTAGAAAGCAACTAGTGGTGCTAATATGGCTAAGTTAACTAAATTATAACCTAAAGTACTTATACCGCCTTCCCCTAAAAATGCTTGTATTATCGTTACGAAAGTATATATAATCATCGACATATCCAGATCATATAAAGCCACCACAGTAATTAATGATATATGAGCACATGCTGCTACCGGCAATGGTAATTCTATCAGCTGTACTATAACTACTGCTACAGTAAACAATGCTATTTTTACTATATCTTTTTCGTTATGATTTTTTTGATATTTATAGAATACCAAAATTATTAAAATTATTGCTATGGCGGCAAATATTACTAATTGATATGTTGGGTCAAATAAGGCATGACCAGCCGGACTATGTTCTATTATTTCATGAGCATGTTCATGACCGTGTTCTGCGACTTCTGAAAAAGGATTTGCGCCTATTAAACCATCAGGTATGTGCATTTTTAAACCTCCTATAAAATTTTAGTATTAACTTTTTTCTATAATAAAATATAATTAACCTAATATAAATACTTAATATAACCTATAGGGGTTATCCCTTATTTTTTTTTGAATTTAGTTAAGTTATCTTGAATTCCATTTACTTTTACATATAACCAATTAGAATTTAACACATTAACATATGAAGAGATGTTAATATGAAAATCAAACTTGTAATTAGTCTTTATTGAACATATGAACAGTTGTTAATATATTAAGAAATACAAAATTATTAATAATAAATAAGTAATAGTAATAATATAAAAATAATTACATAGAAAAAAAGGAGGATTATTCTTGATAGATCAAAACATGATTGTAAGTTTGTTGGGAAATGCCAAGTTATCAGCAGGGGATATTTCTAAAATGGTCTCACAAAAAAGTCCATTACCGGTACCTCAAGCAGTTGTACAGGGAGTACTTGACCAATTAGTTCAACAGGGAAAAATTAAAAAGACCGATGAAAACGGTCAAACCTATTATCACTTATAAAACTTAAAATTATGTACGGTTGTACATAATTATATTTTAAATTTTTGATTCGGCACATACTTCATTAAGTATAGCTAATGCATTATGAACTCTTGGAAAACCAAGATAAGGAATTAACACTGTAATAACGCTGATTAATTTTTTCCTGGAGTTACCTATTTCCAGATTACCTTTAGTATGTATTCTTAACTGATTTTCACAACCCCTTAACGATAAGATAAAAGTGAATGAAATTAATTCCCTGTCAGCATCAGATAGTCCGTCTCTTGTATATAAATCACCAAAAGCATAACTGGAAATAAAATCCCATAAGTGTTTCTGATCATCTGGACAGTTATAAATACTATTGTCAATGAATTCCTTACCGAAGTTTCTAACTTGTAATTCATAACCTGTTTTTAACCTGTCTTCATACTTGATAGTCGTCTGACCATCTAATGGTAATTTAATATCATTTTCCCTAAATAATTCATTAGTTATATTCAAAAACTCATACATTTTTGATAGCCCTATGTATGCTAATGATTGATATAATATTTCCTTAATTTCTACAGGAGTAACACCTATATCAAGGGACAATAAAACAATCTTTTCATACAATTCAACAGACTGATTAGCAACCAGACATGCAATGCTAACTAACAATCTTTCCCTATCAGATAAAATACTGTTAAGCAATACCTGTTTTGAAATAAAATTATCCAAAATAACAACCAATTCCGGGTCAGTTTCCATTAATGATGAATCAATATTTGAAATAATCTCTAAATTCCTATCCATAATATAACACTCAATTAAAATAATCTATTTATAGATATATATCTAAGTAAATAAATATTATTATATTAATATGGTGAAAACATGAAACTCAAATATACTACAATAATCGTTGACAACATTAAGGAAACAACAGAATTCTACATGAAAAATTTCAACTTAGAAAAAATAGAGGAATATACAGTACCCGAAAAACTATCAATGGTAATGCTGTCTGATGGAAATAATGTAATAGAATTAGTGGAAAATAACGAAGAAACAAAAATAAGCAGTATAGGCTTTGAAGTAGAAAATCTAAAGGAAAGCATTGAAAAACTAGAAAAAAAAGATATAAAGTTCATTAATAAACCAATAAACGATGAAGATTATAAATTTGCAACATTCTATGAACCAAATGGCATACTGATTACATTATCGGAAAAAACAAATTAATTAAACAGTTCAACAGCATCCTCTACATTATCAGCAACTGTGAATAATATCTCATCATCAATAAAACGCTCTTCAACCATAGTATTCAACATATTTAACATAATATCAAAGAAATGATTAACGTTGAGTATAATAATTGGCTTGTCATGTTTTTTAAGCTTTTTAAGAGTAATAACTTCAAAAAATTCATCCAAAGTACCAATACCGCCAGGAGCAATAATAAACACATCAGAAACTTCTATGAACTTAAGTTTACGATCATCCATACTATTTGTATAAATGATTTCATCACAATTATCATAGAGTTCCTCAAATTCTTCCATCCATTCAGGCATGATGCCGATAATTCTTCCATTGTTATCATAAACCCCACGGGCAACGGATCCCATCATACCATCATTTCCACCACCGAAAACCAGTGAATGATTATTTTTAGCAATTTGTTCACCCAAATGGTATCCAACATCAATATAATCCTGATTAATATTTTTACTTCCGGCACCAAATAAACATATCTTCATAATTAAACCTTCCTGATTGGTATTCTAACAACAGTTTTCAGATTTTCAACTTTGCAACGACGAGGATCACTTAGATATATTTCATGATGAAATCTTTGATTACTCAAATCAAAACAATAATCATCTTCGATAAATTTCGATAGTTTAGATATGGTTTCAGGTTCATCATCATATGAACCAACATGCATTGCTTGAACACATAAACCTTCATCATAAGAAAAATATTCAACCCTATTAAAATCCATTTCCTTCTTTATTTTAGCCTCATCGACAGCCCAATTAAAGATCTCAGGTGATACAAAATCGGGCAGTCTTATCATCGATATGAAGTTAAAATAATCCTTATTGGAATAATCAAAATCAGTATAGTCTGAAGTCCACCATAATCCCTCAAGAGGTGGAACAACAAAGTCAAAATAGTTATCCAATTTAACATCAGTCATCTTACTCATTTTAATGGTAAATATGATAGGATATAACAGTTGAATTGATTGTTTGTATTCACTATTTTCAACATTAGGATTTCCTTTTCCCCTAACTGCAATATAACTTAATTTAGGAATTTCTATAAGACTTGGCTTTTTTCCGGGCTTATAAATATCCTTAAATTCCTTTTTATAATCAAATGCCATATTATGTCTCCATATCATTATAATACTGTACAAATGATTTTTTTGTAACAATTTTAGTGTAAAGTCTCATATTGGACCATAAAAGTTCTGCTTCATCAATATCAATTAACTGCTTATTATAAGCTGTGCTTAACATATCCACCATAGAGATTCTTTGTATATTATATTCTTGAACATAATCTCCATTATGATTAGATAATATTGTTAAATCATTTTCCTTTGCAATAATAATAGCAGCGGACTCGCATTTACCTCTGCATTTACATTCAATACCATCTTTTAATTTACGATATAATTTATGTTCGGGAGTACTGATTTCAAAATCTTCCAATATAACAAATTTACTCCTTTTTAAACTTTTGATTGTTAATATTATTTCATCATCCATTCTACTTTTCAATTCATCATAAGCAATTCTTGGAATAATGATATTTGAAAAAACTTTTTTTAATATTTTTCTATCAACTGAAAATATAGAATTGAAACAATCTAGTTCATAAATTAACAGTTTATCTTTCAATTAAATCATCCATTTCATAATTATATACTAAATTGTCATAAAATGCATCCAACAATAATTCGTCTTTTTTACTGTCAGTGATTAGATTATTATCTGATGCTTTTTTTACCATTTGTATGTAGTTTCCCAAAATTAAATTTTTATCATCAGAAAATGGCTTGTAAAGCTTAGTATCATATCCTCGTATCTGTGCTTCATAGGTTATTCCCGGTAAAAGTATTTCTGCATCTTCTTCAGATATTTTGCCTAAAGTTTTAAGTCTTCTTAACATTGCTTTATGACTAATCTGGAAATATTGCTCTGCTTGAATAATTTTATCCAAATTCCATTCCATGATACTGTTTTCAATCTCATAATTAAACAGTGCTCCATTACTCATCAATAAACATGATGCAAACTGGTCAGCCTGTTCTTCAACAAGATCGTTTCCATGATCAATGTCACAGTTAACAAATTCTTTATCGTATTTTAAGTGATATATCTCGTGTGCTAACGTGAATCTTTGTCTACCCAGAGGATGTCTGGAATTTATAAAAATTATGTTCTGATTTTTTGATCTGATGGATGAACCGCTAAGATTTTCTTCAGTATTGAAAAAACATATTGTAACATTCTCAACCTTCTCAAGAACAATTCTGAAAATGTCTATTGGAGTGTATTCATCTATGCCCCATAGTCTACGACACATATTAGCTTTTTCTGAAAGTTCTAAATAATTGTTTGGAAATTCCATATTATCACTCTTCTAAATCTTTTGTGATATCTGCTAAAAATTCAATATTCTGTATGATTTTATTCATACTTGCTATGGTGTTTAAATTCAAGTCTTTAACATTTGATCTAAATGCAATGTGATGTGTGGAATTATCATCAATTCCTTTTAAAATATAGTCTTCTTCACAGTTGTATAATTCGCAAAGTTTTTCAAGCGAAGAAACCTTTAATTTTCGTTGGTTATTTTCAAGTTTAGCAATTTGGCCTTGCTGAAACTCTAAGTATTCTGCTATTTGTTTTTGCGTAAAATGATGTTGTTTACGCAATAGTTTTAGGCGTTCGCCAATAGTTTCTGTCATTTTAATTAACCTCTTTAAAACTTTATTTAGCTACATATTAATATAAGGAATAAATAATATATATAGTATTCGTTAAGAGTATTCCAAAAGGTGACAATTTATGAAAGAGTATATTGTATTAGATATTGAAAGTCCAAACACATTTTGTCGTTCGGTTTCAGCGATTGGTATTGTGATTGTAAAGAATAATCAGAAAGTTGACACAATTTATTCATTAATAAATCCTGAAGATGAATTTGAAGATGAAATAATAGACATGACAGGCATTACTCCTGAAATGGTTAAGGATTCTCCAAAGTTTAATGAATACTGGCCTAAAATAGAGAAATTATTAGTTAATTATCCAATAGTGGGTCATAATATTACCTATGATTTGGGAGTTATCAGTGAAACACTGGAAAGATATGGTATTAAGGCACCCAGCTTTGAATACTACTGTACCTTAAAATTATCTCCTAAAAGATTGGAACTTGAATCATATGCACTAACAAGTATTATGTATGGCTTAGGCGTGGACTATGATGCACATAATGCATTAGCTGATGCTGAAGTAACATTTGAACTGTTCCAGTACCTTGACAAGCTTAAGAAAATAACAATTATGGATCAGAGAAAATATTCCCTCCATGACGATAAAAAGGAACTTGATGAACAGTTAATACCGCATGTTAATGAATTATATGGATATGCTCTTGAATTAAAATATAAAAAGGTCATCAATGAAAAACAGATAAACATCATCAGAAAATGGATAAATGAAAACGTTGAACATAGAGATTGTCCTGAAATAAATAATATAATCATAAAATTAGAATTCATACTCAATAAAAAAGAATTAACAAAGGAAGACATTAGTATAATATCTAAAGCGACAGGATTCATATCAAAATCAGACGTTTATTCCAAAGAGGAATTGAATTTACAGGTTTTAAACGGAATACTGGAAATGATTAATTCCGAGGATAATATCTCACAGGCAGAATATGATTTCATCAATAAGTGGTTAAACTACTTTGAATTGCCTTCAGAAGTTAATATTGATGAAATATTATCTTTATGTGTTGTTAAATAGTTACAATAATCCAAATCCATATTTTTTTCTTTTTTTATATAAAATTATTATCTTTGAATACATATATAGAATTAAGGTTATAGTTTATAATCTATTAATTAAGAGTTTATTTATAATTATATCTATCTTAAATAATTTTCATTTATTTATGGTGAGTATTATGATTGAAAATTTCTTTAAATTCGAAGAAAATAATACTAATCTTAGAACAGAAATTATTGCAGGATTAACTACATTTCTTGCTATGGCATATATTCTCGGAGTTAACCCGGCAATGCTATCAGATGGTGGAATGCCTGTTACGTCAATATTTTTCTCAACAGCACTGGCATCCGGTATAGCCTGTATTGTAATGGGATTAATATCTAATTATCCTATTGGTTTAGCCCCAGGAATGGGAATGAATGCATTGTTTACATATACTGTAATAATAGCTATGGGAAATTCATGGCAGGCTGCCTTATCAGCAGTATTTATAGCAAGTATATTATTTTTTATTATCACAGTATCTGGTATACGGGAAATAATTCTAAACGCTATTCCTTTAGATTTAAAATTGGCAATCGGTGCTGGAATTGGATTTTTCCTGGCATTTATAGGATTGAAGGGTTCGGGTATTATAGTATCAAATCCTTCAACCATAGTGTCCATGGGTTCAATATTAAGTCCTTCAGCACTGCTGGCAGTTATAGGAATAATAATTACTTTAATATTATATATCAGAAAAGTACCTGCAGCAGTATTCGTTGGACTAATTGTAACATCAGTAATTGGACTTATATTTACACTTACCGGATTTGGTGTGGGTGATGCTAATCTTCCGACAATACCTGCTCAGATAATATCATTTAATTTTGATACAACAGTATTTTTAGGATTTTTATCAGGATTCGGTGAATTATTTTCCAATATTCCAAATTTAATTATGATACTCTTTTCAATGATATTCATAACATTCTTTGATACTACAGGTACTTTAATACCACTGGCTCAACATTGTGGATTCGTTGATGAAGAAGGTAAAGCAGATGGTATTGAAAAAGCATTCCTTGGTGATGCAATAGGTGGAATAATTGGTGCAACAATGGGAACAAGTACCATTACCGCTTATGTGGAAAGTGCAACGGGAATAGGTCTTGGTGGAAGAACCGGATTAACTGCCATTGTCACAGGTATATTTTTCCTGTTATCAATATTCTTTGCACCGATAGTATTATCATTATTTACATCATCGGTAACTACATGTGCACTTGTTATAGTAGGTATTTTAATGATAATACAGTTAAAAGATGTAGATTGGAATAATCTGATTGTTGCCAGTTCAACATTCATGACTATAATCATGATGATATTAACATATTCCATATCATTAGGTATAGCATGGGGATTCCTAGTTTATTCCATAACTAGTTTAGCAACCAACAATACGAAAGAACTTAACTGGATAACTTGGCTGATGGCTATCATCTTTGCTTTATACATCTTCTTTGGATTATAGTTTAAAAATAGTTAGGGGTTTAATCACCCTAATGAATACTTTTTTTTAGAAAATTTGTAGGAATATTATTTTGCATATTCTTGCAAGAATTATTAAACCAAATGCACCTATGAAACCTGTTATGAAACGCAATGCGTTATTACTTTCACGAAGACCTAAAATCTGTGTAGTTCCATCAATAATATACGGCAACTGTATTAATATTGAAACAAAAAGCAATTCATAAGTGTAACATATTGGAACAAGGAAAGAGTAGACACAATAAGTGACAGTTCCAACCAGAAAACCTGTACATCTTGCACATAATGGGAATTGATGTCCCCTGAAAAAGAACGATCTGTCAGGTCTTTGATGACACAGGTATTTCAAGAAATTCATAATCTTATTTATGTCAAAACTAATATAAATGTAATTAATTAAAGGATGTAATAATCATGAATGAAAAAAGACGTTGTCAGTGGGTAGAAGGTCAAGAACAGATATATTTGGATTATCATGATAATGAATGGGGAGTACCAGTTTTTGATGATGAAATATTATATGAGATGTTAATATTAGAATGTTTCCAGGCAGGACTTTCCTGGATTACAATACTTAAAAAAAGAGATTTTTTCAAAGAAGCGTATGATGATTTTGATATCAGTAAAGTTATAGAATATGATGAATCCAAGATTGATGAATTAATGTCCAATGAAAAGATTATTAGAAACAGAAAGAAGATTGAAGCATCTATAAATAATTCCAAGATATTTTTAAAGATTCAGGAAGAATATGGAAGCTTTTCCAATTATATTTGGAGTTTCACAGATAATAAAGTGTTAAAAGATACTGATGAAAACTATCTGACTAAATCTAAAACATCTGATAAAATAACAAAGGATTTGAAAAAGAAAGGTATGAAATTTGTGGGTAGTGTAACAATATATTCCTATCTGGAAGCAATAGGAATCATAGATAACCATACAAGAGAATGTTTTAAATATTAATACAATATTCCCATAAGTAAGGTTAAATAATCCGGTATTTTACCCTTTTCCATATCTATCCATTTTATCTTTTTATCAAATAGTTCTTCTGTAGTTTTTGTTACTAATCCACCAATAGATTCTATGCTGTATAACTTGTTTTTTGGATATCTGCAGGGCTGATTATCTATTTTAGTACATACAGGACAAAGGTTACAATAACCAGTGGACAATATCATAGAATCATCAAATTCTTCATTTTTTCGTGTTTTTTTAGTAAGTGACTGTAATAGCTTGGTTTTTTCGTTAAATAATGTTAAATGTAACAGTGTATCAATATCTTCCTGTGAAAAAATCTCTTCCGTTATTGTATTGTCATAATGTAACTGTAAGAGTATTAAATCTATATTCTCATATTTTTTCCAGTAATCACTTATATCTTCATTAAATGGGGGACATGACCAACATTTACCATACTTATCACATTTTTTGCATGATTGTATTGTTTTTTCTAAATCCACAAAATTTTCATAATAATCTTGAACTTGCATGGTTTTTTCATGTTTTTCAATAGTATATGATTTCTCTATTCTGAGCATTCGATTATTATACATTTTAATCTCCAGTATATTTTTAGAGTAGTCTATATTATTAATTAATTTTTATCGTATATAACACTTATTTTTGGAAAAATCAATAGGTATTATGAAAATCAAAAATACTTTAAAAACAAGGACTTTTTTAAATCAAAACTGATTATAATCTATTAATATAGAATATAATCCAATTATATTGATTTTTATAAGGAAATACATTTATATTTCAAGTTATATAATCATTAGTAGAAAGTAAGTATATTATCATATCAGAAAAATTAAAAAACATAAATGTCAACATAACCAGAGGTGAATGAAATGTCCAATCAAGACTGGAGAAAATTAATAGAAGAATGGGATAAAGAAGGAATAGTCAAGCACGTACCTGAAGAAGTAAAAAAAGAATATGAAATCAGCACATTAATGATAGAACTAGAAAAGAAACATAAATATCCAATAATGATATTTGACAATGTTGAAGGAAACAAAATACCAGTAATTACAAATGTTTTGGGTACACGAGAAAGATTTGCCAAAGCAATGGGTGTTGAAGGAAAAAATGTGGCAGAAGAATATGCAAAACGCATAAAAAACAGAATAGATAATCAAAAAATTATAGAAAATCCTCCATTTCTGGCAAATTCTATGGTGGGGGATGATGTAGACTTATATAAATTACCAATAATCACCCATTTTCCAATTGATGCAGGGGCATATCTAACAAGTGGACTGGTAATAGCCAAAGATCCTGAAAGCGGTTCAGAAACATTGGGATTTCATCGAATGCAACTGAAAGGAAAAGATAAACTGGGAATATCATTACATTCAAGGCAAAGATTATGGGAATATTTCAGAAGAAGTGAAGAAAAAGGTGAAAACTTAGAAGCAGCAATAGTAATAGGAGTGCATCCAAATATTTCGCTAGGTTCACAGGCATTGGTACCATATCATAAGGGAAAATATGGTGCGATTGCGGGATTATTTGGAGAAGAACTGGAAGTAGCAAATTGTACTACTGTGAATATTCAAGTTCCTGCATATGCTGAATTTGTAATCGAAGGAGAAATACTTGCAGATGTAAGGGAAAAGGAAGGACCATTTGCAGAATTTACCAATTATGCCTGTCACAGAAGTACAGAAAACCTCTTTAAAGTAAAGGCTATTCATTACAGGGAAAATCCATTATTCCATGATTTGACTCCGGGTTTTAGCAGTGAACATATAACAGTAGTTGCAATACAAAGGGAAGGTGACGTACTCAATGCACTAAGACAAACACTACCTAACGTTAAAGCAGTAAGTTGTCCGGTAAGTAGCTGTGGCATATTCCACTGTTACATTTCCATGAAAAAGATAGCTGAAGGACAACCAATGCAGGCAGTATTTGCAGCATTTGCTGTGGATCATCATATAAAACTAGCCATAGTTGTTGACGAGGATGTGGATGTTTTCAATGAACAGGAAGTATTATGGGCAATGGCAACTAGATTACAAGCAGATAAGGATGTCATTATCATTCCACAACACATGGGAATGGGTGAAACACTAGACCCATCTACTGATGAACTAAGCAGAACAAGTAAAATGGGTATCGATGCAACTAAACCACTGGAAGGATTTTCACCAAAAATAGAAATGAATTCTGATGTGGAAGAAGCCGTTAAACGATTATTTAAATACGCTGTATAAGGGGGATTATATGATAAAAATAGCTATAGATACAGGGGGAACATTTACTGATTATACTTCAGTGGGAAGCATGAACTCTGATGAGGAGAAAAAGATATTCATAAAAAATCCTACAAATCATCAAAATCCGGCATTGGGTATTGTCTATGGTTTAAAAGAACTTGCTAAAAGTTGGGAAGTAAGTCTTGAGGAACTGTTATCAAACACTTCTCAGATTAGTCATGGAACTACGTTAGCACTTAATGCACTAATAGAAAAGAAAGGTGTTAAAACGGCATTGTTCACAACCGAAGGATTTAGGGATGCACTTGAAATAAGACGTTCACAACTGGATAACCAATGGGATATTAGAGCAGTAACACCACCTGTATTGGTTCCACGTAGATTACGAATTGGTATTAAAGAACGTGTGAAGTATGATGGAACAATCATCAAGCAATTGGATGAAGAATCTGTAAGAAAAGCATGCCAGAAATGTAAAAAAGAAGGGGTTAAATCAATAGCAGTATGTTTTTTATTCAGTTTCCTAAATCCACATAACGAACAGCGAGTTAGGGATATAATTAATGAAGAACTTCCGGAAGTATTTGTCTCTTTATCCAGTGATGTGTCACCACAAATAAGGGAATACGAAAGAACTACAACTACTGTTATCAATGCATATGTTACACCAATAGTTTCCACGTATTTGGAAGATTTGAGAAGCAGGTTGTCTGAATATGGATGGAATAAGCCGATTAATATAATGATGAATAGTGGTGGACTGTCCGATATTCCTACAATGAATAAGATATCTGCCAAATCATTGTTATCAGGACCTGCCGGTGGAGGAATTGGAAACCAAAATCTCAGTAAATTATTGGATAATGAACATTTAGTTCTGGGAGACATGGGTGGTACAAGCTTTGATTTACATATCATAGACAATAACGAAACAAAATTAGTGCCTGAATCACGTATAGAAGGTTATCCTATTACATTGCCAATGATGGATATTCATTCAATTGGTGCTGGTGGAGGAAGTATAATAAGTGTTGATGAAAGTAAAAGAGTTCTTATAGGTCCTGAAAGTGCTGGTAGTGTACCTGGTCCTGCATGTTATAATCTAGGAGGTACTAAACCTACGATTACCGATGTTTTATTGGTGTTGGGATTGATAGATGAAAGCAATTTTCTTGGAGGCAAATTCGAGTTATCAAAAGAAAAGGCCGTAAATGCCATTGAAGAGTATGTTGCTAAAGCATTGGATATAAGTGTTGTTGAAGCTTGTATTATAGTTTATAGAGTTGCAAGTGAATTGATGGCTGATTCGTTACGACTGATAACTATGCAAAGGGGTAATGATCCAAGAGAGTATAGTTTAGTCGGCAGTGGTGGAGCATTTGGTTTATTTGCATGCAACATAATGGATTCACTTAACATGAGGGAAGTTTTAGTACCTGTTCAAGGTCCAGTATTCTGTAGCTGGGGTATGTTGGGAGCAAAAAGAAGATATGATATTACACGTAGCTTCTTTATGGAAAAACAGGATTGGGACTCAGATAAACTTAATGAAATAATCTCTTCCATGAAGGGTGATTGTGAAGATGAACTTCTGAAACTTGGTGTTTCATTGGAAAACTGTTCTTTTGATTTAAACTTAGAGATAAGATATATCGGTCAGCATCATGAAATAAGTATACCAGTGGATAAGCTGGAATTTAATGATGGTGACCTTGAAATTATTGATGAATTATTCCATGATACTCATTATGATATTTACCAGTATTCACAACTGGAAAATGATTGGGAAATAATTAACCTGCATTTGGCAGGATATGAAAAAGATTTATATAATCCATTATTTAATTTTGAAGATAATAATGTGGATAATTATATTGTCAGGATACCTGGAGAATCATTTAATGTGGATGGTAAAACGGAAGTTAACGTATATTCTGAAACAGATCTTATTAATGAAATAAGTGGTCCTGCATTAATAAACTTTGATTATACGAGTATATTGGTTCCAAAAGGATTTAAATCAAATATTGTGGATAATGGTATATTAAGTATCAGCAAAACGGTTATGGAGGAACAATTATGAAAACAGAGGATATTATTAATAGAACTGTAATTACTAACAGGTTGGATAGTATAACTGAGGAAATGGGTATTTCTTTGGAACATTCAGCACATTCACCTATATTTGCTGAAGCCTGTGATTTTGCCTGCTGTATCTGTGATTATAAAGGTGATCTTGTTTCTCAATTAAGTGGTATTCCAATTCTGGCTACTGCAGGTTCATTTAGTGTAAAAAGTGTTATTAAAAAATATGGTGATGATATACATGAAGGTGATGCTTTCATAATAAATGATCCATATGATGGTGGAAATCATTTACCTGATATTGGAATCATAACACCCGTATTTTATGATAATGAATTATTGTTTTTTTGTGTAAGCAGAGCACATCATGGTGACATAGGTGGTTCAACTGCAGGTAGTTATAATCCAAAGGCAACTGAAATATTTCAAGAAGGAATAAGAATCCATCCAACAAGAATTGTTAAAAACAATGAGATTATAAACGATATTTTAGATTTAATTATTCTCAATACTAGGAATCCTTCAATGCTAAAAAGTGATTTGTTGGCTCAGATGGGTTCCAATAATGTTGCCAGAAATAGGCTTGAAAAAATGATTGATGAATATGGTAATGATGTAGTTAAAAGTGTTGTAGAAGAAAATCTTAAACAGGCTGAACTGTTAACAAGAAAACGTATAGGTGAAGTTCCTGATGGAGAATATACAGCATATTCCTTTATTGATGATGATGGTTTCCAGAAGGAAGCAATTAAGATAAATGTTACAGTTAAAATTGATGGTGAATCTTTGACTGTAGATTTTACTGGTACTGATAAACAGGTGAAAGGATTCGTTAATACATCTGTAGTTACTGCAACCGCTGCAAGTGGTATTGCTTCTTTATGGTTTTTAGGTTCTGATATACCACGTAATGGTGGAGCTTTCAATGCCATTGATGTTGTTTTACCTAAAGGTTCTCTTGTCAATCCATATGAACCTGCTCCTATGACATTATCTACCTTAACTCCCGGTAGTGAAATTATTGGAACTATATTTAAAGCTTTAAATAAAGCAATTCCTGATAGATTACCTGCAGGATATGGTAATTACATTGGTCCTTCATATTATGGTATTGATCCACGTAATAGACGTTTTTATGTTGGTTTTTCATTTTGCTCTCTTGGCAGTGGTGGAGCAATGAAAGGTTTAGATGGTAAAGCATATATGTCTCCGATGTCAAATTATGGTGGTGTCAAAGCTCCGAATATTGAATCTAATGAAGTTCAATATCCACATATTACTTTACGTCATGAAATGGAATGTGATACTGCAGGTGCCGGAGAATTTCGTGGCGGTGCAGGTATTGATTATGCATTCCAGATTTATGATGAAGGTAGTGAAATTGTAATGTTTGGTGATGGTATCAATAATCCTCCTTATGCTTTAAATGGTGGAAAAGAGGGTTCTTTTAATAAGCCATTGCTATATCATGATGGTAAATGGATACAGACCGAATCAAAGGAACATCCTCGTAAAATATCTAAGGGTGATATAATTAATATTCATTCTGCCGGTGGCGGAGGTTACGGAAATCCGTTTGAACGTGATGTAAATATGGTTTTAAATGATTATCTTGATGATATTATCAGTAAAGAGTCTGCTTTAGATATTTATGGTGTCAAAATTAATGATGATGAAACTATAGATATGGATGAAACAATGAGAATACGGGGTATAATGTAATGTATAAGTTTTCACTTGGTTGTGGCAATACAGAAGTGGATTATGAATTATCTCAAATGGGTAAAGATTATAGGATAAGCATTACTGGGGGTATGATTCATATTGGTGGTGTTGCCTTAGTTAGTATGGGTAATTATGATCTTTTATCTGTTGAGAATCATAAGGAATATGAAATTATTGAGCCTTTAGCTCAAAAGCTGACTAAATATACCGAAAATACTTTTCTCATTGTTGCCGGGATACACGTTGATAATATTACTTTAAATGAAATTAAGGAAATAATTGAGAACAATAAAATCGCTATTGCTATGATAGATGATTACTTCTCATTAAGAAGATAATTATTTCATAAATTTAGGTTTACATAAATAATACTCCTCTTTTTTTATATATTTTTAGTTAAGACTAATTCTATACTAATGAATTTAGTTAAGACTAACAATTATGCAATGAATTTAGTTTTAACTAACATTTACTTTCTAAAATTTAGTTTAACGTAAAATAAAGTACCTTTATAAATAACTAGTATGATATATAAATTTAAAGGTAATATCATAAGAGGAAATTATATGGATAATTATTTTGATAGGGTTAGAAAAGTATTATTGATAGTACTAATGTCTAATCTTATATTGGGTTTAGTAAAAGTTTTATATGGGTACAATACCAACGTTTTAAGTATAACTGCAGATGGATATGATTCCTTATTGGATGCTTTAACCAATATTGTGGGAATAGTGGCCGTATACATTTCAGGTAAACCTTCTAATGCACAGCATAGATATGGTCTTACCAAAGTAGAAACATTTGCTTCAATAATGATTTCTTGTACGTTGTTTTTAGTTGCATATGAAATAGTAACAGCGGCAGTTGATAGATTTTTTAACAACATCATTCCGGTAATAGATGTATCTACATATGCTGTATTAATAATAACATTAATCTTAACCATTCTGGTATCCCGTTACGAAAAAAAGATGGGAGAAAAATTCAATAGTGATCTATTAATATCTGACAGTGAACACATTAAAAGTGATGCACTGGCTACTGGTATAATTATACTAAGTTTATTCTTTATACAAAACGGATTAACCATTTTAGATCCAATATTATCATTAGGAATATCTTTATTGATTATTAAAACAGGAATATCCATTATGAAAACCAATTTAGATATTTTATTGGATGTAAATATAATTAACTGTGATGAAATTGCCCAAGAAGTTAGACAAATCTATGGAGTTAATCATGTCCATAATATAAGATCTAGAGGTACAAAATCATCAGTTTATCTAGATATGCATTTAGTGGTTGATAATCATTTATCAATTAATCAGGCTGACCACATATCCAGATCTTGTAAAAACACGTTATATGCTAAATATCCGGAGATTAAGGATATTTTAATCCAAATTGAACCATCACGTGGTTTATATGATGAAATACATTATAAAGATATTAAGAACAAGAAATATAGTTTTTAATATTTAATTTTTTTTAACTATTATAATTTGTATATAATTTGTACATATTAGATACATTTAAATACAATGAGAATAAAACAATTAGTTGTGTACAATAAATGTACACATATAAATCCATAATAAAAAAACATATATAAACGAATTGATAATCACCCATTATATATGTAAATCATTGAAAGCCTTAAATAGACTGAGAATTAAATTTCTCAAAAAAAAGCCTCTTAATTAATGAGTTGAAACTTAAAATGAAAGGTAAATGCACATAAAATAAGAGATTTTGAGTTTCAATAAACATAAGTTAAATTATAAAAACTTATTATTCTTTTTTTTATTTTTTTAAGAGAGTTTGCAACAATTATGCGAAATAGTGTCTTGTTGAGTCCTCTGATTATAAGTAATTGTCATAAGGGATTAACAGTATATTTTATATCATGTTTTATTTTTTTTATAATAATATTTTGTTTTGTTTTTTTATTCATTGTTTTCACGTACAATACGTTCCAATTTACGACTAGTATGATACCTTGAACCTCTCCATCTTGTAGAAG
>MVAA01000029.1 GCA_003266105.1 Methanosphaera sp. rholeuAM6
ATAAAAGTAGTGTTCACAAGTAGTCAGAATCAGACAAACACATACAAGGAAAATGTTAAAACAGGGTGAAAATATTTTCTATCCTATCCTATTTTCCCATCTATTTTTAATTAGTTCTTATTAATTGATTTTGATAAGTGGAGGTGAGTAATGAATATTTGTTATTCTGGATATTGGCCTTCCATTTTTTCTTTGTTTTTTAGCCAAGTTTTTAGCATTTTATCTGTTAAAACATATTTCTTATTACTGAATTCTATGATTCCCTTATTGTTTAGTAAGGAAATATATTTACTTACTGTGGCTTTAGAGTATCCTGTTTCATTCATTAATTCAGTCCAAGATAATTGCTTTTTATCTATCAATAATTTAATTATTTCCTTTTCATTTTCACTTAATTTACCCCAAACATCTAACCATATTACTGCAATTTGATCAGTATTTAATAATAGTTTATTTTTTAGTATTTCAGGAGTGCAAATTTCATTATTTGGTAAAATATTACAAAAGCTGTTAATGTATGCGGGAATCCCACGAGTGCACTTGTAAAATTGTTCAAATCCTTCTTCATTAAAACGGATATTGTTTGAATATTTTTCTATGTATGTTTTGGTTTCTTCTTTTGTGAAAGGTTTTAAATCTATTTGCATCATTCTTCCACCAAATGCTCCTGTTTGTCCATTAATCATGTTAATTATTTCAGCAGTTTTGGAAGCTGAACCTGTAAATATATAACTAACGTTGTACTGTTCTTGTGTGTAGCTTCTAATTAGCCAGAAAAATGCTTCGGGATTTTCAACATATTGAATTAACTGAAATTCGTCTATTACTATGATGTATCCTTTAATGTTTTTGTTTGAATCAACAATTTGTTGGGGTAATTCCATCACAAACTCACTTAGTTTATCGTAATTGTCTTCAATATCAGGTAATGGAATGTCCAATAGTGAATCATTGTTCTCGAATTTGTAATCTTTTAATTTCAGTTTATTTATTGAATTTAAAATGTTATCTTTTGTTCGTTTTAAGATGTTTTCCCTTTTAAGTAACGTCTTATTGATTTTTTTAAGAATTTCTTTTAAGATTTCTTCCTCTGTGGGTTTACCTTTTTTCTTTGCGAAAATTTTTGATATGTCAACATATGTTGTTAAAAATTTGTCAGGTTGATTTGAAATGATTTTTTTCGTTAAAGCTGTTTTTCCAACACCTCTATATCCTGTGATTAAGAATTGATTGGCTATATCTAATTCTAACATTTCTAAGTTGGTATTTATTTGTTTAATGTATTTTTTCCGGTCATAAAAATATTTATCAATATCTTTGGGAAGTACTGTGGGCATATATTTCATCATGATAACATCCTAATGTTTAATTTTGTTGAACCAGTTCATGTGACTTATTATAGTTTATTTTTGTTTTCATATTTTTATAGTTTTTCATAATTATCCAAGTTCATTTTTATTAAACCAGTTCATTTTTATTTTTAATTCATAACAGTTTTTCAATAATGAACTGGTTCATTTCTGGTAAACAAAAAAAGGATTAAATAT
>MVAA01000046.1:0-544 GCA_003266105.1 Methanosphaera sp. rholeuAM6
AAAATCATTATGTCAAGTACTCATGAACTAAAAAAAAATAATATCAAAAAAAATATTTTGTGGGAGGAGAATTAAAAGTCAAACAATGTTGTCTGTTTATACTTTTTAGCTTTGGATTCCGTTTTATCTTCAGATTCATCATTTTTATCTTCAGATTTGACTGTTGATTTATCGTTATTTTCTTGAATATTTAATGTGGAATCATTTTTATTACTTTCAACGTGAGCTTTAATTGGTTTAACCTCTAGTTTTTCTTCTTGAATTTCTTTTTTGACAGGTTTTTCTTTTTTAACTACTTCTTTAAACTGTTGTTCCTTTTGTTTTTGAATTTCTTTTTCTTCCAACTCCTGCTGCTTTTTAAGTTCTTTCAAACGCTTCTTTTCCACTGAAGCAGGAATTTTTCTGGAACGGAACAATTTAATTTCTTCATCATCCAATTTAAAGTATTCTTTCAAGTCATAAGCACATTCATTATCTTCAAATAATATTTCATAGAATGGAATATGTTTTTCTAATTCTTTAGGTGATGTATGTAATCTTATAC
>MVAA01000046.1:611-775 GCA_003266105.1 Methanosphaera sp. rholeuAM6
CGACCCATGAATAGAAATGCATATTTCCAATAAACATAATTCTGTGTTCTGAATGCCCTTCCAAGATTAAGATCGGCTAATGCAACCATTTCATAAGCTTTAGCAATTTCATCTGTTCTTTCATACTCTTTAGGTATGTTTTCTGCAATGAATTCCAATAGTAT
>MVAA01000046.1:780-3559 GCA_003266105.1 Methanosphaera sp. rholeuAM6
AGTACGACCCTAACGGTATCAAAAATGTTTTGTTCTCCATCCTTTTTTGAAATTACTGATATACTATCTTTAGTAATATTCCTTGTTTCATCAACAATAGCTTCCAAACTAGTTATGGCGGAACGTAAATCACCATTACTTTGTTTACTGAGCATTTTTAGTGCTTCAGGATCGTATTTAATATTTTCATTGGCACAAATTCTTTTTAATTGTGCATTAATTGTGTTGGAATGTATTTTAGTGAATTTTATTGCCTGACATTTACTTTTTAATGATGTTAATCGTTTACTGTATGGATCATTAGCCATCATTATTAAAGGTTGCTTAGCATTTTTTATTGTTTCATTGATAGCACGTACTCCACCAGAATCATCACGTCCATTAATCCCATCAACCTCATCCATGATTAGTAATTTATAACCTGTTTGGAACAGACTTCTGGTTTGTGCTGCTTCACCAATACTCCTTTTAAGAATATCATACGACCTTTTATCACTAGCATTAACTTCTATTGTTTCAGAAAAATATTCTTTACCAATTAAATGAGCCAAAGTAGTTTTACCAACACCTGGTGGTCCCATTAACAATAATGGTTTTTGAGGTTCACCCTTTAACCAATTATTAGCCCATACTTCTATCTCTGCTTTTATTTTAGCATTTCCAAGTACGTCACCCAAACTTTTAGGTGAATATTTTTCTACCCATTTCAATTTAATGCAACCTTATTTAACTAATAAAAATTTACTGATTAAAGCTTCCAATTGAAGTCTTGGATTAGCTCCTTCCCTGATTCTATAATCACATTCACTCATATATTCCATCAATTTTACAAAGTTTTCTTCATCTATTAAACCTTCTTTTGACATTTCAGTAACTTCCTGATATAGTTGAGTTATTAAGTCATCCCCACTTATTCCTTCAACTATAAGAATGTCCCTTAATAAATCTCTTGCACCAAGAAAATCCTTGTCGAGTGCCTTATTAATGATTTTTCTAACATCTTTTGGTTTTGCTCTACTGATAACTTCATAAACAGCGTCCTCGGTAATTTTTTTATCTTTTGTTGTTGATGCTTGCAAGATATTTATAGAACGTCTCATATCCCCTTGAGTGAAGTAAACAATGTTTTCCAATGCTGTCTGATCTGCTTCAATTCCTTCCTGTTCTGCAATATATTTTAGCCTGTTAATTATTTCATATGCTTTAATTGGAGCAAAACGGAAGATTGCACATCTTGATTGAATAGGATCTATAATTTTTGATGAATAGTTACATGACAATATAAATGAAGACGTTTTTGTATACATCTCCATTTCACGACGTAAAGCTTGTTGTGCATCTTTTGTCATATTATCCACTTCATCTAAGAAAATTATCCTAAATGGTGAACCTACTGCTTTTAATTTACAGAAACTTTTTATTTCATTTCTTACTGTGTCAATACCTCTTGCATCAGATGCATTCAATTCTAAAAAATTCTGTTGCCAGTATTCACCCAATAAACTTTTTGCCAATGCTAATGCACATGTTGTTTTACCAATACCTGCAGGTCCCGTGAACATTATATTTGGCATGGAATTTTCCTCAACATATCTCTTCAATCTTGAAACTATTTGTTCCTGTCCTACAACATCATCCAAAGTTTTCGGCCTGTATTTTTCAACCCATGGAGTATTCATTATCTTTTCACCTTATAAATTTTTTTATATATTATTTTGTGTTATTTTTTAAAATCCTACTAACAAATATGCTATGAAAACAACAATTATTGTCAGTACAAGTACAAAACCTAATATTGCCCCAACAATATTAAATTTATTCATTATTTTTCACCATTATATGTCCAGTAACTGTTTTTTCTTAAGTTCAAATTCTTCTTCTGTGATAATTCCATCTTCTTTTAACTCATGATACCTTCTAATCTGGTCAACAGGGTCAAGTTGTCTTTGTGTAGGAATATATTGCGTAAAGTTTTGGTTATCGGAAGAGATTTCATTTTGAATGGAATTAATATCCTCGAATACTTCTTGTTTCATCTGATTTATTTCTGAACTAACATCATCTTCTTGAATTTCCGACTCATCAGATTCATCTTCTTGAATTTCGGACCCAACAGGTTCTTTTTCTTGTTGTTTTTCCTTTAATTCCGGATCATCTGTTGGTTCTTCTTCGAGTTCAATTTTTACTTTTGGTTCTTCATTATTTTCCACAACAGGACTGTTCAATTCAACCAGTAATTCCGGTTCATCCAACAATTCAATTTTATTAGATTCTTCGGGTTGTTCAGATTTTTCAGCTTCTGATTCATCAGAAGTTTTCTTTTCATCCGCTTCTGCAGGTTTATTTAATTTGTCAGTAGTGGTATCTTCAGATTTATCTTCTTTTGATTTTTCTTCGTTGATTACCCTATCCAAATCAATATCTTCATCTATAATATCATCCACTTCATTTAACTCTTTTATAATTTCATTTTCTTTTTGTGTTTTTTCATCATCTATTTCTTCCTTATTTTCATCAGCAGATTCTGAGAGAGTTGAATCAGTATGTTCTTCTTTAGATTCAACAGGTTCATCTTCTACAACAACTTCTTCCAATACATAAAAATCGTCATCATCATCTATATTTTTTTCTAGAGATTTGACATAATCTTTCATATTTACATTTTTTTCTTGTTTTTCTATTGCATCACTCTTAGAATCTTCTTTTTGAATATTATTTGCTAGCTGTTGTTTTAATTTTGATGTTTTAACAGCATCTTTGTTATTTTCAATTTGAGATT
>MVAA01000035.1 GCA_003266105.1 Methanosphaera sp. rholeuAM6
TAAGGCCATAATTGATTATGGTTCAAAAAATACTGTTAAAGACAATGTTAACGTAAGTACAACAAAATATTATGGAACTGTTTACCTTAGCGGTACTGGTGCAAATGTTCAAAAGAACATATTCAAAGACAGTGTTCCTAAAGTAACTAAAGCAACTGTTGTTACTGTTTCCAAAGTTTCAGGAACTGTTGGAGAAACCATTAAATTAACGGCAACCGTTAAATCTGTTGACGGCACAAAAGTTACCGGGGGTACTGTAGTCTTTAAAATCAATGGTAAAACCCTTAAAACTACCGATACTATTAGTGGTAATGCAAATTCCAGAAAAGTCAGTGTTAAAAATGGTGTTGCAACTTACAGTTTCAAAGCACCTGCAGAATTAAGTAAAATGAAAAACATTAGTGCTACATATAGTGGTACCGACGGTTTTGCTTCAAACAAATCTGCAGTAATAAAATCTTCCGTTGCTTTAAGAAATGCAACACTTAGCGTAAGTGTTAACCCTTCAAGACAACAGCAATACAAGACAATTACATTTACTGCTAAAATCATTGACGTTAAAACTGGAAAGGCAGTCATGGAAAATGATAAAAGTTATGTAATCTTTAAAATCAACGGCAAAACCCTTAAAGACAGTAAAGGCAATGAGATTAAAACCCAGGTTAAAAATGGTGTTGCAACCTATAACTATGTGGTTCCTGCAGGTATGGCCGGATACGATAAAGACAATAACGAAAGATACTATACTGTATCCTCTTCATTCTATGGTCCAGAATACAATACTCCTAAACAGCCTTCCACAAAATTCACTGTTGCAAGAAGCAGCATTAATGTTGATACAACTAAAGTTGCAGTAAATACTACATCCAAACAGTTGAGAATAGAAGCAAAAATTAAGGATTATAAGGGCAATGTTATCCTTGGAGAAAGCCATATCAACATTAAGGTTAATGGTAAAACCGTGAAATATAAAGGTCAAATGACCACAATCATTGAAAACGGTAAAATTGCCATGACACTTAATTTGGGAAACATTCAACAAATTGACAGCGTTACAATTGTTGTCGGTGCATCAAGTGCATATGGCAGCTATAGAAATAATGTAACATTCACTAGAGTAAAATAATTTTACTCTCTTTTAACCCCCATTTTTACAAATTCTGATTTTAAAATTTTTGTTAAAAAAAAAATTCTATCCAAGTATTTAAACTAAAAAATACATAAATATTGATTGTTAAAAAAAATTATAATAGGATACTTTATATGAACAAAAAATTAATTATTGGAAGTATACTCGTTTTGTTGGTAATTATAGCAGGATATGTATATATTTCTGAGATTAATAAGGCAGATACTGAAATTCCATACATTAATTCACACATGCAAAATGGAAACAATGAGTATAATCAAGCGGTAACTTATCTTAACTCAAAAAATTATACCCTTACAACTCAACACATCAACGAATCATACAAGGAATACATGCTGGCTAATGAAAGTACAACAGATGCAATTAACAAGGCAAGAAATAACAATCAAAGCTTACAGGTTAAATATCTTAATTACACATTATCCGAGTTGGACTGCAAGATTAATGCCACTGTTGAAATGTTCAATGGATTGAATTACGTTAATAGCAATCCATCATTAGCATTACAATACTTTGCCAATTCAAACAAGTTAATGATTAATGCTACAAACTGTTCAGATGAACGTAAACTATTAGAAGAACAATATCCTGACAAATTTATTAATATATTGTCAAATTAGGAAATGATTTTACGGTCTTTCCTAAATCAAAAGGAGATAAAATTATGGTAAAATACAACAATACATCACAAAATGGTAACAAACCAATAGTGTATGTATTAAATCCTTCATGTCAGATAGAAGACCTTGAAATAGGAAGTGACTATGAAGGAGTCATTACCAGAGTAGAAAAATACGGATTCTTTGTAAGTCTAAGTAAAAGCGTATACGGTTTGCTTAGAACAAGAAATGCCAAAGAAAAAGTTGGTGACCGGATTGTTGTTAAAATATCCGAAATCAAGCCTCATAAAGGCAAGATGGATGTTGATTTAACCTATTCCAAAACCAAGTTTGGTAATGACTATGAAATAATTAAAGTAAAAAGAAACGTGAAACGAACAAAAATAGCTGACTTATCAGAGGATAATCTTGGACGCAACGTTGCCATCCAAGGAGAAATAATTCAAATACAACAGACAAGTGGACCGACAATTTTCACAGTACGTGATGAAAGTGACATTACCTGGGCAGCAGCCTTCAACGAGCCTGGAGTTAGAATGTATCCTGATCTTGAAGTTGAAGATGTTGTTGAAATTCTTGGTGAAGTTTCATTACACGGCGGAAAGATTCAGATTGAATCGGAAAATATTGAGAAACTTGAAGATGATGAAGAAGAGGAATTCAGAAGAATTGTCTCTGAGGCAATGGACAAAAAAGCCGAACCTGAAGATACCAGTGTTATGGTGGAAAGTGAAATATTGGATTTACTAAGACCTAAACTGGCATTGGCAGCTAAAGCTATCCGTAAAGCAATACTTGACGGTAGAAGCATTCTTGTGCGTCATCATGCAGATGCAGACGGTATATGTGCAGGAGTTGCAGTAGAACAGGCAGTTATTCCATTGCTAAGAGCAGAAAGTAATGATGCGGATGCCGAATGGCACTTCTTTAAACGTTCACCTAGTAAAGCACCTTTCTATGAATTGGAAGATGTTGTTAAAGACTTATCCTATGCATTGGAAGATGCCGAACGTCATGGACAAAAGCTTCCGTTACTAGTACTATTGGATAACGGTTCAACAGAAGAAGACGTGGCAGCCCTAAGACATTCAAAGGTATATGGCATAGAATCTATCGTTGTAGACCACCATTATCCTGGTGAAGTTGAAAATGGTAGAGCATTAATAGATGATTATGTTGATATACACGTAAATCCTTATCTTGTTGGTGGAGATTCACAGCTTACAGCAGGTGCATTGGCAGTAGAACTGGCAGGTATGATAAACCCTGATGTAAGACCAATGATAAGACACTTCCCAGGTATTGCAGCAGTAGGAGACCATGCAGAATGTATGGAAGTAGATCAATACCTTAAAATTGCAGAAGAAGAAGGATACTCACGTGAAGACCTTGATAAAGTTGCAACATGCGTAGACTTTGAAGCTTACTTCCTCAGATTCATGAACGGAAGAGGTGTTATGAACACTATTCTCGGTCTTGAAGACAAGGAACGTCAGGAAGAATTACTTAACGTTTTAATGGATGAATCCGATAAACGTGTAAATACACAGCTTAAAGCAGCAATGCCTAACGTTGAAACTGTATACTTCGATAACGGTATTCAGCTAAACCGGTTAGACGTTGAAAAATACGCTCATAAATTCACTTACCCTGCTCCAGGAAAAACAACGGGATACGTGCATGATAAACTTGTACAGGAAAAAAGTGAAGACGAACCTATAATGACCTTGGCAAATGGGCCTGACTTTGCAGTTCTCAGAGCAACCGAAGTTATTAAAAACGAGTTTGAATTTAACTTGAACAATGTGATAACCAAGATACAGGAAGAAATTCCGCAAGCCGGTGCTGATGGTGGAGGACACGAAGTGGCAGGATCACTTAAATTTGTTGAAGGATTACAGGAAGAAGTTTTAAACTTATTCATTGAAGAGGTTAAAAATCTAAAAAGATAAACCTCAAACACATATTTTCTCTACTTTTAGAGAAATAATGAATATCCACCTTTTTTTAATTAATATTTTCAAATGACTATTTTTATATCAGATTTTTATTCCAGTTCCTGATTGTACATTTCACATAATTCAGTGAATGGACATTCCATGTGCTGTGGACCTATCGGTTTACAAATGTTTTGACCGAACTGTACCATCAAATCGTTGATTGGCAACCAGTATTCCTGTGGAACAATCTCTTTTAAGACTTCTTCCGTTTCTTCTGGCTCTTTTGTATGAACAAGACCAAGACGATTTGATATTCTATGTACATGGACATCTACAGGTATTGCATCCTCCTGAAAACCGAATACCAATACGCAATTTGCTGTTTTTCGTCCTACACCAGGAAGTTT
The DNA here is from genome assembly GCA_003266105.1 of Methanosphaera sp. rholeuAM6. Classification (GTDB taxonomy): domain Archaea; phylum Methanobacteriota; class Methanobacteria; order Methanobacteriales; family Methanobacteriaceae; genus Methanosphaera. Next base: position 4,118 of record MVAA01000035.1, read on the forward strand.
TACAAGTTCATCAATATCATCAGGCACTATTCCATCATATTCCTCCAGCAGTATATTTGAAACTTCCTTTATTCTTCCGGCCTTAACATTGTAGAAACCTGCCTGCTTTACCAGTTTTGCTATTTCCTCTACCGGTGCATCAGCTATTTCTTCCATTGTATGATACACTGAAAATAGGCTTTCCGTTGCCTTGTCTGTGTTTTCATCCCTTGTTCTTTGTGAAAGAATTGTTCTTACAAGTACTTCATATGGTGTCTGGTCTTCAAATGTTCTTCTTTCAAATATTTCTTCCAACTGGTCTACTATTGATATTATTTCTTCTGTTGTGTAATTTCCTTTCATGTTCTCTTTCATGGTGCATACCACCCTTAGCTTGTTATTTTATTCATTACTTCCAGGAAGTTCGGGAATGAAACATCATAACAGGATGCGTCTTTGATGCTTATGTTTCCTATTTTTAATCCGAGTATATAGAATGCCATTACCATCCTATGATCCATGTGTGAATCCACATTTCCACCTGTTGGCTGTCCCTTGATGATTATTCCATCCTGCATTTCCTCCACTTCAACTCCAACATTTTCAAGTTCTATTGCACAGTTATGTACCCGGTCTGTTTCCTTGTATCTTGCATGTTCCACTCCGGTTATTCTGGATGTCCCTTTTGCCTGTGCCATCAGTACTGCTACTGTTGGAAGCAAATCCGGTGCATTGGACAGGTCTATGTCAAATGCATTTAATTTTCCGTCACTTTGTATGTGTATTTCCGATTCGTTTACCGTCACCTTTGCCCCCATTTTTCTGATTATGTCTACAATTAGTTTATCTCCCTGCATGGAGTCCTTGTAGAGATTTTTTATTGTTATGTCTGATGGTATCATGCTTGCCAGTGCCAGTATGTATGATGCCGATGAGTAATCTCCCTCTATTGTGTAATCGGCACATTCATATTTCTGTGGCTCTATGTAGTACGATGAGTATTCGGGCTGGTTTGTTGTGTCGTATTCAAATTCTATTCCGAACTTGTTTAGTACAGATAGTGTCATGTTAACATATGGTTTGGATACGAATGTTCCACGTACATTCAGCGTTACCGGTTTTTTAGAGTATGGTGCTGCTATCAGGATTGATGATATAAACTGACTGCTGACGTTTCCCTTTATATCCGTTTGTCCCCCATCAAATCCTCCCTTTACAATGATTGGTGGTGTTCCATTACTTTGTGATGAGTGGATTGATACTCCCAGGTTTTCCAGGGCATCTATTAAATCCTGCATCGGTCGTTTTCTTAGTGATTCATCTCCTGTGAATATTGTGTAGTTTGCTCTTGGTGCTATTGCAGCCACACTACTTAATATTCTGACGCTTGTACCGGAGTTTTTAACATCAATAACGTTTTCCGGTGTTCTTATGTATCCTGCCGTTCCCTGCACTATGCATTTGTCAGGGTATCTTTGAAATAATGCTCCCAACTGTTCACATGCTTCCAGTGTTGCCAGGGTGTCCTCTGAGTATAACGGATCTCTTAGTACCGATTCTCCTTCTGCCAGAGCAGCTGCTATGAATGCCCTATGGGAGTAGCTTTTGGATGCTGGTGCTTTAATTGTTCCTGATACTTTTTCCACTTTTTCTACTTTTAAATCCATAAAAAAGTCTCCAAATAAGAAAATAATAATGTTAAATAAAAAAAAAATAAATGATTGAGTAGTAATTTTGGGTAGAAGTTCATCTTATTGTTGAACTTCCAGTAATATTTCATAGTTTTCTGTTTTTATTATGTCTACAACTTCACCGGTTTTACTTACAAGTTCCGATTCCGATGTTATATGGTCTATTGTAAATGCCACATCATCCACTTGTGCCTTACCTGTTGTTCTGATTTCCTGCATGATTTCTTCAGGGTTAACGTTTTCTATGTAGTCTATGATTTTCTTTGCGTCCTGTTTGAATTCCGGACCGATTTTGCTCATTACAGGTTCTATGCTGATAACCTTTTCATGCAAGTCCGGTTTTCCATCCTGAACCGTGATATTTTCAACCTTGTTTGTGTTTTTAATATCATCTATTGTGGATTCTACCTTTTCAACATCCCCAGTGTATATGTTCACTGTATTCAATGGCTGATTTAATGGTATTCCATGTGATGATTTGTATCTTCTCAGTTCATCAATAATGTCTATTGCATAACTTCCAGTTAGTTCAATGTCGTCACTTATCATGTCTTTCTCAACAGCAGGCCATCCTCCATTATGTAATTCAAAGGAACTGTTTCCAAGATATGAACTTACATCATCTGCAAAGAATGGTGTGATAGGTGCCATTAGTGCAAGTACTGTTTCTATAACCTTTTTAAGGGTGTATTTTGCATCCTGTGTTGATGTTGTGTCTTCGTATAGCCTGTATTTTACTGCTTCAATGTATNNTCATCACAGAAATCATGCCATACAAAGTCATATATTGCCTGTTCAGCTGTTGCGAAGTTATATTCCTCAAATGCCTGTGTTACTGTGTTGTTTAGTCTGTTGAGTTTTGACAGTATCCACCTGTCTATTATGTTGTCCTGTGACAGTTCTGTTGGAACATTTTCATCAAGGTGCATGCTTATGAATCTGAAAGCGTTCCAGAATTTTCTTAGGAATTTGTATGCGTGCTTGATATCCTTCCATGCAAATGGCACATCGGATCCCGGTACACTGTTTGCACTCCAGAGCCTGAGGGCATCTGCCCCATATTCAGTGATTACCTCTTCGGGTGCTATTACATTTCCCAATGATTTACTCATCTTGTGTCCGTCTTCACCGAATACCATACCGTTTATTACAAGCTCATCAAACGGTTTTTCTCCCGTCAGTGCATAGCAACGCATTATGGTGTAGAAAGCCCATGTTCTGATTATGTCATGTCCCTGTGGTCTTAGTGTTGATGGATAGACTTTTTCCCATCCAGGATTTGGCCAATCTGCTACAGTCAATGGTGTTATGGAACTGTCCATCCATGTGTCGAGAACGTCCTCTTCTGCTGTGAATGTGTTGCATCCGCATTTGCATGCATGATCCGGCGTGTCTATTGTAGGATCTATCGGTAGCTGTTCTTCGCTTGGAAGCACTACTTCATGGCAGTCATCACAGTACCATACAGGTATTGGTGTTGCAAAGATTCTTTGTCTTGATATGCACCAGTCCCAGTCCATACTTGTTGCCCAGTTTTCCAATCGCTGATACATGTGTCCAGGTATCCATCTCATGCTTTTTGCCTGTTCAACAATGTCTTCCTGCATTTTGCTTACTGCTACGAACCATTGTTTTTTGGTCATTATCTCGATTGGCGTTTTACATCTCCAGCAGAGCCCAACGTTCTGGTCTACATCTTCCTGTTTTATGAGGAATCCTTCATTTTTAAGGTCTTCTATTATTGCCTGTCTGCATTCTTTTATTGCCATTCCCTCATATTTACCGGATACAGGCAGCATTAATCCATCTTCACTTATTGCATCAATGACATCAAGATCGTATCTTGTTACCCATTCAACGTCGGTTTTGTCCCCGAATGTACAGATCATTACCACTCCAGTACCATATTCCGGGTCTACAGATTCGTCCGTGATAATTTTTACTTCTCTGTTGTAGATTGGTAATGTTACTGTCTTACCATGAAGTGATTCGTATCTTTCGTCTTCTGGATGTACTACTACCGCTACACATGCACATAACAGTTCAGGCCTGGTTGTTGCTATTGTTGCATTACCTGTTCCGTCTGTTGCCGGGAAGTTAACATAGTTCAGTTTGGTTGTGTTATCCTTGTATTCCACTTCTGCAAATGCTATTGCTGTTTCACAGCGTGGACACCAGTTGATTGGGTGGATGTCCTGGTAAATCATGTTTTCATTGTATAGTTTGAGGAATGATAACTGCGTTCTTTTCTTGTTTTCCGGAAGCATTGTAATGTATTCGTGGTTCCAGTCCTGTGAGTATCCCATGCTGAGCATTTGTTTTCTCATTTTCTCGATGTTGTCATGGGTCAGATCTATACAGTAGTCCCTGAATGTTTCCCTTGGAACATCATTTTTCTTGATTTCATGTATTTCCTCAACCTTTACTTCAGTTGGCAGTCCATGACAGTCCCATCCCTGTGGGAAGAGTACGTCGTAGTTGTTCATTCTTTTGTATCTTGCGATTATGTCCATGTATACCCAGTTTAGTACGTGTCCCATGTGCAGTTTACCCGTTGGATAAGGTGGCGGCGTGTCTATTATGTATGTCGGCCTTGTTCCGTCACCAATGAAACGGTATGTGTTTTCATTTTGCCACAGGTCCTGTAGCTTTTCTTCTTTTGTATGATCATAATCCTTTGGAATTTCATTACTACTCATTTTATAAAATATCTCCTAATTCGTTATGATTATAATATTACATTATTATAGATTATGTTATTATATCTGTAAGAATTAGAATATAATTTTAGTGATGGGAAAAAAATAAGAGTTCTTAAAATGGGGGTGAATCTTTAAAGAAATGGTTATTGGAGAGGATAATTACTCTTGCTTGAACTTGGATAATATCAATGGTGAAGACAAGCTGTAATAATACTGTTTTTGTTTATTTGACAGTTGATTATGAACATAATCTTCATCAACCCTGTTTAACGCTTCATATAATGATTTGCATGTTTTATAATCCAGTGATTCAAGATCGTTATCGTTGTTTTCAAGCGTTATTTCAACATATCTGAATAGTCTTCTGTATAAGCTTTCAATAATCTGCGTGTCTTCACATCCGCATTTATCCAGAACATCAAACATGTCACTAATTCTTCTTGAAGGTATGCTGAGGTCCTTCAGGTTATTTGAGGATGAATTTTCATTGCTTTCTCTGTAATAATAGTAAGGCCTATTCGTATATATGATGGTATCTGCCTTAAGAGCCGTTTCAAAAAGGAACGGATTGTCCACCCATCCACCACCTTCCTCTTCAATGAAGTTAATGTTGTTGTTGAAAAGAAAGCTTTTCCTGTAGATTGCCGACCATATTGATGGATGTCCATCAAAAAATACCGGTTGATTTACTGCCCTGAAGAGTTTTCCTTCAGGAAGATTTCGCTTTACTTCATCAACCTTAAGCTTTCTTTCATCACCATTTTCATACAAATGATAAAATGTGCTTTTTACAATGTCAACATAGCCGAACTGTGTTAATTCATATAATGATTCCAGCATGTTTGGATCCACGTAATCATCGGTTTCTATTATTGATATGTATTCACCGTTAGCATTGTTCAGTCCCTGATTAATCTGTGCACCATAACTTTTCTTGTTTGACAGGAAGATATTCAGATTGGGATATTCATCAACGTATCCCTTCAATATCTCTAATGTTCCATCCGTACTTCCGGCATCAACACATATTACTTCAATATCCTTGAATGTCTGATTGAATACGCTTTCAATACATTGTTCTATATATTCCCTTACATTATAGGAAGGCAATATGACTGATATTTTAGGTTCCGTTTCGGACATGCTTAGTTTACCTCCCTATCCTTTAGAATTGAACTGTACGTATCTCTCAGCAGTAGGAAATCATCACTATTTTCCGTGCTTAATACCTGTATGAAAATGTTTTTGTTGTATTCCGTCAGGTTTTCCATGAAATCATTGAACAATTGTTCATCCTCCAAGATTTTCATGTAGGATTTCTTCATTTGCTGGAAGAAGACGTTCCTGTATTCGTCTTTAATTTTTGTGAAACGGGTATACAATGACAATACCCTACTGTTGTACAATGTTTTCTTATGGGTTTCAAACTGATTATACTTTTCAAACGTTTCCCATATCAATTCGTTTATTTTTATAGAATCCAGAAACCTTAAATCCCCATTGTTGGTAGATGATGTTGAATAATATCGGCGTGTGAATAGAAATTCGTTTAAAAAGACTACCTTTTCCGCATTGAACAGTACTTCCCAGAAGAATATGTTATCATCAAAAATCAATCCTTCAGGGAATATGATGTTGTTGTCCCGTATAAACCTGCGATTGTACAGTTTACTCCATGGCGTTACTGATATTGTGAATAACAGGTCTTCCACATCCCTGTAATTAAATATGTTGTCTTTGACTTTTTCGTATACTTCATCCATACTGTATGATTTGGTTTCATAATACTCCTTGCTTTGATGATCATAGTTGATTGCCTTAAACAGTACAAAATCCACATTGCATTCTTCTGCTTTGTTATATGTTAATTCCAATGTATTATACTTAATTATGTCATCAGAATCCATTAAAAACAAATATTTTCCCTTAGCATGAGACATTCCAATGTTTGTTGCAACAGCATGTCCCTGATTTTCCTGGGAAATTATTTTAATCCTACCGTCCTTATGTGAATACTTGTTGAGAATTTCCAATGAATTATCGGTAGATCCATCATTTACGCATATGATTTCAATATCGGATAATGTTTGATTGATTACTGATTTGAGACAATCCTCCAAGTATTCTTCAACATTATATACCGGTATTACAACTGATACTTTTAGCATATTTATCACTTAAATTAGTCTGAAGATTTTNNTTTAAAATTACGCTATAACGATTCATGAAATTTATATGTCGCTTGTCGTTATACACCTGTTTAAGTAATTCGTATTCTTCCGGTGTTTGAGAGATTATTATTTGTTCAAAAACCTTTCTATTGCTGTTTGAGAGAGATTCTATGAATTGCTCATTCTCGTCCAATTTTTTCATGTAATCATTTCTGAGTATTTTGAAAGCTTCCTTTTTAAGATTGAATGGTAGATTCTCATATTTTGTTTTTGTTTTGATGATTTTATTGTTGTTTGCTTCGGTTGCATAGTTCTGACCTGTAAAGAAGTCCCGTACACTGTTTTGTGTTATGATGTATTCATTGAACTGTGAATCCTCTGGCAATGATGGTTTATTGTTTGTTTTGTAGAGTTTATCCTCGGTATATGTAATTCTTTCCGATTTTATGAGTGCTTTGTAGAAAAATAGTTCGTGGTCATCATGATTGTCGTTGAATCTAATACTGCTGTCAATTAACATGTCCCTACTGTAGAGTACATTAAACGGATTGTCATATACATCAAAGATTATTTCATGTATTTTCTGATGATTGAATGTGTTGTTTCCAACAATTCTGGAGAGATATTTGAATGTTTCCTCATGTCTTTCATTGGACGGACTGGAAATTAGCAAATCGGATTGGGTTATCTTTGCCTGAACATATATCTTTTCCAGAGTGTTTTCCGAAAGCATGTTTAAAGAATCAACGAAGAGTATGTATTCGCCGCTAGCGTTGCATATTATTCTATTTAACAGTTCCATCAGATTATCCTTATTCTGATATACCCTGATTCTTTTATCGTTTATTGAATGATAATTGAGTATTTGAAGAGAATTATCCGATGAATTGTCATCAATGCAAATTAGTTCAAAATCTTCTAAAGATTGATTTATTATGCTTCGTAAAGATTGCACTAAAGAGGTGTCACAATTTTTAACTGGCATTATTAAAGTTATTTCAGCCATTGCTTTCACTGATCCTTAAAATTTATGTTTTAGAGAGCGTAAAGCTCCAGTTACTTTCCAACTGTTAGAGGTTAATATTTCATCGTTTGACTTGATATAATGTTTGATTTGCTTTTGTAATTTTCCTACTGTTGAATTTATTTTTCTCTTGTCCTCAAAAGTATATTCTTCAATATCCTTCAATTGTTTGAATGATGATTTTAGCATGTTTTCATCGGTTGCTGATTTTTCCGATATTTTAGAATATTCCTTTAATCTGTAAATGTCGATAAACGTGTTTTCCAACATGCTTTCCTCGAACAAACATCTTTTTATCGTTGCGTATTCCGTATCCGTTTGTTGTGGCGGATTTTTTATTAAATCAATAATGAGATAACCGTAGTCATCCATTGTGAAATAGGATTCCAATTCTGTGGACTCCCTCAGTATTTTTTGAATGTCTTCATCATTGATATTTTGTCTGAAGTTAATATAATCAATAAATTCCTTCTTATATACATCCAATGCTTCTGTAAATCCATTATTTTCAAGAATTTCAAATGTCTGTATAAAATGTTGGACATAATCCCTCTTTTTGGGATAATCATTTACTTTGATGTTAACTCCACCACCTGCAGAATGATTATAACCGTATAAGTCAACATCAATTACGGGAATTCTTTCCACTTTGGAGAGTACTTCCGATAGAAAAATAGGATCCTGTCCCCTGGACAATTGTGGAAATTCTATACTGTGCTTTTCAATAAAACCTTTTTTATAAATGTTTTTGTAGAAAGCCCACGGAATCCCATATTCCTTTGGAGTGATAACCTTTTGTTCATCAAAATAAGTAAATGGAGCGTTAATATAATCATAGTTTTCTTCCAGGCTTCCATCAGGTTTTATTCTTTTAAGATTTGCCCCTACAATTTCAGCNNCATCAAGGAATGCTATATATTCACCTGCCGCATTTTTCATCCCATTATTTCGTGCACATGCCGTACCCGAGTTTTCTTGATTGATAACTTTTATAAAGTCATTGTCTTTTGCGAACTTGTTAATGATGTTTGTGGAATTATCCGTTGAACCATCATTGATGCATATTAATTCAATATCCTTGATTTCCTGATTTGATACGCTTTTTAAAGACATTTCCAGGTAATCTTCAGCATTATAAACAGGCATTACAACTGATATTTTTACCATAACCTCATACTCCTTAGAAAAAAACCATTATGATTAATAATTCATTATCCGATTAGCTCTAGATAATTAATTATATGAAAAAAATAGTATATAATATATCTTATTCCAAGTTGCTGAAGCATTATTCATCAGAATAACCGAACCTGTTTTGAACAATAAAAATTTATCTTTTAAGAGCAACAATATAATATCATGAGTGATTTTAACAATACCAATATTAAACATTCATTGAAAGGACTTTATAATAAACGATTTAATCAGAATAAGAATTTAAGTCAGGAAAATGTTGAAATATTGGATAGAATATGTCATGATATTGCCGAAAGGAATTATGATGGCTTTGAAGCCTACAATAAAATTCTTGAATACAATCTGTTTGATGAAGATTATTATCTTGCCCAATGTGAATTTGAACCGGAAATAGATCCATTAATGCACTATATTTTCTTTGGTCATCTTAAAAATCTTAATCCATGTGAAATATTTGACACACAGTATTATAGAACATTCACAGGTATTGGAGAAGATGAAAATCCTCTGGTTTATCTTGTTAACAAGGGAATGTATGAAGGAATTATTAAAGTCAATGAAGAGATTTGGCAACCCCAGGCCATCAACAGATTTGAAATGGATGAAGAAATTAAAAACTTCAATTCCTATGGATTAAACTGTGAATGCAGGGATGAAAAAGTCATTGTTTCATTGACAAGTTATCCTAAAAGAATCTCTGAAGTCAAATACACCATCTATTCCCTGTTAAATCAGAAAATCAAACCGGATAAATTGGTTTTATGGTTATCCAAGGAAGAGTTTCCCAACAGAGAAAGTGATTTGCCCAGTGAATTAAAAGAATTTCTTAAACATGGCCTGATAATCAGATGGTGTGACAGCATAAAATCCTATAAAAAGCTCATACCATCTTTAAAAGAATATCCTGATTCCGTTATCGTTACGGCAGATGATGACCTGTATTATCCTGAAGATTGGCTTGAAAAACTTATTAAACATCATGAAAAATATCCTAACGAGATTGTTACGCACAGATCACGTAAAATATCCTTCAGCGATAATGTCATAGACAGGTATTTGGTATGGAAAGTTTCCGAGAATGAAGAGGATGCAAGTTTCTTAAACTTCTTCACTACAGGTGGAGGTACTTTGTTTGCTCCCAATTCATTGTCCGACATGATTTTCAATACTGATGTTTACGACAGGGTATGTCCTACCGGTGACGACATTTGGTTCTGGGCAATGGCAGTGTTAAACGGTACAAAAATCCGTACAGTTAAGGACAACCTATATGACATAATGTACGTTAACCCTGCAAGAGACATATTATTTAATAAGGACACGTTATGGTCATATAATGAGCATCATAATGATGAACAGCTTGAAGCATTGTTAAAAGAGTTTCCGGAGATAAACATAAAGATATTGGATGAATATTATAAGTCATAAGTTACAAAGAATTGAGGAATGAATATATGAAATTAAGATTAGTTGATAATAACAATAAACCTCAAACACATCAAGTTTTCAGATTCGTTAGCGATAGTCAGAAAATCAGAATAAACTTCAGCATATCCGACAAAATAACCGGATACTTTCCTCATGTAGGACTGCCTGCACATGAAGGTTTAACGTTATTGTTCAGAAAAACGAATGATGAGAAATGGTATAATCTTGAAAGCTTTACTGAAAGATTTGACACAACCCTTTTCATGAATCATCTTGTCAGTAAGGGCGAAAGCTATGAAGTGATGATTTACGGGCCGATATTAAACACTCTTGAAAATCTGGAAGTTGAAAGTTTTGATGGAAGCATTCTGGAAAAAAGAAACGTTTCAACCGATTTGAACTTACTGATTGTTGGAGGTTTAACAAGTCATGGGATAGGCTGTACAACATCGGGCATGACATTTCCCAACATACTTGCCCGTAAGATGAATGCATCAGTTGACTACGCAACGGTTAATGACAAAAACTATATGAGGAAGGTCTCTGACATATTGGCTAAAAAGGATGATGAATACGATTTTGGATTGCTGGAAGTGGATTATTCAAATCAGGATGATGAAATTGTTAAAAATTATCTGAAGAAAGTTCTTGTACTGATGAGCAGTAAATGTAAAAAAGTTGTCTGCTGGTCGGCCATTCCAGAGTTCAAGAAATACAAGAAAAGTTATGGGTATCATCTTCTTAAGGAATTAGAGGAAAACAACATTTATTGGGTGGATTATTCATTTCTCCATGATGATGAACATGCGGATTACTGTACCTACAGTGGACATTTCATAAACGATTCCGGAAATGTTATTGTTGCACGAAAATTAGAGGAAAGAATTAGGAGCTTATAAAATGGAATACTTAAACGACATCAATGATTCATTGAACAGTTATAACGAGAGTGGACTTCGTTACGTTAACCTGTTTGAACATCCGGAATTATTCTATGGTACTGTATACAATGAGAAGGATTATCTGGATTTTACCAAGTTTCCCACTCCTGTTATTGAAGAGGTTAATAATTTTAGTGCCGATGCAATAACCCAAATGAGCAGTTACCACAACTCAGGATGTGGCGTTCGTTTACGCTTCAGTACGGATTCGACAAGACTAATATTTAAGGTAAAGCTAAAAAGAAGATGGAGCACTCTTAAAATAGTTAATTGGGGTTCTTTTGCTTTTGACGTTTATGGAATTGAAGAAGACAAATATTCCCATAGAACTGTTTTTGCACCCAACAATGCCCTAGATACATTTGCTGAAAGTATTCTTGTTCCCGAAAACGGCAAATTATGCATATTCCTGCCTAATTTCAATTCCATTGAAGAATTATATATGGGAATTGATAGTGAAAGCTGTTTTGAAAGGTTGGATTATCCTGCCGAGAATAGAACACCCGTATTGTTTTTTGGCAGTGCCACAGCCCAGGGAGCAAGTGCATCACACAGTGGAAACAGTTATCCTAACATTGTCAGTAAACTGTTGGACAGGGATATCGTTAATCTTTCCTGTTC